>CAZNOC010000046.1:0-22525 GCA_964574545.1 uncultured Bifidobacteriaceae bacterium | reverse complement strand
CTCGCGCGTCTCGAGGTCCACGTCCCCTGAACGCGGCCGCTCTCGCCCGCGGTGCCTCGACGCCTTTGCCACGAACGGAAGCTCGCCGGCGCCGAATGCTCCGGCGCCCGCCGTGGTGTTTGCCAGAAGCGGTGAGCACGACTCCCACGGGATGGTGGCCACGGGCGGCGGGAGCTACGTGTGGGTGATGGATCGTCACGCAGACACCGCCGAGGTCCTCTCGACCGCTGACGGCGGTCATGTGGGGACGATCGCGCTGAACGGTGCCTTCACTGACAACGCGGCGCCCGACCTGACGGACATCTCGCCCGACGGCTCCCGCGTGTTCGTGGCGTTCCGCGGGCCGACGCCGCTCAGCGGAGATCCGCACATCGCCACCGGCAGCACGCCGGGCTTGGCTGTCCTCGAGGTCGCAGGCGACGGCCGCGACGGACGGATGGTGGGCCTGCTCAGGCTGACCAACGTCGGCGATGACGGCGTGGAGCGCGCGGACCCGCATGCGGTCCGGGTGCGGCGGATCGAGTAGCCACAGGCCGGACGGCAGCGCGACGCCCCGGGCTTTGCCGGGACGCCACCCGCTACGGCGCCCGCCGCTTCAGCGGGATGTCCAGGCGCGTCGTGCCCGTGGCGTTCACTTCGGCGCGATAGAGCAGCGTCACGCCCTGTGAGACCTCCACGAGGTAGCGGCCCGCCACGAGCTGCGCCACGGTGAAGCTGCCGTCACGCGTCGTCCGCGCGAGTCGGATCGGCGCCTTCGACTGGCGCGGGGGCGTGAGCTTGACCTGCAGGTTCTCGATGCCGTTGCCGCTGGTGGCATCCACGACCCTGCCTCGCAGGTCGGTGGCCTGGGCCTGGACGAAGGTGGTCAGCGTGAACGCGGCCGCGGTGGCGAGCAGCAGGCGCATCATGGTTGTCCCCCCAGGTAGTCGGCAGGCACCGGGGCGAGCACGGGCTCGAACGGGCTCTCCTCGGCCACGACCGGCCGGAAGCGCACCTCGATATCCTGGTCGTTGTCCGTGCGTCGCGCGCTTTCTTCTCCGAGCACCTGTCCGTTGACGACGAGCAGCAGCTTGTAGTCCTTTTGATTGCGCCCGACGAAGGGCACGCGAATCTCGAATTCGCCGCGCGCGTTGCGTGCATCCTGGTCCACCGAGGCGTAGATGAGCGCAGGGTAGCTGTGGGCATCCACAGGCCCCTTGATGCGCACGGTTTCCACGCGGGCGTAGTCGGAGAGGCTGTTGACGGTGTACAGCGGATAGATCAACGGGAAGAACCCAAGCACGAAGAGCGTGAGCGCCGGGTAGTTGTTCTTGAACGTCCCGACCGGAGTCGCGATCTCGATGGCCTGCTTCGACTCGGCGTCGATGTAGATCTTCTCCGTGTGGATGAGCCAGATGCCGCCCACCACCATGAACACGCCCGTGAGCGCGCTCAGGAAGTAGAGCCAGATGCGCGGGTCGTCCATGCGGCCTCTCCTTCTGGCAGGCTTCCGGGCCGGGGACCAGTGTCATCTCCGGAGCCGTCGTCCCCTGCTACCCGGATGGTGACGAACGGGCGCCGGGCGTTACGGGGTCCAGGGGGATGGGACGGGAAAGGGGAGCGGCCGGGCTCGGTCATCGGCGGACCGAGCCATCTCGATGATGTCTGCCGTTGACGTGGCGACCAGGCCGGCGGCCGACTGGCCTGAGGCGCGCATGGCCTGATCGACCAGGTACGTGCCGGCCATGTAGCCAATCCACCGACGGCCGTCGGGGTGGCGGGACATCCAGGGATCCCGGGGCGCATCGGGCGGCAGTGCCAGCAGTTCCTCCACCCAGGCGCCGACGTCCTCGGGGTAGTCGCCCCACGGCGTGGGGGCGTTCCCATGGTCGCGTTCGAAGGCCGTCGCCAGTCCCTCGGCGATCACGCTGTCCATCAGGTCCTGCGTGTCGTTCGTCTGTGCGCGCACCAGATGATGGAGTTCGTGGAGCAGCGTCGATCGAAGCTGCCGCTCGGCGATTGCCGTCACGCCGCCGTGGCTGGCGGGATCGACGGTCCAGTACACGACGTTCGGTGGTGCGAACGTTGCGGTTTGTCCGGTTTCCGGCATCACCTGGGTGCCTGGACTCACACGGACGATCACGTCGGGGGGCAGGTCCGGCAGCAGGGGGCGCGCGTCACGCACAGCTGCGTGTGCAATGACCTCGATCGCGCGCCGTTCCGCGGGCGGAGAAGAGTAGCCGTCGTGCGCGTAGAAGACCACGCCCACGTCCGGCGTCGCGCAAGACACTCCGATCGAGAGGACGAACAGCGTGGCAGCGAGGCGAGGCGTCAGGGGGGCAGCCGCCATCATCAGGTGGCCGGGGCCGGATGTGCCGGCGAGTGCTTACGTGAGACGGGCACTCCTACCGCACCCACAGCGCCCTTGTCGTGGTCGGCGACCCGCACGCTTCGAACCAGTCGATGCCTTCGCTGACCAGGTCGAACTTCAGCACGTAGCGTCCCGGCGCGTCGGGCATGGGAATTTCGATCGGCACGTCAGCCGATTTGCCGGGGAGTAGATCCCCGGGCAGCCACGCCCGCGCATGGTCCCGGTCGAGCAGCCGGCCCTCCGCGTCGAGCAGCTGCGCGCCGAGCCGGACGAGGCGCCGGCCGTAGCTGGCCTGGGCACGAAACGGCCGCGCCGACCTGTTGCGGATGCGCGTGTGCACCGTCAACGCGGCTCGGCTGCGCGCGAGCAGGGGCAGGCCCGGCACAAGGCTTCGCACGCCGATCTCGGCATGCGGCGCCGCGCCGGGGATGGCGTTGCCCAGGTTGTTGTCGTCCCAGATCTCCGTGCGAATCGACGCGTGGTCCCCCGTACCCGGAGCAAAGCGCCGCGAGAACGCCTCCTCTGGATGGTCGGTGATCTCCCAGCACAGCCGGTCGATGCCGGCCTCCGAGGCCAGCCGCCGCGCCAGCGCCATCTCGTCGTCGCTGTCGTTCCAGTTGAAGAGGATGTAGCGCCAGTTGATCTGCGGGACATCGCGTCCGGCTCGGGCTTTCTCGTCGGCCACCGCGCGCAGATTCGCCATCGCCTTCTCGAAGCTGCCGCGCTGCCGGTACCGCACGTAGCTCTCCGGCGTTGCGCCGTCGATTGAGAACGTCACCTCGTCGATGCCCGTGTGCACGAGCGCCCGCGCCTTCTCGTCCGTCAGCGCGAGCCCGTTGGTGCTTGTGTACAAGTAGATGTGCGGGAACGTCGTCTTGATGTACTCGCACATCTCGACGGCGCGCTTGTGCAGGAAGGCTTCACCGTAGTTGAAGAAGTCGATCCGGCCGAGCGACGGGCCCGCCTCGTCCACGATCCGCGTGAAGAGGTCGAAGTCGAGCATGCCCGCCTGCCGGGTGCGGGTGATGCCGGTTTCCGGCGCGCAGCAGGCCTTGAAGCACGAGATGTTGCACGCGGCCGTGCACTCGACGTACAGCCGGCCGGGCGTTGGCGCCACAGCGAGGTCGCGCTGCGGGGGCGCATCGTGTTCGGCGAGCGGCAGCTTGAGGGGGCAGTCGCCGCAGAACGTGGAGCCGCCCCGGTTCAAGTCCGCACGCAGCCCCGCGGCGACATCGCCCTGCCAGATGCCGGCCAGGCTGGTCGTCCGGAAGTCACCCAGCACGCGCTTCGCGTACGGATCGGCGCAGCCGCAGACAACCCGGCCGTCACAGAGCAGGACTGCGGTCGACCACGGCCACGAGCAGGTGAAGCGGGTCGCCAGATAGTTCTGGGACATCAGTGCAGAATCTGGTGATGTGGTGATCTGGTGATGTGGTGATCTGAGGTGCGATGTGCGATGTGCCGATCGGCGGCGGCTTCGCCGTGGATCTATCTGTCGATCGCACGACCCCGCAGATCATCAGATAGATCCAGCCGAAGGGCCCCCAGATCGGAGCCTCGCACATCCGATCACCACATCACCACATCACGAGATCAACAGGTACGTCTATCCATCTATCTCTCTATCTGTCTTTCTCCAACTTCCTCATGTAAGCCTCGAGCTTGTCGTTCTCGTACTTGACCTGGTTGAGGAACAGGCTCTCGGCCAGATAGGCGCGACGCTCTTCGTCGGTCATCTGCTCGATGAGGTGCGCGATCTCCCTATTCATGTCCTCGAACGAGCGTTCGAGCTCCCGGCGCGCCGTCACCTCGTGAAACAGCGTCTCGAGGACCGCGAGCAGGTCGCCGTCGAGCGCGATCTCCGCGCCACTGCTGGTCTTGATCGTGCGCATGATCAGCTCCCGAAGCTCTCGAGCGCCACCGCCTCGTCGGCCTGCAGGTCGAGGAAGTTGTGCGCGCCGGTCATGGTGAGCATCGTTTCCACTCGCTTCTGCACGCCCGACAGCTTGAGCACCCCGCCCGCCGCCGTGGTCTGGCGATACAGATCCATCAGGCAGCCAATCGTGGCGCTGTCCACGTAGGTCACCTTCGACATGTCGAGCAGCACACGGCGTTCTCCCCCGGCGATGAGCTGGGTGACGGCCCCGGCGAAATCGGCCAGCAGCGGGTACATCAAGCGTGCCTCGCCGATACGGACGATGGCGATGCCGTGGGCGTGTTCGGTCGTAACGTTCATCCTGCAACTCCGGTCTGACGGGAACCACCGGTCGAGCCCTGCCCCCCGGGGCGGGACGAGACGGTGCGGTCGTGCTGGTCGCGAAGCCGCTGGATCTGCCGCGCCAGCTCCGTGCGGCCGCGGTTGATTCGGGACTTCACGGTGCCTTCCGGCAGTCCCAGCCGGTCGGCAATCTCCTGGTAGGAGAGCTCGTGGATGTCGCGCAACATCACGGCCATGCGCAAGGTGGGCGCCAGCTCTTCGAGCGCCTGGCGCAACAGCACGACGCGGTCGCGCTGCTCGAGCGCGGCAAAGGGGCTGGTGGTCGTCGACACCGGCGTCAGCTCGTTCGGGTCCACGCCACGGTCGATCGTCTCACGCTCCTTGCGGACGCTCCGGTAGTGATCGATGCACAGATTGCGGCTGACGCTGATGAGCCAGGTCTGGAAATTCGCCCGCTGGTCGAAGGTGTGCAGCGAGCGGAAGATCTTCACGAAGACGTCCTGCGTGAGATCCTCGGCCTCGTCGTGCTTGCCCGTGAACTTGTAGGCGACGTTGAAGACCTTGCGCCAGTGCAGCCGCACGATCTCCCCCCACGCGTCCTGGTCGCCGCTCAGGCAGCGCTGGATGAGCGCGTCGATCGGCGAGAGTTCGGGCGGAGGGCCGTCTGGCATGACGTGGGAGACTTTCGCGCAGCGAAGAATCGGCTCAGGATATCACGATTTACCGGTCGCTCCTGGCCCTGCCTTCGCGCTATGATCGCCGTTTCGAGCTGCGCGGGCCTGCCGCGACGGAGCCACGTGTGACACACCGATCCTCCCCCGCCGCGACGGTGGGCCTGACGCTCGACGGCGTGCTGCTCGACGAGCTCGCGCACGAGACGGGCACTCCGGCCTACGTGTACAGCGCAGGGGCGATTCGCACGGCGTACGCGCGTCTCGACGCCGCGTTTGGCGACACGCCGCACGCCATTCACTACGCGCTCAAGGCGAACTCGTCGCTCGCCGTCGTGCGGCTGCTGCACGGGCTCGGCAGTCGCGTGGACGCCAACTCCATCGGGGAAGTCGAGGTGGCGCTCCGCTGCGGCGTGACGCCGGCCGAGATCGTCTTCACCGGCGTCGGCAAGAGCCACGACGAACTCGACCGCGCGGTCAGCCTCGGCCTTGCCGCGATCAACGTCGAGTCGCCGGGCGAGCTGGATCGGCTCGACCGGCTGGCGGTGGCCCGTGGCACCCAGGCCCGTGTCGCGCTGCGCGTCAACCCCGACATCGACGCCCGCAGCCACCCGCACATCTCCACGGGGCTGCGCGACAACAAGTTCGGCGTGCCGATCGATCTGGCCCGCGGCCTGTTCAGGGAAATGCGCGGTCGCGCGGGGTTGCTTCCCATTGGCGTGCACGTGCACATCGGATCGCAGATCACGTCGCTCGAGCCGCTGGCGCGGGCCGCGGAGTCGGTGGCGGCCCTGGCCCGCGCGCTCGTGGCCGACGCGGTGCCGATCGAGCACCTGGATTTCGGCGGAGGGCTGGGGATCGCCTACGAGGGCGGCACCGGGCCGGATACCGAGGCCTACGTGCGACAGATCGTGCAGGCCGCCGGCGACAGCGGCTTCACGCTGGTGGTGGAACCAGGCCGCCTGCTCGTGGGGCCGGCGGGGGTGCTCCTCACACGGGTCGTGGACGTGAAGCAGTGGCCCGGGACACGCCGGTTCGTCGTGCTCGACGCGGGCATGACGGAGCTGATGCGGCCGATGCTCTACGACGCGTATCACCGCATCGAGCCCGTGCAGCCGCGTCCGGGCAACGTCATCCCCAGCGACATCGTCGGGCCGATCTGCGAGAGTACCGATACCTTCGCCCGCGACCGCGCCCTGCCGCCGGTCGAAGTGGGCGACCTCCTGGCGATCCGTGATGTCGGCGCCTACGGCGCGGTCATGGGGTCGATGTACCTGCGGCGACCGTTGCCGCCGGAGATCCTCGTGGACGACGGATCGTGGCGGGTCATCCGGCGCCGGCAGACGCTCGACGACATGCTTGCGCTTGAAGACAGTGATCGGGGACCGGGGACCAGGGACCGGGGATCCCTGATCCCCGATCCCCGATAGGAGACATTTCCGGTGCTGATCGCATTCGAGGGGCTTGACCAGAGCGGGAAGCAGACGCAGGCCGAGCGCCTGGGCGCGGTGCTTCGCGCCGAGGGGCGCGAGGTCCACATGCTTTCGTTTCCCGACTACGGCACGGCGATCGGTGCCGAGCTCGGACGCGCGCTGCAAGGCGGGCGCGACTACGAGGCCGACGTCATGCAGTTGCTGTATGTCGCCAACCGGTACGAGTACCGCCCGCGGATCGAGGCCTGGCTCGACGAGGGTGCCGTGGTCGTGGCCGACCGCTACCTTGCGTCCAGTGTGGCGTACGGCGAAGCCCAGGGCCTCGATCCGGCGTGGCTCGCCGGCATCCAGTGCTACCTGCCTCGGCCCGCGCTCACGTTGCTCCTCGACATCGCCCCGGAGACATCACTGGCGCGGAAGCAGGCGGACCGCGACCGTTTCGAGCGCGACCTGCCGCTGCTCGCGCGCGTGCGCCAGAGCTACGATCGGCAGGCGGCAGCCGGCGACTGGGTGACGCTGGCCGGCGAACGCGACAAGGAGATCGTCTTCGCCGAGGTGATCACGGCCGTGCGGTCACGACTCGAGCCACGGTAACCGCACGGACCTCTCGCGCTCCCGCTCCCTTCAGGACGCGCGCACACGCATCCAGCGTGGCGCCCGTCGTGGCCACATCATCGACCAGGACGACGACGCGACCGGCGACGGGCGCACGGTGCGCGGGCGCGAACGCATCACGCACGTTGCCGTGCCGCCGGCCCGCAGGCAGCTCCACCTGCGGGCGCGTGGCTCGCCGACGCTCGAGCGCCGAGAGGACGGGCAGGCCGAGTCCGCGCGCCAGATCACGGGCCTGGTTGAAGCCACGCTGCCGCTCCCTCGAGCGGTGCAGGGGTACGGGAACGGCGAGGTCCGCGCCAGCGATCAGGTCCGGGGCCTGAGAGGAAATCAGAAGCGCCAGTCGCGGGGCGATCGACCGGCGGCCGTCGTACTTGAAGGCGTGGACGATCTGCCGCAACGCGCCATCGTAGGCGCCAACAGCGCGGGCCCGGTCCATGGCGCGCGGAACGCGGCGACAGCGCGCGCATCGTCCCGCGGTCACGCTGTGCACTCGCCAACTGGGCATCGGATCGCCGCACGTCTCGCACCACGGCGGGCTGAGCCGCACGACCGAGGCCCAGCACGCCTCGCACACCGACCCGCGCGTTGGACGATCGAGCATCTGCCCGCACGCGGCGCACGGCGGAGCGAGAATCGCGGCCAGCAGGCCGTCGATGGCGTCTCGCCAGCCGCACCCGGTGCCTCCAGGTGACATGCCGGGCGATGTCCATGATCCGTGCCGTTCGCGAGTGCGAAGATCAGTCCGAAAAAGCCGGAGGCCGGGAAACGCGCGCGGCGGCGATGACAACGCTACTTGTCGTCGTCCGGCGTAGCGTCTGCCGCTTTTGACCGGACGCTTCGCGTCCGCGGAGCCGTGCCGGGCGGCGCCTCCTCGCTGAACTCCAGCCGTACCGCATCGCCCCACAAACGCTCGAGCGAGTAGAAGTCGCGCGCGCCTGGGGTGAAGACGTGGACGATGAAGTCGAAGTAGTCCAGCAGAACCCATTCGGCGCGGGCGTAGCCCTCGACGTGCGATGGCCGGATCTTGCCGGCTTTGAGCGTCGTTTCCACGGCGTCGGCGATGGCTTGCACCTGTCGCGCGTTCTGCCCGGTACAGACGACGAAGTAGTCGGTGAAGGCGCCGGCGGCGTGGAGGTCGAGCACCACCAGGTTGATGGCCTTCTTGTCGAGGGCCGCGTTGACGGCCGCCAGGACGTCCTTCGGCAGCTTCGGCTTCGCGGCGCGGCGTGGCTTCGGGGTCTCGGACTTGGGCATGGACTACCTGACTGCCGTCACGCTCGGGGCGTAGAGGCGATGCTGCGCGATGTGTGCGGCCACGGGCGCCGGCACGAGCGCCGCGAGCCGGGCGTCGCCGGCGGCCGCATGCGCCCGGATGTCGGTGGACGAGACGTCGGGAGTCGGGACTTCGAGACACGCGATCGCCGGCCGGGATGCGGACGCGAGTGCCGCCACCGGTACCATCCGACGCGCGAGCGCGGGCACACGTGACTCCAGGGACGCGATCGGCGTGCCCGGGCGGGCGATGACCACGAAGTGCGCGGCGTCGAGCACGTCCGGGTACCGTGACCACGAGCCGATCTCGGCGAAGGCGTCGCTGCCGATCAGGAAGTACAACCCGCAGGGCTCGCAGCCGGACGCGCGCAGCGCGACCAACGTGTCGTAGGAGTACGACGGCCCTTCACGTTCGAGTTCGATGTCGCAGGCCTCCCACCCACGATGCCCCGCGACGGCGAGCGAGACCATCGCGAAGCGGTGCGACGCGGTGGCCTGCGGGTGAGCCGGGCGGTGGGGAGGATGCCGGGAGGGGATGAACAGGAGCCGGTCGAGCCCAAGCGTGGACCAGGCGGCGTGAGCCACGCTCAGGTGTCCCTCATGCACCGGGTCGAACGTCCCGCCCAGGAGGCCTACCCGTGGCGCGGCGAACATCAGCGGGCGCGGCCCCTGAGCGGAGGGACGAGCGCGGGGTTGTAGCCGGCAGCCGGGGACGGCGTGTCGTCGTCGGCGTCCGCCTCGCTCACGAGCTCGTCCACGTCAACCGCGGCGGCTTCTGCCGCGCGGCCTTCCGCAACCGGGTGCCAGCTGGCCTCGAGCAGCTCGGCCACACCCGCGCCCGTGACCGCGGAGATACGGAAGAAGGGCAGGCCTTTGGCGGTGACGTGCGCCTCGAGACGCGCCAGACGATCGGGGTCGTCGATCGCGTCGATCTTGGTGCCGACGACGATCTGCGGCTTCGAGAGCATGGCCGGATTGTACAGCTCGAGCTCGCGGACGAGCACGTCGAAGTCCTCGACGGGATCGCGGCCGGAGAGGCTCGACACGTCCACCAGGTGCAGCAGCACCTTCGTCCGTTCGACGTGCCGCAGGAACTGGTGGCCGAGCCCGTGGCCCGAGTGCGCGCCCTCGATGAGCCCTGGCACGTCGGCCACGACGAACGACCGATCGTCGCTCAGCCCGACGACGCCGAGGTTGGGGGTGAGGGTGGTGAACGGGTAGTCGGCGATCTTGGGCCGTGCCGCCGAGATTCGGGCGATGAGCGTGGACTTGCCGGCGTTGGGAAACCCGATCAGGCCGACGTCGGCCAGCAGCTTGAGTTGCAGGCAGAGCTGTCGATCCTCACCGGGTTCGCCTGGTTGCGCCTTACGTGGCGACCGGTTCGTGGACGTGGCGAAGTAGGCGTTGCCCAGGCCTCCTCGGCCGCCCCTGGCCACGAGCACCTTCTGGCCGGGCACGGTGAGATCGGCGATCGGCACGAGCACGTCCGGCTGCTCGGGACTTCGTTCGAAGACAAGGGTGCCCACGGGGACGGGCACGCGCAGGTGGCTGCCGCTCTGGCCGCTGCGTCGCGCGCCTTCGCCGGGGTGGCCGTTGGCCGCCTTGTGTTCGGGGCTGTACCTGAAGTGCAGCAGGGTGTTGCGATGGGCGTCCGCGACCAGGTAGACGGATCCGCCCTTGCCGCCGTTGCCGCCATCGGGGCCGCCGCGAGGCACGAACTTCTCGCGCCGGAAGCTGACCGCTCCGCGCCCGCCCTTGCCGGACACGACCCGGATGTCGGCTTCGTCAACAAACATAGTTCAGATCCGGTCCACCGAATCCCTGGGGGAGGCGGGCGGGTTCGTCGAACGCAGGTGAGGGTGGCCGTGAGAGTCGCCGGCGCAACGGACGTGGGGGTCGCGGGTGCGCTATTCGGCGGGGATCACGCTGATGAAGCGGCCGCGCGATCCGTGGTCTTCGAAGCGGACCTTGCCCGCGACCTTCGCGAACAGCGTGTCGTCCTTGCCCAACCCGACGTTCTGACCCGCGTTGAACCGGCGGCCGCGCTGGCGCACCAGGATCGATCCGCCGGTGACCACGTTGCCGTCGTGGCGCTTCACGCCGAGGCGCTGCGCCTGGCTGTCGCGTCCGTTGCGGGAGCTGCCTTGCCCTTTTTTTGTTGCCATGACGCTACTGCCCCTTGCCGCCTAGGCGACGATCTCTGTGATGCGAACCCTGGTCAGCAGGCTCCGGTGCCCCTGGGTACGACGGTACTGCTTGCGGCGCTTCTTCTTGAACACGCGCACCTTCGGCCCCTTGTCGATGCCGTCGATGACGCCCATGACCCGCGCGCCGGCCACGAACGGCGCGCCTGCCATGAGCTCGCCCGCGTCCTTGCCGACGAGGAGAACCTCGTCGAAGCTGATTTCGCCGCCCTTGTCCCCGTTGCCGTGGCCGTCCACCTCGATGATGGCGCCGGGCTGGACCCGGAACTGGCGGCCGGAAGCCTGAATGACTGCAAACACGGTCGTCTCCAGAGAAGCCTGCGTTCGTGCCCAGGCGTGCCTGCAAGGTCACAGGCAGCCGCACGAACCACCAAATGTAGCACAGACGCCCGTCCCCAGGCCAGCAGGGGCCTACTTGAGGAGGACCCGGGTGCCGCGGATTCTCTGGGAGCTCAAGGTGTTGAGGAAACTCGGCAGTAGCCGGTCCATGAGTTCAAAGTACGACGACAGGGCCGGTGTGGTCTGGTTGGCGTTGTAGAGGATCTCTTCGCGAAACGTCTCCGTGTGCAGCGTGGCGCCCGTCCGGCCATCGATGAAGACGAAGGTCGGCCTGAGGATGAACCCCTTCCGCTCCATGTAGGTGCGCACGGGCACCGTCCGCCGGCGTCCGAACGAGTCGTAGACTTCCTGCTCGCGCTGGACGAACCCGCTGCGGGTGTGCGGGGAGAAGAGGATGGTGCCGGTGACGATCAGCGGCTCCTGGAACTCCTCGCCGATGCCCTTCCAGTAGTCGACGTTCGCGAAGAGCGCCTGGTAGGCGTCAAGGTCCCGTTCGTCCCGGATCTCGGGCAACTGCCCGGCCGCGCCGACGGCAGAAGGCGCTTCGTCACCGTTGGACCCGTTCTCCATCGTCGCGGCCTGCCGGTTGGCGACCTGTGCCAGGGGCAGCACGTCCGCATCGATGACACGCAGCCGGCTCTTTGTCCTGAGCTGGCTCCGCAGCAGCCGTACTGTCTCGAGATTGCCGTCCACGTCCTCGGTCCCGCCGGCGATGAAGCCGGCGATCAACACGCGCGAGAACGACTCCGTGTTCAGCTTGGGCTGAATCGGGGTCTCGATGGGAATCTCGAAGTAGCTCGTGCCGCAGCCGGCGGCCACGAGCGCGAGACTAACGGCTGCCGCCTGGAGGAGCCGTGCGGTCATTGATTTCCTTGAACAGATCGAAGTTCTGCTGAATGAGCAGGTTATTGGGCTCGAGCGACAACGCGCGCTCGTAGGACAGGCGGGCCTTGTCGAGCTCGCCCTCCTGCTCGTAGGCCACCGCGAGATTGTTGAACGCCTGGGCATAGGTCGGGTCGAGCTCGGTCGCCCGCACCCAGCGGTAGATCGCTTCCCGCCACAGCCCCTTCTGCGCCACGGAGATGCCGAACTCCACCTGCTTCTTCGCCTCGCTTCGCGCGTCGGCCAGCACCGGCGCGGACGCCCCGGCGAGCAGGGTCACGATCAGGACGAAGGTACGTGAATACATGTCTCCAGAAGGCCACTATAGACCCGCGATTTCGAGTTCGGCAAGCAAATAGCAGACGTCACGGTTATGACGCCAACTTGGCGGCTTCGGCCGCACGATGGCGGACAATTCTCTTGAGCCTGGCCCGCTAAGCTGGCATGTGGGGCCCGAGCCTCTCAGCGCGTCTCCCGAAGGCTCCGCCCGGCGATTCCTGGTGACCAATTCATCGAGGCAGAACGCTAAGATAAAGGGGCGAAGGTCAGTGCGCGACCGGCATTGGACGGAGTCAGATCATGACCCCACTCGATGCTGCGGCCCTCGCCTGCCTCGGCCGTTCCAACCGCCGTCTGCTCGCGGCACTGGTTCGCACCCTGCTCGGCCGACCGATCCCCGACGTCGACATCCTGCCGCCCCGTGGCCTGGACGAGCCCCCACTGGAGTGGGCGTGCCGGTGCGCCGCACCTGACCCCGGCAAGCGCGGGCCCGCTGCGGCCGGGTTACGCCAGACCGCGCAGGTGCAGCTCTCGCAGGCTTCTGCCGCCGGGATCACCGCAGTCCCAGTGGGCTCGCCCGCCTATCCGTCGGCGCTCGCCGAGATTCCCGATCCGCCTCCGGTTCTCTGGCTCGCCGGGCAGCCCTCTGCCCTCACCGCCCGCGCCGTCGCCATCGTCGGCTCCAGGGCCGCGAGTCCCTACGGGCTCTCGATGGCGCGTCAACTGGCGACGGATCTGGCGTCCCGAGGCGTCGCGGTGGTCAGCGGCCTGGCACGCGGCATCGATTCGGCGGCTCATCAGGCCGCGCTGGAGGCAGGCGGCATCACGATTGGCGTGCTCGGGTCGGGCCTCGACCGCATCTATCCAGCCGAGCATCGGGATCTCGCAACCTCGATGCGGCTCTCCGGCGCCCTGCTGGGGGAACTGCCGCCGCGCACACCTCCATTGCCACATCACTTTCCGTGGAGGAATCGCCTGATCAGCGGGCTGGCCCGCGCGGTCGTGGTCGTCGAGGCGTCCGAGAAGAGCGGGTCGCTCATCACCGCCACCTGCGCCCTCGAGCAGGGCAGGGATGTGATGGCCGTTCCCGGGCCGGTGGGCGCGGGCCGCTACCGGGGCGCCCACGCCCTGCTCCGTGACGGCGCAAAGCTGGTGGAGTCTGCGGACGATATCCTGCAAGAGCTTGGGGAGGGTTCCGACGCGCCCGGGGCAGGGGGCGCGGCGCCGCCGGACGACCTTGGGCTGGCCATAGGCCCGGAAGTGATTGATTTTACTGTGGATAACGTCTCCGAATGGACGGGGATGCCTGCCGAGGTGCTGCTGCCTCGGCTCCTGGACCTCGAGCTTCAGGGCAGAATCCAGAGGACCAGGGGAGGCAGGTTCGTCCGGTTTCGTGCCCGTGCTAACGTAGTCTGTTCAGCAGACTGAGAATTTCGATGCCGAAACCGCTAGTCATCGTCGAGTCACCTGCCAAGGCCCGTACTCTGGCGCGCTTCCTGGGCGACAAGTACCGCGTCGAGGCCAGCTACGGCCACATCCGGGACCTGCCCGACTCCGCCAGCGAGGTCCCGAAGGACATCAAGTCCAGGTCGTGGGGACGTCTCGGCGTGGATACCGACGGGGATTTCACGCCGCACTACGTCGTGCCGGCCGACAAGAAGAAATACGTCCAGCACCTGAAGGAGGCGCTGAAGGGCGCGTCGGAGCTGATCCTCGCGACCGACCCCGACCGCGAGGGCGAGTCGATCAGCTGGCACCTGCAGCAGATCCTCAAGCCCAAGGTCAAGGTCCGCCGCATCGTCTTCCACGAGATCACCGAAGAAGCGGTGAATCAGGCGCTGGCCGAAGCGCATGAAGACGTCGATCAGAATCTGGTGCGCGCCCAGGAGAGCCGGCGGATCCTCGACCGGCTGTACGGCTACACCCTCTCGCCCGTCCTGTGGAAGAAGGTGCAGACCGGGCTCAGCGCCGGCCGCGTACAGAGCGTGGCCGTCCGTCTGATCGTCGAGCGCGAGGAAGAACGGCTGGCCTTCCGCACGGCGAGCTACTGGGATCTCGACGCGCGGCTGCGCGCCGATGGAAGCGAGTTCACGGCGACGCTCGTCAGGGTCGGCGACCAGCGCGTGGCCACCGGCAAGGACTTCGATCAGGCAGGCATGCTGACGTCGAAGCACGTGACGAGGCTCGACGAGGCTTCGGCGCGCGCCATGGTCGAAGCGCTGGGCCGGCACCTGCCGTGGACGGTCTCCGCGGTAGACGAGAAGCCGGTCGCGCAGCGTCCCGCGCCGCCGTTCACGACGTCCACGCTCCAGCAGGAGGCCAACCGCAAGCTCGGCTTCTCGTCCGAGCGGACGATGCAGATTGCGCAGCGGTTGTTTCAGGGCATGGACGTCGGCGGGGGCGACCTCGAGGGGTTGATCTCGTATCACCGGACCGATTCGACCACGCTCAGCGACAAGGCACTGGCCGAGGCTGGCCAGGCCGTGCGCGACATGTACGGCGCCGAGTTCTACAAGGGCCCGCGGCAGTACCAGACGAAGGTCAGGAACGCGCAGGAAGCGCACGAGGCGATCCGGCCTACCGAGTTCCGTCGGACGCCCCAGTTGCTCGAGCGGGTGCTCGACAGTGACGAGATGCGTCTGTACGACCTCATCTGGAAGCGCGCGATTGCCTCGCAGATGGCCGAGGCTCGCCTGCTGCGCACATCGGTCGAGATCACCGGCACCGCTGCGGACGGCGTACCGGCCGTACTGACGGCCAGCGGCAAGGCCATCGAGTTTGCCGGGTTCCTGCGGGCCTACGTCGAAGGCAGCGATGACCCGTCGGCCGAGCTTGGCGAGCAGGAAACGCTGCTGCCGAAGTTGACGGTCGGCGAGCGCGTGCAGGCCCCTGACGCCCTCGACGCCCGCGTCATCGTGGCCGGCATCGATGCGAAGGGCCATCAGACGACGCCCCCCGCCCGCTTCACCGAAGCGTCTCTGGTGAAGCGTCTCGAGGAGGAAGGCATTGGCCGTCCGTCCACGTACGCGCCGACGGTGGCCACGATCCAGCGGCGCGGCTACGTCACACGCCAGGGCAAGGCGCTGGTGCCCAGCTTCACGGCGTTTGCCGTCACGCGCCTGCTCCGCGAGCATTTCGGCGACTACGTCGATCTCGGATTCACGGCCGAGATGGAGGAGATCCTCGACGAGATCTCGAACGGCGAGAAGGACTGGCTCGACTTCATCCGGAGCTTCTACCGAGGCGACGGGAAGCATCACACGGGTCTCGAGACGATCGTGGCCGATCGAGGCCAGGACATCGAGTACCCGATGCTCGAGGTGGGTCCGGATCCCGAGAGCGGCAAGATGATCCGCGTGCGCATCGGCCGCTACGGTCCGTTCCTGCAACTGGGGGACACGGCCGACGAGGGCCCCCGCGCGTCGATTCCCGAAGATCTGACGCTCGCGGATCTGTCGGTGGAGAAGGCGTCCGCGCTGCTCAAGGCCAAGGCGGAGGGTCCGAAGAACCTGGGCGTCGATGCGGCCTCCGGCCTGCCCGTCTACGTGATGCTCGGCCGGTTTGGCCCCTACGTCCAGCTTGGCGACACCCCCGAGAAGGGGAGCAAGGAGAAGCCGCGCCGTGCCTCGCTCGGCCGTCACTTCACTGAAGAGACCATCACGCTGCCGGACGCGCTGAAGCTCCTCTCGCTGCCGCGCATTCTCGGCGCGGGCGATGATGGCGAGGAGATCGTGACCAACGTCGGCCGTTTCGGTCCGTATGTGAAGCACGGCACCGAGTTCCGTTCGCTCGAGCCCGAAGACGACGTCTACACGATCACGCTGGAGCGCGCCCGGCACCTGCTGGCGCAGCCGAAGAAGTCCGCGCGCCGCCAGCGCGCCGCGGCCGCGGAACTGAAGGCGCTCGGCGCGCATCCCGACTCGGGAGCGCCGGTGCGCATCCTCGACGGGCGCTACGGCCCCTACGTGACCGACGGGACCACCAACGCCTCGCTGCCGAAGGGCCGCGCGCCCGAGGAGGTGACGATGGAGGAGGCGAAGGCGCTGCTGGAGGCGCGGGCCGGGGCGGCGCCATCGAAGCGTCGAGGCGGCCGCGGCGCGAAGGCCGCGAAAGCCCCCAAGGCCGCGAAGGCCGCGAAGGCGCCCAGGGCGAAGAAGGCTGCGAAGACCGCGCGGAAGCGCCCGGCCGCGGTATCCTGACCGCATGGTCCACGTGATCGGCGGCGGCCTGGCCGGGTCGGAAGCAGCCTGGCAGGCGGCGCAGGCGGGGGTGCCCGTCACCGTGCACGAGATGCGCCCGGTGCGCGGCACCGCGGTACACAAGACGGACGGGCTCGCCGAACTCGTCTGCAGCAACTCGTTCCGCGGCGACAAACTCGACAACGCCGTCGGCCTCCTCAAGGAGGAGATGCGCCGCATGGGCTCGATCGTGATGCGCGCGGCCGACGCCGCGCGCGTGCCGGCCGGCGCCGCGCTTGCCGTGGACCGCGACGTGTTCTCGCGCGCGGTCACCGACGCCGTCACCTCGCATCCCCTGATCACGGTCGTGCGCGAAGAGGTGCCGCGCATCCCCGCCTCCGACGGGTGTCCCGTCATCGTCGCGACCGGTCCGCTGACCTCCGACGCTCTGTCCGCTGACGTGCAGGCGCTCGTCGGCGAGGAGCACCTCTCGTTTTTCGACGCCATCAGTCCCATCGTCCTCGCCGAGTCGATCGATGCGAGCAGGGTGTTCCGGCAGTCGCGCTGGGGCCGCAGCCTGCGCTCGGAGGCCGCACCGGTCGAGGCCGCCGGCCCGGCGTGCGGCGTGGACGATGGGGAGGGCGACTACCTGAACTGCCCGCTGACCAGGGCGGAGTACGAGGCCTTCTATGATGCGCTCACGACGGCGGAGTCGGCCACGGTGCACGACTTCGATCAGGCTACGTTCTTCGAGGGGTGCCTGCCGATCGAGGTGATGGCGCACCGCGGCAAGGACACGCTTCGCTTCGGCCCCATGAAGCCCGTGGGCCTCGTGGACCCCCGCACCGGCCGCGCGCCGTATGCGGCGGTGCAACTCCGGCAGGACACGCTCGCCGGGGATCACTACAGTCTGGTGGGCTTCCAGACGCAGATCAAGTGGGGCGACCAGGCACGCGTGCTGCGGATGATTCCCGGACTCGAGCAGGCCGAGTTCGTGCGCTTCGGCATGGTGCACCGGAACACCTACATCAACGGTCCGAAGGTGCTGCTGCCCACGTGGCAGACCAGGGGGCGGGCGGATCTGTTCTTCGCCGGGCAGGTGTCGGGCGTCGAGGGCTACGTCGAATCCGCCGCGTCGGGGCTGCTCGCGGGCCGGAATGCCGCCGCGTTGTCGCTCGGGCAGCCGTTCGGCGCCGCGCCGCGCACGACGGCGATCGGCGCGCTCGCCCACTACGTGTCGCACGCCGACGCGCGTCACTACCAGCCGACCAACATCACCTTCGGCATCATGCCTCCGCTCGACGCGCCGCCTCGCGACAAGGCCAGGCGCAAGCAGGCGATGGCCGACCGCGCGCTTGCCGATCTCGATCAGTGGCTCGGCGTGGGCGTGACGGCATGAAGGATCGGGTACGCGAGTTCGTCGCGTTCCTGCGCTACAACCGCAACACCTCCGCGCACACCGTGCGCGCCTACGAGACCGACGTCACGCAGTTCCTGGCCTTCGTGGCGCGCGACCGCGGCGGCAAGGTGAGCCTGCTGACGCCCGCGGATCTCGACAGAGCGGTGGTGCGCAGGTATCTCGTGGAGCTGAACCGTCTTGGCCAGGCCAGGACGACGGTGTCGCGCCGTCTCTCGGGGGTGCGCGCGTTCCTGCGCTACCTGCGCCGCGAAGGCGACATCGACACGGACCCGGCCGCGCTTGTCGTCGCACCGAAGCTCGATCGCACCATTCCCACGCATCTGAGCGAGGATGAGATGACGCGGCTCCTCGAGACGCCTGACGTCTCGACGCCGCTTGGCCGCCGCGACCGCGCGATTCTGGAGATGTTCTACGCGTCGGGCCTGCGGCTGAGCGAGCTTGTCGGCCTCGATCTGGAGGATGTGAACCTCGCGCAGCGGATGGTGCGTGTGCTCGGCAAGGGGGGCAAGGAACGGATCCTGCCGTTCAACCGCTCGGCGGAATCGGCGCTGCGCGCCTGGCTGGGGGATCGCGCCGTGCTGCGTGCCGGCGTCCCGCCGCCGGCACTGCCGCCCGGGCCGGCGGCGTCACGCCGCGGGCAGGCGCGGGCCACCGGCCGCGCGCCCCGCACCCGCGACGATCGTGAGCCGGTGTTCCTGAACTTCCGCGGCACACGGCTGACCGGTCGAAGCGTCCACCGCCTCGTCCTGGCGTACGTCGCGCAGTGCAGCACGCGCTTCGGCATCAGCCCGCACGCGCTGCGGCACTCGTTCGCCACGCACCTGCTGCAGCGTGGCGCCGACCTCCGCGCCATCCAGGAACTGCTCGGCCACGCGCAGCTCGCGACGACCGAGCGCTACACGCACGTGAACGCGGCGCAGTTGATGGAGGTCTATCGCAAGGCCCATCCGAGGGCAAAGATAGATAGATAGATAGGGCGCGCAGGACCTACGGAGGCGCGCGCAGCTATCTATCTGTGCCCCCAGGGCACCGGCGGCGTGTCCACTGGCGTCGTCAGGTCGAATTCCACCTGGAACAGGCGTCCGGTCGGGCGGGAGAGTTCGTACAGGAAGCGCCGGCCCGGCTCGATCTCCATCGCCCAGGTGTTCTCGAGCGAGGCGGTGAGGCCTTCGCGCTTGAACGTCTCGATCGATTCCTGGTCCACCGGGAACTCCTGCCTGACCTCCGTGCCCGGCGCCGCCGTGTCTCCGCCGTACATCGTCACCGCATCGTCCGTGCCGTCTTCATGGCGGTGGTCGTGCTTCAGGCGGAGCCCGGTGGCGGTGCGGGTGAGCACCCAGGTGCGGCTGTGGTTGTCACCAACGTGGAAGGGCACCTTCAGCTCGCCCTCGCTGCACTCGCGGACGTGCATCACGAGGGCCTGCCCCTCGAACGCGTCGTTCGGCTGCGGCGGGTCGTTGGTGACGATGCGGCCCTCGAACGCCTGGCCGCAGTGCTGAGCGAGGCGGGCCATGAACTGATCGACCGGCGCCGGCGCAGCGGTCGCTTCGGGTTCGGCCGCAGGTGCCGGAGCGGGCTCTGAGCGATCGCCGCCGCATGAGGCGAGGAGGACGGTGGCGACGAGGCCAAGGACGAGCTTGTGGGTTGTCATGCGGAGAACCCTATCAGGGAGTGGCGCTGCGCGCCACTGCAGCCGTGGAGGGTTCGGGGCTGGCGGGCGGTGTCTACTCCGCCCGCAGAGCAGGCGGTCGCGGCTGACCGTTCGCGGCGATCTCGTCGGCAAGCGTCCGGTTTCCAGGAGTTCTTCCGCTGGCCGGCAACCGCTCCTCGTCCTGCACGACGTCGCCGTACACCTCCAACCGCCGGCAGCGGTCGATCGGGTAGAACTCCACCGTCGGCATGAGGTGACGCACTCACACTTCCCGCAGAGTGGTCCCGACATCGAGTCGCGCGGCGCGGCGCGCCGCGGGCCCCCAGTGCCGTAGCCAAGCAAAGATCAGGCGGACGGCGGCACGCGACGCGCCTTCTGGGTGCGTACGTTAGTCGAGACTCCCCTCGACGTGGAGGCCGGGCACCTGGTCTCTGAGCGCCTCCACAAACCACACGATCTTGTCCAAGGACAAGGCCGGCGACGCCATCCGCGAATCGGACTTCCTCACGGCCCTGATCGCCGCCAACTTGACCCGGCACTTCATCGGCCCGTGCCGCACGATCAGCACCTGCTCATCGATCGCGTAGCAAGTCCCGAAGATCGGCGCCGCCCTTCTGATCGCGGGGGTCGTGCAGGCTCAGACGTCGCGACCGCGCTGCGCAAAGCCGCGGTGAGCAATCGACGAATCCCGCCTGCCCATGGCGCTGATGGATGGGGAGGCTGGCACTGTGGGCCAACCTCTCCCGGGTGGTGTCCGCCATCGTTGGTCGGCGCACTAGGCCGCGACGGAGTACTTCAGCTCGTAGTGGTAGCCCGAGGACGTCGCCGTCAGTGTCTTCGTGGAGCTCGGCGTGTCGCTGATCGTCCACTTGCCGAGCGACTTCGCGCTTTTGCCGTCGCGCTCCTTCAACTCGAGGAGCACGCTGTCGCTGAACCCGCGCGATTCGCTCAGGGGCTTGACGTCTCCCTTGCCCATTTTGCCGTCCCAGACCTTGAGGCCGCCGATGTAGATTTCGGGCTCGTCCTTGCCGATGATGTCCTGCTTGCGGATGCACTTGAGTTGGGTGAGGTTGAGCGTCGCCATGATGTTGTTCTCCTGATGCCTGCGTGTGTGGTCGCCGTCCCGGGCACATCCCGGGCTTTGATTGACACTACGCAGAAGCGTCGAAAAGCCGGACATCGCACCAGAGCGTTCAGCGACTTGACGGGATGACGATAGGAAGCGTTGGCCCTGATGTGACATTCTTCTGCCCGCGCCGGGTGGCCGCGAACGGGGCGCCCCGCGCGCCGCGGAGGCGCCATGCCCGTGAAACAGGTCACTTGGCGCCGAGGACGCGTGGGGCTGTTCGCGCGGACAGGCCAGCACATCGAAGCCGAACGTGCGCCGCATCAGATCCGCCGAGCGGTGGCCACGCGCCCGGCACCGCGCCGTGCCCGGCACGGCGAAACGGCCGCCGTGCACGGGATAGGCGGTCGCGTGATCCCGACCTGACGGCGGACGCGACACGACGTCTGGCCGCCACGCCGCGCGCGCCACGAGCCTCTTGAGCCTGTGGACGACACGGCTGTTGGAGTCGCTCCTGTACGGGGGGTGAACGGAGAGACCCCACCACGCTCGCGATGGCCTGTGCGGTTCTCGGCGCGACGGCCGTCGCGGCCGGCCTCCCCCGGCCCGTCAGGCCGCCACGACCGAGCCCACGTCGGTCCTGCGTGCTGAGTAGCGTTGGCTCAGCAGGGCGTCTTCGAAGCCTGCAGGGCTCCCGCCTACGCCTTCACCCGTAGCAGGGCGCCGCCGATCCGCCCGCGTGGAACAGGACACGGCCTTCGACGACCGCGCGTCCGAGTTCGTCGGCCCTACCGCGGAAGAGCCGCGCGTCTGCCGTCAGCACGGCTTCCCCCGCGTGCGTGGCAGGCAGGGATGCCATCATGACCTCCGCCCTCTCGAGCGCGGCGTGCCACTGGCGAGCCAGGTCGGCGAGAGGCGCGGGGTCATCGAACGCCAGCATCTTGTTGGTGGCCAGGTCGAACGGATGCAGGGTCAGCCTCAGCATGTCGTGTTGGGCGCACGGAGGCGCGCCTACTGTGTCGCCATCCACGCGTCAATGCGCGCCTCGAGCACGTCGAGCGGCACGGCACCCTGGCCGAGCACCTCGTCGTGGAAGGCCCGGATGTCGAAACGGTCGCCCAGCAAGCCCTGGGCGGTCGCGCGCAGCTCTCGGATCTTCAGCTCGCCGATCTTGTAGCCGAGCGCCTGGCCCGGCCACACGATATAGCGGTCGATCTCGACGATGATGTCCTGCTCGGTCTTGGGGGCGTTGGCGGCGAAGTAGTCGATGGCCTGCTGGCGCGTCCAGCCAAGGGCATGCATGCCGGTGTCCACCACCAGCCGCACGGCGCGCCACATCTGATAGGTGAGCTGGCCGAACTTCGAGTACGGGTCCTGGTAGAAGCCCATGTCCTCACCCAGCAGCTCCGCGTAGAGCGCCCAGCCTTCGACAAACGCCGTGTAGCTCGAGTGGCTGCGGAAGGCGGGCAGGTCTTCCATCTCCTGCGCCAACGCGATCTGCAGGTGATGGCCGGGCACAGCCTCGTGCAGCGTGAGCGCCTCCATCTCCCAGCGCGGGCGCATCGACAGCATGTAGGTGTTGGCGTGCATGTGGCCGGCACGCCCCGCGCCGAGGGCTCCCGGTTCGTAGAAGGCCGTCGTCTGCGACGGCGCGATCTCGGGTGCCATTTCGACGACGCCGTACGGGGTGCGAGGGAGGCGGCCGAAGAGCGGAGCGAGTGCAGGGTCGGCGCGCTTGGCGATATCGCGGTAGCCCGTGACGAGGTCGTCCGCGGTGTCGAAGTAGAAGCGTGGGTCGGTCCGGAGGAAGCGGATGAACGCGTCGAAGCCGCCCGTGAACCCCGCGTCCGCCATCACCTGATCCATCTCCGCGCGAATGCGCGCCACTTCGGCGAGGCCGATGTCGTGGATCTCCTGCGGGGTCAGGTTCGTGGTCGTGTGCCACTG
>CAZNOC010000045.1:0-22719 GCA_964574545.1 uncultured Bifidobacteriaceae bacterium | reverse complement strand
GAGTCAAATCGAGAAGTAATCGGTCCGACGGGTCCCGGCGGGTCCGACGGGTCCGGCGGGTCCGGCGGGTCCGGTGGGTCCGGCGCGTCCGGCGGGTCCGGCGGGTCCGGAGGGTGTCAGAGGTCGGGGAATCGGCGGATGGCGTTTGCGAGGCGGGCGGTTGAGGTTGTGATTCGGCGAAGGAGTCGCTGGAGGTCCTCGCGCTCCTGTGGCTCGATGAGCGATGCGTCGTGCGCTTCGCCGATCAGGTCCTCCACTTCGCGCACGGAAGCCAGCGCGATATCGAGGTGGCGGGCGAACTCGCGTCGAGAGCGCCGACCGAAACCTTCGGCGATGTTCGACGTCACCGAGCGACAGGCCGCACGGAGTTGGTCGCAGAACCGTAGGTCGCGACGGACGCCTGGTCGTTGAGTCAGCGCCAGCACGCGCGTTCGCAGCTCACATCCCAGCTGCCAGCAAATCAGGTCCTGATGCCGAGCCACCCCCATGCCTGTGCCGTCGCACACCGCGTGCCATGGCTCACACTTGGAGGAACACCAGCCCTCCCGCATATCGCCCCGTTGGCCCGCCCCCTGCAACGTTGGCAGAACCCGCCACGCGCCTGACAGCCGAGTTGGTTGCTTCTGCCACCCGGAACCGGACCTCTCGGACCCACCGGACCCACCGGACCCACCGGACCCACCGGACCCATCGGACCCATCGGACCCGTCGGACCCGTCGGACCTGCCGGACCTGCCGGACCTGCCGGACCTGTCGGACCTGCCGGACCTGCCGGACCTGCCGGACCCGAAGTGATATACTTTCCCTGCCAGCATCGCCTCCGTCGGCGGACCCTTTCTCCCCGCCGCGCCCAACGCCTGCCTGACGTGCCGACGAGGACTCTCATGTGTACCTGGCTCCGCGTACTCGCCGTTTCCCTTCTTGCCCTGGCCGTGACGCCGGTCGCCCAGGCGCAGGAGCCGGAGGCCGGCACGCCACCACCGCATCTCGCCTACGTCGAGGGTGCCGTCGAGATGCAGTTGGACGGGCACCTCGAGCCCGCGCTCCCGTCGACCGCCCTGCTCGACGGCGATCGCGTGCACACAAGGAACGGCCGCGCTGAGATCGTCCATGCAGACGGCACGGTCGTGCACCTCGACCGCGACACCACCATCGAGGTGATGTCCCCCACCCGCCTTCGGGTCACGGGCGGACGGCTCGTGGTGCGCACGAGCGCCGCCGTCCCCGAGGTGTATGTTGTCGATACGGCGGCCGCCAGCATCGAGCTGGGGCCGCGCGGCGAGTACACCGTGCGGATGGACGAGGGCCGGGGCGGTCTCAGTCTCGCGGTCGCGCGCGGGCTTGCGGATGCCGAGACATGGTCGGGCCGCGTCGTCGTTCGGGCCGGTGAGCTGGCGGATGTGCCGGAGTCGGGTCCCGTGCGGCTCTCCACCCACAACTCAGCCCGCTGGGACGGGTTCGACCGTTGGTCGGCCGACCGCGTCAACGGCTTCTCGACCGCCGCGTCGGCGGCGCAGCTGCCCTACGAACTCCGCTCGCACGGACCGATACTGGACCGGTACGGATCGTGGGGATACGTCGCCTCGTACGGGTCGGTGTGGTTTCCACGTGCGGGGCCCACGTGGCGGCCGTACCAGGACGGGCGGTGGCGACAGACGCGCTATGGATGGACGTGGGTGGGCTACGACCCCTGGGCGTGGCCAACCCATCACTACGGGCGCTGGGGCTTCTCGGGGAACGTCTGGTTCTGGATCCCGGCGCGTGTGTGGGGGCCAGCGTGGGTCAGCTGGGCTCACGCCCCGAGCTATGTGAGCTGGGCACCCCTCGGATGGGACGGCCGGCCGGTGCTCGCGTTCAGCGCGCGGACCGGGAGCCATGATCCCTGGAGGGCGTGGACCGTCCTTCCTTCCCACCGGCTGGGCCACCGCGGCAACCTGCGCGCCTGGAGTGTTGATGGGCGAAGGCTCCCCGCCGACGTCCGTTCGGGATTCCAGGTCAGGCCGGCGGCTGCCGCACCGCGCGGGCCGGCGTGGGGGTCGGCGCCAACCCGGCGGGGCTCGGTCGGCCCCCCCGTCCGAGGCAGGGGCACTCAGTCGCCTCGCGTCGCGCCGGACGCCGGGCCGCCAGTGCGCTCTCCCCAGCGTGCCTTCGAGGACGTCCGGTCGGGCGCGAGGGCGACCATGCCAGGGCGCGCCCCACGCGCACAAGTGCCCGCGCCTGAAGTGCAGCGGCGTTCCCCGCGGGTGCAGACCGATGCGGGCGGCTTCGAACGAGAGGCTTCGCGTCCAGCCTGGGGCGGACGAAGCCGGCCGCCGCAGAGGGAGTCGGCGGCGCCTGCGCGTGCCACCGAGCCGACCCGTTCCCCTGCTGACGGGGCCCGGGGCAGAAGCGGTTGGTCCGCCCGGCCTCAGGAATCACCGAGAACGGCACCGGCCGGCGAGCCCCGGCGGGAAAGCGCCGGCCCCCCACCGGCGCGCGCAGGCGCCGACCGTCGCGCCATGCCGCGAGGCGCGACGGGCGGACAGGACGGGTCGGCCGGAGATCGCAGCGTCTCGCCGTCGCCGACGCCGCGCGGAGAGCCGGCGGCTCGCCCCAGGCCGGGCGGCGTCCGCCGGCCGCCCCCACAGTAGGGGTGCAGGCGTTGGCAATCGGCGTCCGGCGACTTAGTATCTGAGATCGTATGACCTACGTCATCAAGGTGGCCCGGCACGCGAGCATCGTGCTCCTCTTCGTGGGCACGGCGCTGGCCGGCACGCTCAGTGGGGTGCTGTTTGCGTACTCCGACGACCTGCCTCTGATCTCCGCGCTCGACGACTACCGGCCGAGCACGATCACGCGCGTCGTTGCGCGTGACGGGGCGCCCGTGGGCGACTTCGCCGTCGAACGGCGTGTCCTCATCCGGTATGACCAGATCCCCGATCTCCTGCGACAGGCGATCCTCTCCGCGGAGGACGGCGGCTTCTTCAACCACGCTGGACTCAACATCTCGAGGATGATGCTGGCGCTCGTGCGCGACATCGTGCCTGGCGGGCGGACGCCCGGAGGCAGCACGCTCACGCAGCAGCTCGCCCGCAACCTGTTCCCCGGCGACGTGGGATTCGATCGCACGTGGGAGCGCAAGGTCAAGGAAGCGCTGGTCGCCATCCAGATCGAGAAGCGGTACACGAAGGAGGAGATCCTCACCATGTACTGCAATCAGGTCTATTTCGGCCATGGCGCGTACGGCGTCGAGGCCGCCTCACGCCTGTACTTCGGCAAGTCGGTGGGCGACCTGATCCTCGACGAAGCTGCCGTCATCGCGGGTATCCTGCAGGGCAACGTCAGGCAGAGCCCGTATGTGAATCCGGATGCCGCGCTGCGCCGGCGCAACTACACGCTGGGCCGCATGGCCGAGGAAGGCTACATCACGCGCGAGGACGCCACGGCGGCGATGGCGCGCCCGATTGTGGTTCGCAGTGACGGCGGCCGCGATGCGAGCATCGCGCCGTATTTCCTCGAGGAGGTGCGCAAGCACCTCGAGGCGCGGTACGGCGCGACCGCCCTTTACGAGCATGGCCTCCACGTGCAGACCACGCTCGACCTCACGCTGCAGCGGGCCGCCAACGAGGCCCTCGACCGAGGCCTGCGGCTGATCGATAAGCGCCGCTCCCCGTTTCGCGCACCCGAGCGGAACGTCCTCGCCGACGGGCAGACGCTCGACGGCTTCCGGCACGATCGCTGGCTCCGCCCCATGGCCCCCGGCGACGTCGTTCCGGCCGTCGTGACGGAGGTGGATGCGGACGCCGGCTCGGTGCTGGTGCGCTTCGGCGCCTTCACCGCCCCCCTCACGCGCGAGAGCATCGCATGGACGCGACGGCCGTCGGCCGCCGCGCTCGTCAAACCGGGCGATCTCGTGGAAGTCGCGATTACGGCGATCGACGACGAGGCTGGCTCGGCCACGGTCACGCTCGACCAGGCACCGATCCTGGAAGGGGCTATCCTGGCGCTCGACAACCGCACCGGCGAGATCCTGGCGATGGTGGGCGGGCACAGCTTCGCACGAAGCAAGTTCAACCGCGCCGTGCAGGCCATGCGGCAGATGGGCTCCACCTTCAAGCCCATCCTCTATACCGCTGCCATCGATCGGGGCCTGACCCCCGTCACGATCCTGGTGGATGAACCCACCGGCTTCGACGCCGGCGCCGGCCAGCCCCTCTATCAGCCCCGTAACTACGACGGACGGTTTGAGGGGCCCGTCACGCTCCGCCGCGCCGTCGAAAGCTCGCGCAACGTCCCCGCGGTGAAGGTGATGGAGATGCTCGGCCCGAGCCAGGTCGTCGCGTACGCGCAGCGGTTCGGGTTTCCTGATCGGCTGCCCCCCTTCCTCTCCACGGCCCTCGGTGCGGCGGAGGGGACACTGCTGGAATTGACGAGCGCCTACTCGGCGTTTCCGAACCGGGGGGTACGCATGGAGCCCTACGCCGTGCGAACGGTGACGGATCCCGAGAGTGGGGTCCTCGAGGACAACCGTCCGTCGCCGCGCGACGCGATCCGCGCCGACACGGCCTACGTCATGACCAACCTGCTGCGCGGCGTCGTGCAGCGCGGCACGGCAGCGTCCGCCAGCGCATTGAACTGGCCGCTGGCCGGCAAGACCGGCACAGTGGATGACTACACCGATGCGTGGTTCATCGGCTTCGACCCGAACATCACGGTGGGCGTGTGGGTCGGCCACGACGAGAAGCGTCCGATCGGCCGGGGCGAGTCGGGCACGACGGCCGCGCTGCCGATCTGGATCGAGGTCATGCGCGCCTACATCGAGACGGTCCCGGATCGCGACACGCCGCCGACGTTCGAGCCGCCCTCCAACATCATCTTCATGCCGGTCGATCGTGCCACCGGCGCGCCCACGACCGGCGACCGCTCCATCTCGGAGGCGTTCATCAACGGCACGCAACCCGCCCAGACCGTGGTCGGCTTCCAACCGTGATGTGACCTCCTGCCGGTAGCCGCGGACCGTGGCGTTCCACGCGCGGCGCTATTCGCCGTCGTCGGCGGCCGCGGCGAGCGTCCCCGCGGCCTTCTGCATCAGGAAGGCCTTGATGAATCCATCGAGGTCGCCGGACAGCACACGCTCGACGTCGCCGACCTCCACCTTCGTCCGGTGATCCTTCGCCATCTGGTACGGCTGAAGCACGTAGCTGCGAATCTGGCTGCCGAACGCGATGTCCTTCTTCGACCCGCCAATCTGTTCGAGCTTGGCCTGCTGCTCCTTCAGCGCCCGGTCGTAGAGTTTGGCCTTCAGCACCTTCAGCGCCGAGTCACGATTCTTGTGCTGCGATCGCTCGTTCTGGCACGACACGACGAGCCCCGTCGGCAGGTGCGTGAGACGGACGGCGGAATCCGTGACGTTGACGTGCTGGCCGCCGGCGCCGCTCGACCGGAACGTGTCGATGCGCAGATCGCCCTCGGGAATCTCGATGTCGATCTCGTCGTCCAGTTCGGGCCAGACGTAGAGCGAGGCAAACGACGTGTGCCGGCGCGCCGCCTGATCGAACGGCGAGATCCGCACCAGCCGGTGCACCCCGGCCTCGGCCGCCAGGAGACCGAACGCGTTCTCGCCCGTCACGGTGAACGTGACGCTCTTCACGCCAGCCTCCTCACCGGGCTGGTAGTCGAGGATCTCGCGCTTGAAGCCGCGCCGCTCCGCCCACTTCAGGTACATCCTGAGCAGCATCTCGGCCCAGTCCTGCGACTCGACACCTCCGGCGCCTGGATGGATGGTGACGATGGCGTTGGCACGGTCGTGCTCGCCGCCCAGCATCTTCTTGATCTCGCCGGCCTCGACCTGGACGTCAAGGGCCTCGAGGGCACGGCCGAGGTCTGAGGCGACGTCCTCGCCCGCCTCGGCCCACTCAATCAGCACGCCAAGGTCGTCGAGTTTGGCTGCCAGCGCGTCCCGCAGTTCGAGATCCTCGCTCAGCCGGCGGCGGCGCTGCAGGCTCCGTTGCGCCTGCTGCTGATCCTTCCAGAAATCCGGGGCGCTGATGGCGGCTTCGAGGCGTTCGAGTTCAGAGGCGGGATGGGCGGCGTCAAAGATGGCTCCGAAGGTCACGAGCACGGGCCATCAGCGGTTGCGCGCGCCGAATCAGGTCATCAACGTCCAAAGCCACGATCGGATCTCCTCCAGAATGACGCCGCCAGTCCCAGCAGTACGACCAGCACGGACAGGTGAGGCACGATGTCCCCAATTGTGGCATACACCGTGCGAGTCCGGATAAATCGCACGTCCCCCGTCACCACCGTGGTTTCGAAGAGAGCAGAGCTTGCGACCTCGCGACCGTACGGGTCGATGATGCCACTGATGCCTGTGTTGGCGGCCCGGGCCAGATACCGGCCCTGTTCGATGGCGCGCATCGAGGCCAGCGCGTAGTGCTGATGTGGCGCCGACGAACGGCCGTACCACGCGTCGTTGGTCACGGTCGTCAGCAGTTCGCTGCCCTCGAGGACGGCCTGGCGGATGAGATGCGGGTACACCACCTCGTAGCAGATCGCCGTGCTGGCCATGTGACCCGCCACCGGCAGCATCGTGACGCGTGTGCCAGGGGCGAAGTCGGAGACGCTTTCGACGAGCGGCGCCACGAAGAACAGCAGGCGCCGGAACGGCACATACTCCCCGAACGGCACGAGACGCATCTTCCGGTACACGGCGGCCGTCGCGCCATCCGCGTTCAGCATGAAGGCGGAGTTGAAGAACCGCGCGGGCGGACCGGACTCGAACTCGTCGGTCCCGAACAGCAGCGGCGTGCCGCTCTCACGGACGACCGCTCGCACGGCCTCCGCCGAGACCGGATCCTCGTCGAACAGGAACGGGGTCGAGGACTCGGGCCAGATCACGAGGCGGGCGCCTGCCGCCACGGCCTCACGCGTCAAGGCCAGGTAGCGTCCGAGGATGTCGGCCGCGAGCGAGGGATTCCACTTGTCTTCCTGTGCGATGTTGCCTTGCACGAGGCCCACGGTGAACGCGTCGCCCTCACGTGCGAGCGACCCGTCCCGCACGCGCAGCGTCCCCCACGCCGAGACGGTCGTCAGGAGGATCACGGCGAACGCCACCGTTCCGCGTGCCCCGCGCGGCGTGCCGGTGAGGGCAACGACGATCGCGGTGGCGAGCGCGGCCAGAAAACCGGACACCCCGTATACGCCGACGAGGCTTGCGAGCTGTGCAATCGGCAGCAGTGTCACCACCGCCCCACCGAGGGGAATCCACGGGAAGCCCCCGAAGAGGTGACCTCGGGCGTACTCGGCCGCCACCCACACCGCCGGTGCCAGCCAGAGTCCTCGGACGCCAAGACGCTGCACGAACAGGCCGATGACCGCCGAGGCGCCCGCGACGTACAGCGACATGTAGAGGACGAGTCCACCCGCGGCAAGGACGGCCGCCGGCCATCCGAGGCCGCCGTACGTGCGCACGACCTCGCCCGTCCAGTAGAGGGTACCGGAGTAGTGCACGACGCCCGTCAGGGCCCCAAGCGCGAACCCGCGACGCATGCCGACACCGGCACGCACACCGGGCCGGCCCCGCCAGCCGCTGAGCGCCACGAGAAGCGGCACCAGCGCGACCAGCGCGAGGATTGGATGGCCGAATCGGGGGAAGGCCAGCGCCAGCAGGACGCCGGATAGAAGCGCTAGCGAGTAATCCAGGGCTTGAACTGCTCTTCCTTTTCCAACCGGGCGGCGACGCTCTCGGCCTCGCGCCGCTCGGGGAACTTGCCGACACGCACGCGGAACACGACTGGCGTACCGGGATCTGGCATCAGCACGTACGCCGGATACCCCCGCGAGGCAAGCCGGCGGGCGACGGCCTCGGCCTCTCCGCGATCACGCAGGGCCGCCACCTGAATCGCGAATCCGGATCCGGCCGGTTCACCTGGCACGGCGGGATCGCCGGAGCCGGCCGCGGTCTCGGGCTCAGGAGAGGGCGCCGGCGCCGAGGTCTCTGGCTCGCCGGCCGGGGCCTCCGCCATCACAGTCGGGGGAGCCGGCTGGGCGCTCTGCAGCGACTCGGCGACAGGCGCGTCACTCTCGAGACGGTCTGTGTAGCTCAGGTCCTCGCTGGCCGTCGCCGGCGCGCCACCGGGGCCAGTCGTGGCCGCGGTCAGTTCGCCCACGGGCGGCTCGAATTCGACGGCCTCGAGCGGCGACGCCTCGGTCACGCCACGCGCCACTGCGACGCCGCGTCCGACGAGCACGCCGCACAGGAAGATCACCACCGACGCAACCGTCACCGCCATGAACAGGAAGACCAGCTGCTTCCCGTTCAGCTGAATCTCGCGAAACCCGTCGTCGTTGGTCGTGGCCATGGTCGTCGCCTCCCCCACCGGGCAGGAGCGTGCCGGTGTCGAGATCGTAGCACGGGTCAACCCGGCGGCCTGGCGTCTGCGAGCCGCTCCCGCAGCGCGGCCAGATCGGGGTGCTCGGGATCCAGGTCGGTGGCGCGGGTCAGTGCGGCGGCGGCCGCCTCGAGGTCACGACGCTGCAGGTGTACGTCCGCCAGCGCGAGATGCGCACCAGCGGACTCCTCGCTCCAGAGCGAGATATTGAGCGCATCGACTGCCTCGGCGAACCGGCCGCCGCGCGCGTAGACGCGGCCGAGCAGCAGATGGGCCTCGGCGTTGTACGGCTGCAGGTAGAGTGTGCGGCGCAGATCCTGGACCGCTGCGCGATCGTCCTCCCGATCCACGGCGCGCCGTGCTACCTCGAGATGAAAGGCGGCAAGCTCCGCCTGGTCGCGCTGAGCAGACTGCGTGATCATGCTGTCCACCCTCGCCGGACCGGCCGTGAGCCGCTCCACGAGCCGTTCGAGGTCCGCCGGCACACCGGCGCCGGGCCGCTCGTAGCGAGCGGAGAGGCGCCCGGCCAGCTCCTCCTCCCGCGCCGCCTCGGCGGTCGCACCGATCGCCCTGAGCGCGGCGCCCAGCACGAAGTGCGCGTCGTGGTCGGCCGGGTTGACACGCACGGCTTCACGCAGCCAGTGGATCGCAGCCTGCGCGTCGTCCGCCCGCCAGTAGGCATACCCGAGGTTGAAACGGTAATCGGCGCCCAGCGCATCCGCTTCGGACGCCTGGCTGAAGTAGTACGTCGCCGGCGCGGGAGTGCGCGATCCGCGCCTGAGCTGGATGATGCCCAGGGCGTTGAAGACCGCCGGCGCTCCCGTGTCTCGAGCCAGGGACTCGAGGCCGGCAAACGCTTCGTCGTGACGGCCGAGGTGCAGCCGCGAGATCGCCGCTCGGAATCGCGCCTCGTCGGCGGCGCTGCCGAACAGTCCGACGGGCGCGATCGCTTCGAGCGCCAGCGCATGGCGCTCCTCGGAGGTGTGCACGTCCCAGAGCGCCAGACGCGCGGCGTCGAACTCCCCGTTGGGGCGCAGCGCCTGCTCCAGATGGGCGACCTGCGCCGCCGGCGTCTCGGCCACCAGTCCTTTCACGTACTGCTCAAAGGCCGCCGGGGAGGGCGGAAGCGTGCTGGGGGCAAGCGTCCGCCGTCCGGCAGCCGGCCCGAGCGATCGGGCGAGCTGTTCGAAGAGGTCGAACACCTCATCGACCGGCCCCTCAGCCGACAGGCCCGTACGCATCTCGCCTCGAACGAGGTCGAAGTACCGGACACGGACCCGCAGGCGATCGCCGTCAACCTCGTAGCCACCCGCCACGACCCCGCGTGCGTCGACCAGCTGGCCGACCTTGATCATCGTGGCGTGGCTGAGCGTCGCCGTCGGGGGCAACTGGAGGCGGTCGAAGGCCCGCAGGCGTTCGTCGCGGGTGACGACCGGCTCGTCGAGGCCGTCGAGCACCGTGGTGAGCAAGACGGCCGAGCCTTCGCTCATCCAATACCACTCTGGTGGGGCGCTCGGGGCGTCGAACGGCATGACGAGCAGACGGCCGCCCTCCTGCCCGGAGGCGGGCCACGCCAGCGCCAGCAGCGCGACAAGAAGCGATGCGCCGACCCGCCGTCGTTGCCTCACGCGGCCTCCGCGGCCGCATTCGTCTCGCGCCGCGAGTCGCCCAGGCTCACGACAAGACGGCAGGCCTCGGCCCCTTCCGCCCGGCACTCTGCGATCTCCACGGTCGCCGGCACGTCCAGCGCCCCGAGGAGCCGCTCGATGCCGGCAGCGTAGTACCCGCACATCGGCGCCGTGGACACGGTCCGCAGGGTACAGAAGATCGAATCCCGAATCGCCACCGAGCCCCGACGCCGGCGCCATCGCACGGTCGTCCGCGATCCACGATAGGTGCCACGCACCAGTCGGCGGCTGATCCTCAGCGCGAGGCGCGCGCGGATCGAGAGCGGCATCCTTGTCACCAGCCCGCGTTCGAAGGCCGACAGGCCGCTGGCGGTCCAGTCAGCGGAGCAGAATCCGGCCCGCGCCATGACCTCGTCGTAGACGGGCTGCCCTTCGCGGCGGAGAAAGCTCAGCACGGCGCCCAGCGAAGCCAGGCTGACGCGCGTCTCGCCGCCCTCGGAGGGGCGCAGCCAGTGCTCGTAGTACTCGAGCCGATCCGGGGCGGCGTCTGCGATGCCCTGGTGCAGGCTCGCGACCAGGAGGCGTCCGATGTCGGGGTCAAGCATGGCGGGCCGGGAGCAGTTCTGATAACGTTAGGCACTGTACCGTCCTCGGATGTGGGACGGGGCGCCCGACGAAATGCCGTATGCTAATCGCCAGGAACCGGGCTGGTCCGCGGCCATCCTGGCGGGCGGCCAGGCTTCGCGCCTTGGCGGGCGGATCAAGGCTACGCTGCGCGTCGGCGGCGAGGCCATCCTGGCGCGTCAACTTCAGGTTTTGAACGCGCTCGGTCTGCCGGCGGTCGTCATCGCAGGTGACGCGGCGCCGTTCCGGCCGTTCGACATCGCGGTGATTCCCGACCTGCGGCCGGGCGCCGGCGCGCTCGGCGGGCTGTATACCGCGCTGGCGCAGGCAGCCACCCCGTTCGTCGTCGTACTGGCCGGCGACCTGCCGTTCGTAAGCGCGCCGTTTCTGGAGCATCTGATCTCGCTGCAGCACGACGCCGACGCCGTGGTGCCTCGGGACACGCAGGGCTGGCATCCGTTGTGCGCCTGCTACCGCCGCCATCTGGCGGCGGATCTCGCGGGGCGCGTCGATCGCGGCGACCTGCGGATCACCGATGCGTTCGGCGACTGGCACGTCAAGGCCGTGGAACTCGTGGAGATCGCCAGGTTCGACCCGGATGGCGCGCTGCTGATGAACGTAAACACGCCCGTGGACTACGAACGCGCGTGCGACGTGGCGCGCACGCGACAGATCGGCGGCAGTCAATTGTGACAACGAGCGTACCGCACGACATCGAGCCAGTCAACGACGGCCGGCCAGGCCGCCGTCGCACCGGCGTCCGCCCAGACGCAGGCCGCTGACGCATTTTTCAGGACATCATGATTCTTCCGTTGCACGACAGGGTCAGGGACCGCGTACGCGCGGTGATGGTGGAGCGCTACCAACTGCCGCACGATGCCGGCGTCCCGATCGGGATCGAATCCCCGCCGAACCGCGCGCTCGGCGATCTCGGATCGCCCGTGGCCTTCGACCTCGCGCGCCGGCTTCGCAAGCCGCCACGCCAGATCGCCCAGGAACTCGCCGACGCCTTTGGCCCGCTGGAAGGGGTGGCCAGCGTCGCCGCGGCGCCGAACGGTTATCTGAACGTGTTCCTCGAGCGCGACGCGTTCCTGCTGTCGCGCCTCGGACTGGTCCCGGGACTGCCGGCGGTACGGGCGGCTGATGGCAAGGCCATCGTCGAGCACACGGCGATCAACCCCAACAAGGCCGCGCATATCGGCCACGTGCGCAACTCCTGCCTCGGTGACACGCTCGGCCGGGTGCTGCGGTTTCGCGGGACGCCTGTCGAGATCCAGAACTACATCGACGACACGGGTGTGCAGGTTGCGGACGTGGTGGTCGGGTTCAGGCACCTGGAGGGTCTCGACCTTGACGGCGTCAGGCGTCTCGCCGAGTCCACGCGATTCGACTACTACTGCTGGGACCTGTACGCCCGCGTCACCGAGTGGTACGACGGCGATGCCTCGCGGCTGCAGGTACGCGCCGCGACCCTCCATGACATCGAGCAGGATGCCGAGCCCACCGCGGCCATCGCGCACCTGATCGCCGACCGCATCGTGCGCGCCCACCTGAAGACGATGGGCCGCCTGAATATCGACTACGACCTGCTCACGTGGGAGGGCGACATCCTCCGCCTGCGGTTCTGGGCTCGCGCCTTCGAGGTGCTGAAGCAGACCGGCGCCGTTTTCCTCCAGACCGAGGGACGGCTCGCCGGGTGCTGGGTCATGCCCATCGACGAGCATCTCGACTCGGCCGCTTCTCCGTCGGACCCGGGCGTCACCGGTGACGATGACGAGCAGCGCGAGAAGGTCATCGTGCGGTCCAACGGCACGGTCACCTACGTCGGCAAAGACATGGCCTACCAGTTCTGGAAGTCCGGGCTGCTGGGACATGACTTCCACTACCGTCCGTTTGGCACGACGCTCGACGGGCGGGTGTTGTGGGCCACCACCGCCGAACCGGCCGACGCGAAGGCCGGCCCTCCCGCGTTCGGCGCGGCGGCGGCCACCTACAACGTCATCGATGTGCGACAGGCGTATCTGCAGAAGCTGCTCAAGCAGGCGCTCATCGCCGTCGGTCACCCTGCGGAAGCCGAGCGGCTCACGCACTTCTCCTACGAGATGGTGGCCCTCTCGCACGCCACGGCGCGTGAACTCGGCTACGCGCCACCCGCGGGACCCGATGACGTGCGAAAGCCCTTCGTGGAGGTCTCCGGACGGAAGGGGCTCGGGGTCAAGGCCGACGACCTGCTGGACCGAGTCATCGAAAAGGCCGACGCCGAAGTTGCGCGGCGCAACCCGTCGCTGCCCGAGGCGGAGCGGCGTCGCACGGCGCAGGCCATCGGCGTCGCCGCCGTGCGCTACTTCATGATCAAGTATTCGAGGACCAAGGTCATCGCCTTCGATATCGACGAGGCGCTCAATTTCGAGGGGGAGAGCGGCCCGTACCTGCAGTACGCGGTCGTCCGCGCGAACAACATCTTCCAGAAACTGCAGGAGCGGGATCGGCTGACCGAGGCCGCCATCCTCGGCTCCCTGCTCGAGACGCCGGCGGGCGCCTTGGACGGCGATCACGATCTCTGGGCGCTCGTGCTCGAAGCGTCACGACTCGACGAGGTCGTCGAGCAGGTCATCCGGACGCTCGAATTCTCCGTGCTTGCGAAGTACGGGTTCGGTCTGGCGCAGATGTTCAACGGGCTGTACCACAGGTCGCCCATCCTGAACGAAGAGCGCGAGGACCTTCGGCGATGGCGTGCGGCGGCGGTGGCGTACTTCCGCCAGCAGCTCGCGCGTGTCCTGGATCTCATGGGTGTCCACGTGCCTGCGCGCATGTAGACGCCGGAGGATGTAATGCCACGGATTGCTATCGTGCCCTGCCGGGCCATGACCGACTACACGGAATCAGTGCGCCGCGCGGGCGGTGAGCCCATCGAGCTCGACCGGCACGCGGCGATTCCCGCCGACCTGGCCGCCCAGTACGACGGGGTGCTGTTCACCGGCGGCGGCGACGTAGACCCGGCGCTCTACGCTGAGACGCCCCATGCCTCCTACCTGGCGGCCGAGGAGGGCCGCGACGCATACGAGATCGCCCTGGCGCGTGCTGCCGTCAGCGGCGGCCTGCACATCTTCGCGATCTGCCGCGGCATGCAGGTGCTGAACGTCGCTCTCGGCGGCAGCCTCGTGCAGGACATCCCCACGATGGTCAACGGCGCCATCGACCACGCCGTTCCCGAGCCCAGGTTCGCGCTCGCACACGAAGTCTGGGTGAGCAAGGGCACACGCCTCTCGACGATGCTCCGGGAGAAGCTCGTGGAAGGAGATACCCTGGAGGTCAACAGCCGGCACCATCAGGCGGTGGCGAGAGTGGCCGAGGGCTTCGCCGTCAGCGCGACCGCCCCAGACGGCGTCATCGAAGCCATGGAACGGCCGGGCGACCCGTTCTGCGTGGCGGTCCAATGGCACCCCGAGAACTTCTGGCGGACAGGCGAGTTCCGGCCTCTGTTCGAGGGATTCATCGACGCGGCGCGGAATCCGCCGCCTGGCCGAGGATGAACGTCGCCACCGTCTCGACGTGCGCGGTGTCGGGGAACATGTCGAAGATCTCGACCGGGCCGAGCCGGTAGCCGGCCTCGGCAATCAACCGCGCATCGCGCGCCAGCGTCGCAACGTCGCACGAAACATACACGAGACGGCCGGCACCCAGGGCCAGGAGGGCGGGGAGCGCGTCGCGAGACAACCCCGTTCTGGGGGGATCCACGATGACGGTGGTGTCCTGTCCCCCCGGCGTCCGGTCCTGCAGGAACGCCTCGACAGACTGATGGACGACGGACAACCCGGCGCCGCCCTGCGCGGCGTTCGCGGAGAGGGCCCGGGCACTCCAGGGGTCCCCCTCCACGGCCACGACCACCGGCCAGCCGAGCCGGGCGAGGGCGACGGCAAAGAGACCGACGCCGGAGTAGAGATCCAGCACGGGACCCTCGCCGACCCGCTCCGCCACCGCGTTTACCAGTGGCGCCACCAGATACCGGTTGGCCTGGAAGAACGCCCGCGCGTGACGCCGCAGCGTGACGCGGGCCCGTCGTCCCCCGGCCTCGCACGAAATCTCATCCTGGACCGTCGGATCGCCCTGAAGGGCGAGGCTCCCATCGGCCCCTGCGGGAGACCAGGAAAGTCCTGACAGCCCGTCGACCGGGGCCAGACACGGGAGGCCGGCCGGGTTGCCGTCGGGAGCCAGTTCGAGATGACAGACGCGCGCCGTGGCCTCGACGTTCTCGGCGAGTTCGACCTCAGACACGAGCGCCTGTGGGACCATGGTCAACGTCGCTTCAAGCCGTTCGATGACGGCCACCGTGTCGGGGCGCAACTGACCGGCACTCGCCAGGCCGCACAGCTCGTGGGTCCCCTCCCGGAAGAACCCGATGCGTCCGTGCCGCACGTGCAGGCGCGCGCGCATCCGGTAGCCCTCCCCCACCGACGGCCGCACCGGCACATCTTCTGGCAACGCCAACCGGCCAATTCGCGTGAACCCATCACGGAGGATGTCCCGCTTCAGGAGCAGTTGCCGCTCGTAGGTGATGTGCGCGAAGACGTTGCCGCCGCAGGCCATGTCCACCCGCGGATCGCGCCGGTCGGCCGAGGGTTCGAGCACGCGAAGTGTCCGTGCCCAGGCGGCCCCGCGCTGCACCTTCTCGACTTCCGCCTCGACGCGCTCGCCGGGGATGGCGCCCGACACGAGCAGCACCGCGCCGTCGTGACGGGCAATCATCCGGCCGCCGGCCGCCGGCTTCTCAATCGCGAGTGTCAGGCGCTGCCCCTGCTTCATCATGAACGTCCCGGCCTCCGGCTGACAGGGTTCGGGTGCCGTTTCATTCGTCCGTCTTCATTCGAACGTCACCACCGGCATGCCCGCCTGCCGGCGGAGGAGCCGATCGGCGGCGGCATCACGCGCCGCCGCCAGGGCGGCGGCCGGCATGCGCTGGCGAAACGGTGCCAGTTCCGCGTCCGCCTCGCGAACGATCGCGCGCAGGGCGTCTTCGCCCAGCGACTCGCGCGCGGCCGCCAGCAGCATCGCATCCACCTCCCGGAGCCGGACCAGGAGGGCGTCGCGACGCTCCCCGCGTGCGCCCTTCGCTTCCGCCAGCACCGCGTCGAGCGTTCGCGAGGCACCGGCCAGCGCGTCCTTGAGGTGTGCCTCCGTCTGGCTGCCGCGGCAGACGGTGAGCCGTGCGAGCACACGCTCTACGTGTGAGGCGAGGGACTCGCCCCTCCGGCGATGAGCCGTCTCCTCGGGGGACCCCTGGGCGCCCCCGACCGGTGCCATCGCCGACGGCACGCCGGTGGCCCGGCGCCAGTCGTCGAACGCGTCGAGCACGTCGGCCTCGCAAAACTCGATGCGGACCGGCCGTCGTCGCGGACCGTTTCGGTAGTAGCGTTCGACGTACCGATCGATCCCTGTCTGCGCCACCGTCAGGGGAACACCTTGACGCGCCCACTCGCGCACCTGATCGAACGCGGGCCCCGTGATCCGGATCAAATGCCCGTCATTCTTCCGGCACAAGTACGCTTCGAGTTCGCGGCAGTAGGCGTCCGGGGCAATCACGGTTGTCGTCCCCGGTCGCTGATCCCTGATCCCCGATCCCCGGTCCCCGTCCACCGTTCACCGTCCACCGATCGCCGCCCCCATCGCACTTCCCCGGCGACGATGCGGGCAAGCCCGGCAGCCGTCCGAACGAGCAGGGCTCCGTCATCGGCGATGCCGGCGGACATGCCGGTCTGTACACCTGTGGGGGTGTCCCATTCCACCGGGGTGCCCACCGCCGACGGCGCCGCCTCGCGCCATCGGCGCAGGATATCACCGGCCCGCCCGTCATAGAGGTCCGCATAGGCGGCGCCGAGGCTCTTGAGGATCTCGTCCAGCACGAGCGCCCGCTCGACGGGACGGCCCAGTTCCGCTTCGAGCGACGTCGCCAGCCCGGCCAGATCCGGTGGACAGGCCGCAACGGTGAGGTTGACGCCCACACCGACGACCACGGCGGGCGCCGCCGTCCCGAGCGCCACGCCCTCGGCGAGGATTCCCGCCAGCTTGCGCTGCCCGACCAGCACATCGTTGGGCCATTTCAGATCGGCGGACAGCCCTGTGGCGTGGCGCAGGCCGTCACGCACGCCGACGCCCACCGCGAGCGTGAGCAAAGACAGCAGGCCCGCGGGCGCCCCGGGCGGCCGCAGGATCACCGAGCAGTACAAACCGGCGCCGGCCGGCGAGACCCAGGATCGGCCGCGGCGGCCGCGCCCCGCGGTCTGCTCCTCTGCCACAATCGTCCGACCTTCCGCGGCCCCGTGGGCTGCCTCCACCGCGGCAACGTCCATGGTGGACGAGACGCTGGCACACCAGCGAACGTCGAATGCGATGGGAGGCGGCATCCCGGGACCACCGTCAGAGCGGTTCGATCTCGAAGCTCAAGTCGACCGCCGGGGCCGAGTGGGTCAGCGCGCCGATCGAGACGAAGTCGGCACCGGTGGCGGTCAGTTCCGGAAGGCGGTCGAGCGTCACGCCGCCGGAGATCTCCACCCGCGCGCGGCCGCGGCACCGCGCGACGGCGGCGTGGATATCTGGCGTCGCGAAGTTGTCCACCAGGATGCGCGTGGCGCCCGCGGCGAGCGCGGCCTCCAGTTCATCGAGCGTCTCGACCTCCACCTCGATGGGCACGTCGATTCCGGCGGCCAGCGCGCGCGCCACGGCGGGACCCACCCCGCCGGCCAGCCGCTTGTGGTTGTCCTTGATCAGCACGCCATCGTCCAGCCGCTGCCGGTGGTTGGTCCCGCCGCCACAACGCACGGCGTACTTCTCGATCGCGCGGAGACCGGGAGTGGTCTTCCTCGTGTCGAGCACGACCAGACGCCCGGAGGCGGCAATCACGAAGGATCGGGTCAGTGTCGCGACGCCGCTGAGGCGCTGCAGCAGATTGAGGGCGGTGCGTTCGCCGGTCAGCAGCGCGCACGCCGACCCGGTGACCTCTGCGACCGTCTGCCCGGGTTCACAGACGTCGCCGTCCGAGACGAACCCTTCGAACCGGGTGGCAGGGTCGAGCTGTGCGAACGCCTCGGCCGCCACGGCCAGGCCCGCCATCACCAGCGGGGCCTTGGCCAGTACCACGCCGCGCGCCCGCTGTCCGGCGTCGATCGTCAGGGCTGTTGTGAGATCGCCCGATCCCACATCTTCCGCGAGCGCCCGCGCGACAAGGTCGCGGTAGTCACGCGGATCCAGGGTCATGACGCCGCGGCCGGCTTGAGGGTCACGTGGACACCGAATGATTCGGGCGTCCTCTCCGCGCGCAACACGAGCGTCTCGGTACGGACGGCCGCCTTCAGGTCACGCTCGACGCGGGCCAGTGCCGCGATCTCGTCAGCGCTGCCGACGTAGACGATCTCCTGCACCCCGGTGCCCACAGAGGCGTTCTGATCGGTCTTGCCCTTCCGAATCGCCGCCAGAGCCACCGTGAGGGCGGCATGGGCCTGCTGCGCGCCGGCGTCAGCCGGCGACACGGCGAGCACCTCCGCCTCGGTGGGCCACGGCGCCCGATGGACGGAGCCGGTCTGCCACCAGGACCACACGTCCTCGCACGTGAAGACGAGGTACGGGGCGAGCAACCGCAGCAGCACTGAAAGCGCCAGACGCATCGCCGTCGAGGCCGACGCGGCCGCCTCAGCGCCGAAGTCGCCGTACCGTCTCGACTTGGCCGCCTCGATGTAGTTGTCGCAGAAGTCCCAGAAGAATCCCTCGACCTTGGCCAGCGCCTTCGCGTACTCGTACTGGTCGAGGTCCGTCGTGGCCTCGCCCACCAGCCGCGCCAGGCTCGTGAGCATGCCACGGTCGAGCGCTTCCGCGATTGGTCCGTCGGCGTGCGCGCCGGACAGCACGAACCGCGACAGGTTCAGCACCTTCATCGCGAGCTTGCGCCCGATCTTCATCTGACCGACATCGAACGCCGTGTCCACCCCCGGCCCGCCCCGCGCGGCCCAGTAGCGAACGCCGTCGGATCCATACTCCTGCAGCATCGCAAGGGGCGTCACGACGTTCCCCTTCGACTTCGACATCTTCTTACGATCGGGATCGAGCACCCAACCCGAGATGGCGGCGTGCGTCCACGGCAACGAGTCGCTCTCGAGGTGCGCACGCAGCACCGACGAGAACAGCCAGGTCCGAATGATGTCGTGCGCCTGCGGACGGAGGTCCAGCGGAAACGTGGAGGCGAACAGCTCGGGGTCGGTCTCCCAGCCCGAGACGATCTGTGGCGACAGCGACGAGGTCGCCCACGTGTCCATGACGTCGGGGTCACCCACGAACCCACCCGCGACTCCACGCTGCCCGGCGGTGTAGCCATCGGGGACATCCGTGGAGGGGTCCATGGGCAGCTGGGACTCAGACGGCACGATCGGGCGCGCGTAGTCCACCAGGCCGTCGGGCCCGACGGTATACCAGACCGGAAACGGAACGCCGAAGAACCGCTGGCGGCTGATGCACCAGTCGCCGTTCAATCCGTTCACCCAGTTTTCGAACCGCCCGCGCATGTACTCGGGATGCCATGTCATCTGGCGCCCACGGGCCAGCAGCGCCTCCCGCTGATCCATCGTCTTCACGAACCACTGACGGCTCGTGATGATCTCCAGCGGACGGTCGCCCTTCTCGTAGAACTTCACATGGTGCACGATCGGCTTGGGGTCGCCGACGAGCGCGTCGTCTTCCCTGAGCGACTCGACCATCACGGCCTGCGCCTTCTTCGCGGACAGGCCCGCCATGCGGTCGTAGGCGGCCTGGGCCGCGGCGGGATCCGCCGAGTCCCACCCCGCCGAGCCCCAGCGGACCGGTCCCAGCGTGCCATTCGACTGGATGACGGCGCGTACCGGCAGCTGCAGCTCCCGCCACCACGTGACGTCCGTGAGATCGCCGAACGTGCAGATCATCGCGATGCCGGTCCCCTTGTCCGGCTCCGCCAGCGGGTGCGCCTTCACGGGAACCCGCACGCCGAAGACCGGCGTGACCACCTCCGTCCCGATCAGCCCGCGATAGCGGTCGTCCTCGGGGTGGGCCACAAGAGCGACGCACGCCGGCAGCAACTCGGGACGCGTCGTCTCGATCTCGACGTGTCCGCCGTCCGGCTTCGCGAAGCGCACCCGGTGGTACGCGCCCGGCTGTTCGCGGTCCTCGAGTTCCGCCTGGGCCACGGCCGTGCGGAAGTCCACGTCCCAGAGCGTGGGGGCTTCGATCTGGTACGCCTGCCCACGGGCGAGCATCCGCAGGAACGAGAGCTGCGAGATCCGCTGGGCGGGCCGGCCGATGGTGGCGTAGGTCATCGACCAGTCCACCGACAGGCCGAGGTAGCGCCACAAGCGCTCGAACGCGCGCTCGTCTTCGGCCGTCAGCCGGGTGCAGAGCTCGATGAAGTTCGGACGTGACACCGATACGGGGGGCTTCGGAGGCGACTCGGGTGGCGTGAACGAGGCGTCGTACGGCAGCGACGGGTCGCAGCGCACGCCGAAGTAGTTCTGTACGCGCCGCTCCGTCGGGAGGCCGTTGTCGTCCCACCCCATCGGGTAGAAGACCGCCTTGCCGCGCATCCGCTGAAAGCGCGCGATGATGTCGGTGTGGGTGTACGAGAAGACGTGTCCCACGTGCAGGGAGCCGCTGACGGTCGGCGGTGGAGTGTCCACCGCGAAGACCTCGTGGCGGGGCCGGCCGCGCTCGAAGCGATAGGTGCCCTCCGTGTCCCAGCGGGACGTCCAGCGGTCTTCAAGCCCTTCGAGGGCCGGTTTCTCGGGTACGCGGAAGGGGAACGTGTCGGACATGATGGCAGGCACTTGGTGGGAAACGGGTACGGCAGCGATCGTACCGTGGAGGCAGCCCTGAGGGAAGCCTCCTTTTCGTGGCGGGGCCTTCGACGTCAGTAGCGGCGCTCTGCCTCGTCGCGAATCCGGCGGATTTCCTCGCGGACCAGCCGCTCCGTCGTCTCGATGACGATGGCGCGGAGGGCCGGGCTCAATCCATCAACCGCGAGCCTGGCTGCGACGCGCGCAGCCACGGCGTCGACGAACCCTTCCGTCCCGGGCGCGGCGGAACCGATCGGCGCTGGCGGCTCGCCTTGCTCGTCGGCCAGCAACGCCTCGAATGCGTCGGCGACCGATGTGCGAGGCGATGTGGCGAACGTGGCCGACGCCGCAAGAGGGCTGGCATCGGCGTTCTGGGGCGCCGCCTCGATCGGCGCCTCCTCGCCTTCGGACCCGAACCACTCGTCCCGGACCTCGAACACCGAGTCTGCATCCCGCCCCGGGCCCGGCGACGGCGTGCCAGCCGCTTCCTCGAGCACCGGCCCCTGATGGGCAAGGCGCGAGTCGAGGCTGTCAAACGCGGAGTCAAGGCTGTCGAAGTACGCGTCGCCGCTGGACTGCGGGCTCTCGACGGACGCCGCGTTCGCCCCCAGACCCGACTGCTCGCGCAGCTCTTCCCAGGTGGTGGCCGGGGCGGCCAGGGCGGGCCAGTGAGCCTGGCCATCAGACTGGGGCACGGCCGAGGCGGGGACCACCCGCTGAGCATCCGCCGGGCGCGGTCCGAAGTCCTCAGGCGTGACGCGTCCGGGCGCCGAATCCGGCGTGCGCGCGGACCGGCCGATCCCGAGCAGTTCCCTGACGCGCCCAATCACGGCACGTGGCTCGAACGGCTTGACGAGGACGCCATCGGCGCCGCTGGCCTTGACGCGTGATTCATCCAGTTCCTCGAACGCGCCCGTGAGCAACAGGACGGGAATGCCCGCGAGCGCCGGTTGCGCCTTGACGAACGCCGCCACATCGTAGCCGCTGCGCCGTGGCATACCGATGTCGGCCAGGACGATATCGGGCGGATCGGCCGACAACCGGTCGATCGCCTGCTGACCATCCCCCACGGCCACGACCCGTACGTTCTCGCCGGCGAAGGTCAGCGCAATCACCCGCTGAATGGTGAGGCTGTCGTCGGCCAGCAGAAGGGTGTGGGACATCGGGCACGTGCCGGCCCTCGTATCGGATCCGGATCCGGGGGCCAATACCCTCGCCTACGTGAGCTCCACGCGGCTCCGGACGTTGTCGCGGATGTAGTCCACGATCTGCTGCATCGGCGTGCCGGGGATGAAGATGCCGCGGATGCCCATGGCGTTCAGCTTCGGCACGTCCACATCCGGGATGATCCCGCCCACGACGACCATCACGTCGTCAAGGCCCTTTTCCTTCAGCAGGTCGGCCACGCGCGGGCAGATGTGCATGTGCGCGCCGGACAGGATCGACAGCCCGATCACATCGGCGTCTTCCTGGAGGGCCGCCCCGACGATCTGCTCCGGGGTCTGGCGGAGCCCGGTGTAGATGACCTCCATGCCCGCGTCGCGCAGCGCGCGCGCGATGACCTTGGCGCCCCGGTCGTGCCCGTCGAGGCCGGGCTTGGCGATGACGACTCGAATCTTCTGTTCCATGTTCGCTATTCGCTGATCGCTCTTCGCGCTTCGCTACCCGCACATCGCCAGATCCACATCACCAGATCGAGGTCTCCAGATCAAGATCTCCAGATCAAGATCGCCAGATCGCGCCGCAACATCGCACGATCAAGAGATAGATCTCCACATCCCCACATCGCACGTCCATCGCCACATCACCACATCAGAAGATCGCTAGATGGTCGGCGTCTCTTCCCACTCGCCCCAGACGTCGCGGAGCGCGTCGCACATCTCGCCGACGGTCGCATAGGCGCGCACGCAGTCGAGCAAGGGCCCCATCGTGTTGTCCTTGCCCCGCGCGGCCGTACGGAGCGCATCGAGCGAGCGCTCGACCGCGCCGGCGTCACGTGTCCGCTTCAGGTCTGCCAGCCGTGCGAGCTGGGTCTCCGCGGCCGTGTCGTCGATGTAGAGGATCGACAGGGGCGGCTCGTCGGCCTGCACGAACTCGTTGACCCCGACGATCGTCCGCTCGCGGCGCTCGACGCCCTGCTGGAACTGGTACGACGCCTCGGCGATCTCCTTCTGCGGGTAGCCGAGCTCGATGGCCTCGACCATGCCGCCCATCCGGTCGATCGTCTCCCAGTATTTCTTCGCGCCCTCTTCC
>CAZNOC010000044.1:0-23168 GCA_964574545.1 uncultured Bifidobacteriaceae bacterium | reverse complement strand
GGTTCTCGCGGCTCGCACTGCGGCCGAAGCCGTCGGTGCCGAGCGCGTGCAGCCGACGCGGCAGCCAGCGGTCGATCGAGTCTGGCAGCACCTTGAGATAGTCCGAGGCGGCGACGAAGACGCCCGGAGCCTTGGCCGTCGCCTGCGTGACGTACGGGACACGCGCCTTGTCGGCCGGGTGCAAACGGTTCCACCGCTCGGCGGCGTGGCCGTCCCGGTACAGATTCACGTAGCTCGTGACGCTCCACACGTCGGCGCCCACGTTGTACCGCTCCTCGAGGATCTTCTGCGCCTCGAGTGCCTGCAGCAGGATCGTACCGCTGCCGAACAGCTGCGCGCGCAGCTTGGCCTTGGGCGTCGCCGTGGGCTGCAGCAGGTACATCCCCTTCAGGATGCCCTCGCGCGCATCCTTCGGCATCGCCGGGTGGGCGTACTGTTCGTTCATCACGGTCAGGTAGTAGAACAGGTCTTCCTGATTCATGTACATCCGGCGGATGCCGTCCTCGATGATGACGGCCAACTCGTGGGCGAATGCGGGATCGTAGGCCTGGCACGTCGGCACGGGCAGCGCCAGCACGTGGCTCTGGCCGTCCTGGTGCTGCAGCCCCTCGCCGTTCAGCGTCGTCCGGCCCGCGGTGCCGCCCAGCAGGAAGCCCTTCATCCGCATGTCGGCGCCGGCCCAGATCAGATCGCCAATCCGCTGGAAACCGAACATCGAGTAGTAGATGAAGAACGGAATCATGTTGATCCCGTGCGTGGCGTACGCCGTGCCTGCCGCGATGAACGACGACATCGCACCGGCCTCGTTGATGCCCTCCTCGAGGATCTGTCCGTCACGCGCCTCCTTGTAGTAGAGGAGCGTGTCGCGGTCCACCGGCTCGTACAACTGGCCGGCGTGCGCGTAGATCCCCACCTGCCGGAAGAGCGACTCCATCCCGAAGGTGCGCGCCTCGTCCGGCACGATGGGGACGACGAGCTTGCCGAGCGTCTCGTCGCGCAGCAGCTTCGACAGCATGCGCACGAACACCATGGTCGTCGACGCGGTGCGCCCCTCGGTGCCCTTCAGGAACTCCTCGAAGGTCGAGGACAGATCCACGCGCACGGGCTCGACGCGCACATCGCGCCGGGGAACGGGCCCCCCGAGCGCCGCACGGCGCTCGAGCATGTACTGGATCTCGTTGCTGTCGTCCTGCGGCCGGTAGAACGGCGCGTTGGCGACTTCGTCATCCGAGATTGGAATGCCGAAGCGCGTACGGAAGGCCTTGACCTCCTCGTCGTTCATCTTCTTCTGCTGGTGGGTGATGTTCTTGCCCTCGCCCGCCTCGCCGATGCCGTAGCCCTTGATGGTGCGCGCCAGGATCACCGTCGGCGCGCCATTGGCACCGTGCGCCGCCTTGTAGGCGTTGTAAACCTTCGCCGGATCGTGGCCGCCCAGTGTGAGCTTCTTGAGCTGCTCGTCCGAGAGGTGCGCGACCATGTCGAGCAGCCCGGGGTCGGTGCCCCAGAAATGCTTCCGGACGTAGGCGCCCGATTCCACGGCGTACCGCTGGTACTCGCCGTCGACCACCTCACCCATACGCTTGACGAGCAGGCCCTCGGAGTCCTTGGCCAGGAGCTGGTCCCATTCGGAGCCCCAAATCACCTTGATGACGTTCCAGCCCGCGCCGCGGAAGACCGCCTCAAGCTCCTGGATGATCTGGCCGTTGCCGCGAACCGGGCCATCGAGCCGCTGCAGGTTGCAGTTGATCACGAAGACGAGGTTGTCGAGCTTCTCGCGAGAGGCGAGCGTGATGGCGCCGAGCGCCTCGGGCTCGTCGGTTTCGCCGTCACCGAGGAAAGCCCAGACCTTCGCGTCGGTCTTCGGCTTGAGCCCGCGGTCCTCGAGGTAACGGTTGAAACGGGCCTGGTAGATGGCCATGATGGGTCCGAGACCCATCGAGACCGTCGGCACCTCCCAGAAGTTGGGCATGAGCCACGGGTGCGGGTACGACGACAACCCGCCGCCCTCGTTGAACTCGCGGCGGAAGTTCTCGAGATGCTCTGCCGAAAGGCGGCCCTCGAGGAACGCGCGCGCGTAGATGCCCGGCGAGCCGTGCCCCTGGAAGAAGATGAAGTCGCCCTCCTGCCCGCCGTCGCGACCGCGGAAGAAGTGGTTGAAGCCCACCTCGTACAGCGTGGCCGATGAGGCGAACGTCGAGATGTGGCCGCCGATCCCGTCCTCCTCGCGGTTGGCGCGGACGACCATGGCCATCGCGTTCCAGCGCACGAGGCTCTTGATGCGGCGCTCGATCTCCCGGCTGCCGGGGTACGGCACTTCCTCGGACGGGTGAATCGTATTGATATACGGCGTGTTGGCGGTGAACGGCAGCCGGACGCCGGACTTCTTCGCGTGAATCCCGAGTTCGCGGAGCAGGCGCCCGACGCGGGTCGGCCCTCCATGCTGCAACACGTAGTCGAGCGACTCGAGCCACTCCCGCGTCTCGAGGGCTTCGAGTTCGGCAGGGTCGGTCGGGACGGTATTCCTCATGGCCGTAGATGACCTTTCTTCTGTCGTGTTCCCAAACCTGTCTATTCTAGTAGAGGTCGAACGAAAGGACCACTCGGCGAGCTCATCTGCCCGCCGGCACACGCGGGTTCACGACATTGCCCACCGCCGATTCCCCACTTGACCGGATCCGCGCCCGAATCATCGGCTGCAACCGCTGCCCGCGATTGCGCGACTACTGTGCGGGCGTCGCACGCGACAAGCGGGCCGCATACAGGGCCGAGGAGTACTGGGGACGGCCCGTGCCAGGCTTCGGCGACCCCGGGGCGCGGACCCTGATTCTCGGCCTCGCGCCGGCCGCGCACGGCGCCAACCGCACCGGCCGCGTCTTTACGGGCGACGGCGCGGGCGGCTCCGGCGACTTCCTGTTGGCGGCGCTACACCGCGCCGGCTACGCGAACATTCCCACCTCGCAACGACCGGACGATGGGCTGCGATTGACGGACGTGTACATCGCGGCCGCGGTCCGGTGCGCCCCGCCCGACAACAAGCCCACGCGCGACGAGGTGACGGCCTGCCTTGAACACCTCGAGGCCGAGGTCGCCGCGTTGCCGAACGTGCGGGTCGTCGTGGCCCTTGGCGGCATCGCCTGGAACGCCTGGCTGCAGTTGCTGTCGCGGCGCGGCCTCACGTTTCGGCCCAAACCGGCCTTCGCGCATGGCGCGGTGTGGTCGTGGGAGGCCGGCGGCGCACTCATCGGCTGCTACCATCCGTCTCGCCAGAACACGAGCACGAAACGCGTGACGCCTCGGATGTACGACGAGGTCTTCGGACGCCTGCTCCCTGCGGCCATGGCGGCGCAAGGGAGTCTCCGACTGTGAGGTTTCCAGTTCACAGTTCCCAGTTCAAAAGGCGAAGTGCGCGGTCGGCGCACTTCGCCGCGCGGGCTTTGAACTGACAACTGAGCACTGATAACTGACTGCGCTCACGCGTCGTCGTCTCCCCGCCACTCGCGCCAGCGAATCGCGGCGAGGTCCCGGAGCATCGACGCGCCGTCACGCAGGCGGCGAACGGAGCTGCCGGCCCGGTACTCGCAGGTGATGGGTACTTCGACGATGCGGGCGCCGCGGCGTCGTGCCATCCGCAAAATCTCCACGTCGAAGCCGAACCGTTCACTGCGTTGACGTTCGAACAGGCGTCGGGCCAGATCTCCTCGGAAGGCCTTGAAGCCGCACTGGGTGTCGGCGATACCGGGGAGCGCCGCGCGCTGGACGACCCAGTTGAACACACGCCCGAGGCGGGTGCGCAGGTGCTGCGGCGCGCCGATCACGCGGGACTCAGGCAGGGCGCGGGAGGCGATGGCGACATCGGCGCCCTCGCGCAGCACCTCGAGGAATCGGTCGGCGTCCTCGATTGGCAGCGAGAGGTCCGCGTCCAGGAAGACGACATAGTCGCCGCGCGAGGCCCCCACGCCGCGCCGGACCGAGAAGCCCTTGCCTCGATTCCGACCGTTGTCGAGCACGAAGACATCGGCACGGCCAGCCGACGCCGCGGCAACCGCCGTGTCGGCACCAGGGCGGCCACCGTCGAGCACGACGATGAGTTCCGACGAGTAGGGCCGGCTGTCGAGAAAGCGGAGGATACGGGCGACGCTCGTCCCGATGCGCTCGCCCTCGTCGAAGGCCGGCACGATGACGCTCAGAAGGACGGCGGGTGTCTGCACTGCGGGCGATCGGCGCCTGGGACGCGGAGGATGCGCGTCATTATAATGGACCGACGTCGAATGCCTCTCCTCCAATGCTGATGCCGCCCCCGGTAGCCTGGGCGCACCGACACCGCGCCGCCCTGCTCCTTGTGGCGCTTGGCGCCTACACCCTGGCGATCCGGGTGTACGGCATCCACCAGCACTTCTGGATGCACGGCGATCAGATGCGCGACTGGCTGATTGCCGTCGGCCCGCTCCGTGATCTGCCCCTCGTCGGCACGCCGAGCACGGCCGGTGGCACCTCGCTCGGCCCCTCCTTCTACTGGACGCTCTGGATCATCGCCGCGGTGATCGGGCCGTGGTTCGAATATCTGCCCCATGCCGGCGGTATCGGGCTGTCGCTGCTGCAATCGCTCGCGGATGTCCTGCTCGCATGGGCCATCTGGCGCCGCCTCGGGTCTGTGGCGATGGCGCTCGCCGTCGTGCTCCTCGCGGCCAGCTCGCCGCACGACTTGGCGATCTCGGCCACGATCTGGAATCCGGTACTGGCCGTCGCCTTCGCCAAGGTGGCGATCGCCGGACTCCTCCTGTCCGGCCGTGATCCCTCACCGTGGAAGATGGCCGGCGTGACCGCTGCGGCGTGGCTGGCGGTCCAGGCTCATTCGGGCGCCCTCTTCGTCGCCGCCGCCGTGGTCCTCTTCTATATCGCCAGGGACCTGGCGGCGCGGAGGTACCGGGACGCGGCGGCCACGGCATTCGGCCTGCAGCTCGTGATCCTCGCCCTGCAGGTGCCGTTCCTGCTGAACCTGCTGTGGCGTCCGTCTGTGGAAGCCGCGCCCACGGCCATCCTGCAAGCCGTCGGGCAGGCCGGTCAGCCTGGAGCGATCGACGTCGGGCGCAGTGTGCGTGCGGTGGGAGACGCGCTGGAGGTGCTCGTCGCCAGCCCGCTGTCGATTCCGTGGTTCCCGTTCCTGTTGGTCGCGGCCGCGGTCGTGGTCGTGTTCCGGCATCACCGCGATGGGGATCTCGTCGCCGCGGCGGTGGCGCCCCTCGGGTTGGCCATGCTCGCATTCGCCACGTGGACGCGGCCCTTCGACAGCTACTGGTTCCTTCCGACGGTGCCTTCGGCCGCGCTGCTGCTCGTCCTTGCCCTAACGGCCTTCCCGCGGCCACACGTCTCAGGTGCGCTATCGGTGGCGGTCCTCGTGCTCGTGCTGGCGGCACAACCAGCCCGCGTGTCGCGGTCGCACGAGTTCCTGCGCCTGCCGGAGTACGACGCGTTGGTGCGGGGTTCGCAGCAGATCGCGAAGTACGGGCAGCCGGTATCGAGGATCGAAGCCGACTTCGTGGATCCCGAAATCGATCGTGAAGTGCTCTTCCGTCTGCTGGGCGGGCGCATGAGTGAGGACGGCCCGGTCGCCACGATCCAGAAAGATGGGACCGTCAGATTCGACCGGGCCCGATGAGCGGTCAGTCGGTGACCGGTGAAGCCGCTCACCGTTCACCGACCACCGTTTACCGACCACCGTTCACCGATCACCGATCACCGATCACCGATCTAGCTTCCCGGCTTGATTCGCCAGGTGCCGTCTTCGGCCTTGTCGCGATACGCCCCGTGACACTTGGCGCAGAAGCCCTGAAGCTCGCCGGCCGTTGCCTTGGCGGCGTCCCAGTTGCCGGCCTTCGCCTGCGCGTCGAGCGCTTCGACGGTCTTGCGAGCCTCCGCGGCCCATTCGGCGGCATCCGTCGTGCCACGGGCCTTCCAGAACGCTTCGGTCTCGGTAAAGGCCTGGCGCAGCACCGCCGCGCTTTCGGCCGCCGCCTCGGCAGAAGGGCCTTCGAGCGACTTGCGCAGGCCGCCGAACGCCGGTCCGACCCGCTTCATCAGCGCGTCGTAGTCGGCCTCACTCATCCCCTGTTGCGCGCCGACGGGTGCCGGCCCCGTGCCAATGAGCGCAAATCCAAGGGCCATCGCCCCCATCACCACTGCTATCCGCCGCATGGGTTCCTCCTCGCGTGAGCCGCCGGGCACCTGGGCCGGGCGTCACACCGCCAGGACAGGACCCGCTCATCCATTCCACCGTGCGGCGTATGGTGCCTCAAAGGACAGGATGGGTAAAGGGCGAATTCCGCGGCGGGCGGGTACAATAACCCGGAATCCCCTGATGTGGAGTGCATCCGATGACCAGCAGGACCGTAGTGAAGACTCTGGCGGCGGCGGTGATGGCCGCAGGCCTGATCGCGCCGATATCGGCCGACGTCAAGACCCGCGAGCGAACGCAAGTGAAGTTCGAGGGGTTCCTCGGCGGCATCATGAACCGCATGAGCGGTCAGGGCGGCGACGGACTGACGTCGACGGTCGCCGTCCGTGGCAGCCGGAAGTCCTCCATGAACGATCGGACGGGACAGATCATCGACCTTGCCGAAGAAAAGGTCTACGAGATCGACGTGCGCCGCAAGGAATACCGCGTCACCACCTTCGAGGAGATGCGCGAGCGGCTTCGTAAAGCCCAGGCCGAAGCGGAGGAGCAGGCCAGGAACATGCCTGCCGAGGAGCGCCAGGACCCAGGGCAGGCGGGCAAGGAGATCGAAGTCGATTTCGACATCAAGGACACCGGCGCCACGCGCGAGATCGCAGGCCAGACGGCACGTCAGGTGGTGGTGACGGTCGCGCTCCGCGAGAAAGGCCGCACGCTCGAGGAGAGCGGCGGCCTGGTGATGACCACGGAGAGCTGGCTCGGCCCGCAGCTTGCCGCGCTGGACGAGATCCACGAGTTCGACATGAAGTACTTCTCGGCGGTCTACGGCGATGTCTTGCCGTCACTGGCCCAGCTCGGGGCCATGGCGGCCATGTATCCCGGCCTGAAGGCGCTCATGGAGCGCTCGCAGGCTGAGAGCGCCAGGCTCGAGGGCACGCCCCTGTCGTCCACGATGACGGTCGACGTGGTGCGGAGCGCCGAGGCCCTGGCGGCCCAGCCCGCACAGGGCGGGGGAGGCGGCCTCGGCGGACGGCTGGCGCGGCGCGTCATGGGCGCCCGCGGATCGGCCGAGCCACGGTCAACGCTGGTCACGACCACGCACGAGATGCTGGCGGTGGAGGCGAGCGCCTCCGATGCCGACGTGGCCATCCCTGCAGGGTTCCGGGAACGAAGATAGAAGACGAGCGGAGCGGGATGCCGCGGGATGCCGGCGGCGAAGGAGGCGGTGATGTCGATGCAGAGTGGACACCGCAGCAGTTCGCGCACTGGGTGGGCGGCGTGCGTGACCGCCTTGGTGACCGTCACCGCGGCAGCCAGCCTTGCCGCGATTCAGCCTCCGTCGGCGTCTGAAGAGGAACTCCGCGAAGCGGCGCGCCAGGGCGATCTCGCACGCGTGACCGCCTTGCTCGACGGCGGCGTGGCCGTCGACGCGCCCACCCGCTACGGTGCCACACCGCTCTTCTATGCCGCCGAACGAGGCCACCTCCCCATCGTCCGGTTGCTCGTCGCGCGCGGGGCATCCGTGCACGTCGAGGACAGCTTCTACGGCAACACGCCGCTCAGCCGCGCCATGGCGGGCGGACACTTCGACGTCGCGCAGTACCTCGTCGAACGCGGTGCGGAGGGCGCCGGCCGGGCGTTGCTGCTCGCCATCCGCGCGGGCCACCGGCGGCTCTTCGACGCGGCGATCGCGACCGGAAGCATCGAGGCTGACGCGCTGGAGGCCGCGCGATCGGCGGCTCGCGAGCGCAACGACGAGGAGATGACACGCCTCCTCGCGAACCTGTCGCCAGCGCCCGGCCGCCTGCGCGCCGTGGATCCGCAGGCACTTCGCCGGTACGCCGGCACCTACTACAGCGACGCCCTCCGGCAATCGGTCGAGATCGGCCTCGACGGCCAGGCACTCTCCGTGCGCGTCGGCGACGGTCCCCGGCACGTCCTCGCGCCGGCCGCCGGTGGTGGCTTCGAGAACGCGGGCGGCGAGGTGCGCGTCTCCTTCGGCGGCCGCGGCGGGATGGTCGAGCGCATGGTCCTGACCCGCGACGGACGGGCCGACGCCTTCCGGCCGATGGAAGAAGCGGAAGGGCGTGACCCGGCGCCCGAGGGCGAGGCGGACACGATTGCCGGTGCCACGGGTCCCGTATCACCGCGCACCGCGCCACGTCCCTGGCCGGCGTTCCGCGGTGCGAACGGCGCTGGCCGCGCGGATGGCCAGGGGGCGCCCATCAGCTGGGACGTCAGCGATGGCACCAACGTCCGATGGAGGACGCCGATCCCCGGTTTCGCCAACGCCGCACCGATCGTCTGGGGCGACCAGGTCTTCGTCACCACCGCGGTCAGCAGCAGCGGGAACGACGGCATCAAGATCGGGCTCTATGGCGACACCACCCCGGTGGACGACATGTCCGCCCACGTCTGGCGCCTCTACAGCCTCGACCGCCGCACCGGCGCCATTCAGTGGGAGCGCGTCGTGCACGAGGGCACGCCGAGGACGAAGCGACACACAAAGGCCAGCCAGGCGAACTCGACCCCCGTGACGGACGGCCGGCATCTCGTCGCCGTGTTCGGCTCGCTCGGACTGCTCGTCACGTACGACCTCGACGGCCGCCTGCTCTGGAAGAAGGACCTGGGCGTCATGGAGAGCGGGTGGTTCTACGACCCGGAGTACCAGTGGGGTCATTCGAGCTCGCCCATCATCTACGGCGACCTCGTCATTCTCCAGGTGGACATGCCGAAGCACTCGTACCTGGCCGCCTTCAACGTGGCCACCGGCGACGAGGTGTGGCGGACGGCGCGTGAGGACGAAGTCTCCACGTTCGCGACGCCGGCCATCTACTCAGGCACGGAGGGCGACGAGCTCGTCACCAACGGCACCACCATCCGTGGCTACGACCCGGCGACGGGAAGGCTGCTCTGGTTCCTGGGACCCAATTCCGAGATCCCAGTTCCGACGCCGGTCATGACGGAGGACCTGATTGTGGTCATGGCCGGGTATCCACCGGTGCGCCCCATCTACGCCGTCCGGCCCGGCCAGCGGGGCGACCTGACGCTGCCGGAAGGCCGCGACTCGAGCGCGGCACTGGCCTGGAGCAAGAACCGCGGCGGCACGTACATCCCGACACCGATCGTCTACGACGGCTATCTGTACGCGACCGCCGAGAACGGGCGCCTGACCGCCTACGACGTCAGCACGGGCGAGGTCGTCTATCAGGTGCGGATTGGCGGTGTCGGCGGAAGCTATTCCGCGTCACCTGTGGCTGCGGACGGCAAACTGTACTTCGCGAGCGAAGAAGGGGATGTGTACGTCGTCAGGGCGGGCCCGAAGTACGAGCTGCTCGCGAAGAACTCCATGAACGAGATCATCATGGCCAACCCGGCGATCTCGGACGGCGTCATGGTGATTCGCACGCACCGGCACGTCTACGGCATCGGGGAGGCGCACGCCGGCAGTCAACGGTAGGGCGCCGGCGACGCGCGCGGCTGCGCGCCGGCTCATGGCGTTCCGCCCTCGTACGACGGCCGCTCACCGCGTGCCACAAACTCGTTGCGGGCCTGGACGATGACGTCCGGACGGTCCGAGATCAGCCCATCGACGCCCCACGAGAGCAGCTGCAGCGCTCGTTCGCGTTCGTCCACCACCCAGACCTGAACGACGCAGCCCTCACGATGAATCTGACGGACGAAGCCGGGAGAGACCACGCGCAACCGTCCTGCGTGCTCGGGGACCTGGAACGCGCAGTACCCCGTGGCGCGGCCGGCCGGCCACCGCACCCAGGACCGGTACAGGGTCCACTTCACCTCCTCCTGGGACGCCGAGGTGAGGACCGCCGGATCGGCCTGCCGCAGTGCGGTGACGGCCTCCGCATGGAAGGACCCGACGCAGACCCGATCCACCGCATCCGCGCGTCGAATCACGCGTGCCACGGCGGCCGCCAGGGCGGCGCCGCCGAGCTTCATCTCGATGATGACGCGGGTGTCCGGAAGTGCGTCCAGTAGCTGCGCCAGGGTTGGGACGCCCACCCGCCGTCCCCGCCACGGATACCCGGCGTCGGCGTCGAAGTGGTAGCCGGCGTCCACACGCGCCAGTTCCGCCACCGTCCGGGCATGTACGGGGCCCCTGGCATCCGTCGTGCGCTCGAGCGTGGCATCGTGAATGACGACGGGCTCGCCGTCCGCGGAAAGGTGGACGTCGCACTCGACCCCGTCCGCACCGACGTCGATGCCCCGCTCGAACGCCGCCAGCGTGTTCTCGGGAGCGAGCCGCGCGCCGCCGCGGTGGGCGAAGACGAGAGGCCGCGACGCTCTGAATACCCCGGGAAGGTCCGGACCGCGACGTGACCCCACCGCGTCATAATAGGTCATGACCTCGCATTCGAGACCCCAGACACTCGGCGCGCTGAAGGCGGCCATCGCCACGGGCGCTTACACCCGGCGCACGGTCAAGGACGAAGTCCGCCACAACCTGATCGCGAAGCTCCGGCGCGGCGACCCGCTCTTTCCCGGCGTCATCGGCTACGACGACTCCGTCATTCCCCACGTCGTCAATGCCATCCTCGCGCGACAGCACTTCATCCTGCTCGGCCTGCGCGGTCAGGCGAAGACGCGCCTGCTCCGCGCGCTGACGTCGCTCCTCGACGACGCGGTGCCGGTCGTGCCGGGCAGCGAGATCAACGACGATCCCCTCGCGCCCTTGTCGGCGTGGGCGCGCGCCCGTGTCGAGGCGGAAGGGGACGACCTGCCGGTGGCGTGGCTCCCGCGCGAGCAGCGCTACGTCGAGAAGCTGGCGACGCCGGATGTGACGATGGCCGACATGATCGGGGACATCGACCCGATCAAGGCCGCCCGCTCCGGCCTGGCGCTCGGCAGCGAGCTCACCATGCACTTCGGCCTGCTGCCACGCGCCAATCGGAGCCTCTTCGCGATCAACGAACTGCCCGACCTCGCAGGCAAGATTCAGGTGGGCCTCTTCAACATCCTCCAGGAGGGCGACGTCCAGATCAAGGGCTACCCCGTACGGCTGCCGCTGGACGTCATGATGGTGTTCACGGCCAACCCGGAGGACTACACGGCCCGCGGCAAGATCATCACGCCGCTCAAGGATCGTATCGGGGCCGAGATTCGTACGCACTACATGGCCGGCCGTGCCGACGCGATGGCGATCACCGCGCAGGAGGCCTGGCTGGACCGCGGCGTGCCACTCGAGGTGCCCGACTTCGTGCGTGAGGTCGTCGAAGAGGTCGCGTTCCAGGCCCGAGGCGACCGTGCCATCGACAAGCGCTCGGGCGTGAGCCAGCGCATGCCCATCAGCGTGCTGGAGACGGTCGCGTCGAATGCCGAGCGGCGCGCCTTCGTGACCGGCGAGTCTCCGGCCGTGGCTCGCGTGACCGACCTCTATGCCGCGCTGCCCTCCATCGTCGGCAAGTTCGAGCTCGAGTACGAGGGCGAGCTGAAAGGGGCCGACCAGGTGGCACGCGGGTTGGTGCGGGCCGCAGTGGCCGCGGTCTTCGACGGCCGTCTTCCCGACGTGGATGCCCGGCGCACGATCGAATGGTTCGATCAGGGAGGCGCCCTCAACCTCGGCGACACCGTGCCGGCAAGCACACTGGTGCAGGAGGCGCAACAGGTGCCGGGGCTCGTCGAGACGGCCCATCGGACCGGCGTCGCGCCGGACGCGCCGGCGCCCTTCCTCGCCGCGGCGATCGACTTCGTCCTCGAGGGCCTCTACTCGCAGAAGCGCATCAGCCGGAGTGACGTACGCGGCTATCACGGCGCGGAGCCGGTGCGCCGTCCGTCGCCGGCCACCACCCGCCTTCCCGTATTGACCGCCGACGACGATGAGGACGACACCGGCGAACGTGGACGGCGGAAGAAGAAGTACTACAACTGACCACCACGCACATGCGGTACAAGTACTCCAAGTTCGTCCCGGCGCTGCTCGACGATCTCGACCTCGAGCAACTGGTCTCGAAGCTGTCGGACCTGCTCCTGTCGAGTGGGTTCAGCAACCCCTGGGATCCGACTGACGGGAGCGACCAGACGCTGCAGGCGCTGCACGACGCCATTCTCGAGGCGCTGTTCAGCGGCGGCGTGCTCCCGGAGGACGTGCTCAACCGCCTGATCGAGCATGTGGCACAAGGCGAGCCCGAGGCCGCCCGTGATGAACTCGAGCAGCTGATCCAACAAATCGTCGGCCGCATGCAGGAGGCGGGCTACATCACGCCGGCGCCAGACCTCGAGCCCGAACGGCAGCGCCGCGCCTCGGCCGGAGGTGAGGGGGGCGCCCCGGAGCACGTGCGCTTCGAAGTGACCGACAAGGCGCTCGACTTCCTCGGCTACCGGGCGCTCCGCGAGTTGCTGGGCGCGCGCGGCCATGGCAGCGCGGGCCGCCACGACACGCGCGATCTGGCGACCGGAATCGAGGCGAGTGGGGCGCCGAAGCCGTACGAGTTCGGCGATACCCTCAACCTCGACGCCGCCTCCACGATTCTGAACGCCGTCTCGCGGGCCCACCAGGACGGCCGCCCGCTCGTGTCGGACGGAGCGGATCCGGTGATCGACGTCCAGGCCGCGGACCTGATGGTGGCGCAGGGCGAGTATCAGACGTCGTGTGCGACGGTGCTGATGCTCGACTGCAGCCACAGCATGATCCTCTACGGGGAGGATCGCTTTACCCCCGCCAAACGCGTGGCCATGGCGCTGTCGCACCTCATCCGGACGCAGTTTCCGGGAGACACGCTGCACGCCGTCCTGTTCCACGATTCGGCCGAGGAGGTCCGGCTTGCCGAGTTGGGCCGCGTACGTGTCGGCCCGTACTACACGAACACGCGGGAGGGCCTGAAGCTGGCACGGCGCATCCTCGAGCGGCAGCGGAAGGACATGCGCCAGATCGTCATGATCACCGACGGCAAGCCCTCGGCGATCACGCAACCGGACGGGCGCATCTACAAAAACCCCTTTGGCCTCGATCCGCTGGTCCTGTCGGAGACGTTCGCGGAGGTCTCCGCATGCGCGCGATCGGGCATCATGATCAACACGTTCATGCTGGCACGCGACTACGACCTCGTGGCGTTCGTCCGCCGCGTGGCGTCGATGTGCCGGGGCAAGGCCTACTTCACGACCCCGTACACCCTGGGCGAGTACGTCCTCCAGGACTACATGGACAAGAAGACGCGAACGATCCACTGACGTCGTATGCCGACCTCCCCATCCCTGCCGCTGTTCCCGCTGCCCACCGTGGTGCTGTTTCCCAACGTGTTCCTGCCGCTCCATATCTTCGAGCCCCGGTACCGGCAGATGGTGTCCGACGCGCTCAACGGCGACCGCATGATCGGAATCGTGCTGCTCAAGCCGGGTTTCGAACCCGAGTACGAGGGCGAGCCGCCCGTCTACGACGTGGGCTGCTCGGGACTCATCACGCACGTCGAGCGGCTGTCCGACGGCCGGTTCAACATCGTCTTGCGCGGGCTCGAGAAGTTCAGGCTGCTCGGAGAGGAGACCCCGGCCGGATCGACCTCAGGTTACCGACGGGGGCAGATCGCCCCGCTCGTGGACGCCCTCGGCGACGATGAGCGGGTGGCTCTGCAGGAGGAGCGGGGCCGGCTGGAGACGCTGCTCCGACCCTCGCTGGAGCGAATGGGTGGCGAGAGCCCGTTGCCGCAGGCGATGCCGGACGACGACCTGGTGAACGCGCTGGCACAGTACCTGGAGTTCGACCCGATCGAGAAGCAGGCGCTGCTCGAACGTGAAGGACCGCTCGCCCGCTGCCGGGCCATGATCGAACTGCTCGAGATGAAGGCGCTCGTCGATCAGATCCAGAGCGGCCCGAGCGGCATTCACTGACCCCTTCGGAGGAACCGGTCGCGGGCGGGGTTACGGTCGAAAGCGCGAGGCCAGCACCCTGGCGATGGCCTCGCCGTGGAACCGGCCATTCTCGATGAAGATCGAGCCGGTGCGCTTGCCTGCCACCTGCCCGCCGGCCACGAACAGGTTCGGCACGTTCGTTTCGAACGTCTCCGCATCGTAGTACGGCGCCCACGATTCCTCATCTACCTCGATTCCGGCACGCCGCAGGAACTCCGGGTCGGCGTGGTACCCCGTCAGCAGCAGCACGGCGTCGGCGGCAATCTCCTCGGTCGCGTCAGGCGTCCCTTCACCCGCTGCGGCCACTACGACGCTCGTGGGCCGAATTTCCACGACCCGTGTGTTGAAGCGGGCGCGGATGGCCCCTTCCTTGATGCGGTTCTCGATATCGGGCCGTACCCAGTACTTGACGGAGTCCCCGAGTGCGGGATGCCGGTGCACGAGCGTCACGTCCACGCCCGCGCGGTAGAGTTCGAGCGCGGCCTCACACGCCGAGTTCTTGCCGCCCACGACCACCACTCGCTGGCGGTAGTGCTGGTGTGCTTCGCCGTAGAAGTGCGAGACGTGAGGCAGATCCTCGCCGGGGACCCCCAGCAGGTTGGGGTGCTCGAAGTAGCCCATTGCCAGCACGACGGCGCGCGCGTGGCGCGCCCGGCGCGCGCCACGCCGTCCACGTGACTCGACCACGAACACCGTCTCTCCGCCGTGCGGCTCACGTTCGAGGCCGATCACCTCTTCGTGCAGCACGAACGGCACCTGGCAGGTCTCGACGACCCGCCGGTAGTACCGGAGGGCTTCGTCGCGGGTTGGTTTGTCGTACGGCGAGGTCATGGGGAGCCCGCCGATCTCGAGCAGTTCGGGCGTGGTGAAGAACACCATCTGCGGCGGAAACCGGTAGATCGCGTCGACAAGCGTGCCCTTCTCGAGCACGAGGGCATCGAGCCCCAATTGGCGCGCGGCGATGGCCGTGGCCAGGCCCGAGGGGCCGGCCCCGACGATGAGGACATCACGCAATGACACCCCCCGATCATACCGGCTCGGCGATGACGGATAATACCCAGCACCCTGGGGGGTTCCATGCAGAAAGTCCTCGTCGTCGGCGTCGCGGTCCTCCTGTCCGTCACGGGGGCCGGTGCGCAGGAACCGCAGGCGCCGGTCTTTCGCACCGGCGTGGAGATCGTTCCCGTCGACGTCACGGTGACGGACCGCAACGGCAGGCAGGTCACCGACATGACGGCGGCCGACTTCGACGTGGAGGTCGACGGCAAGCCCCGTCGGGTGATTTCCGCCGAGTACGTGTCGCTGGCAGATGCTGTCGCCGACCAGCTCCGCGCGCCGGCGCCGGCCCCGGAACCGTATTTCACGAGCAACGTGGCCCCAGGGCAGCGCGGGCGGCTGATCCTGGTGCTTGTCGATCAGGGCAACATCCGAATCGGCGCGGCACGCGCCGTGATGGCCAGCGCCGTGAAGTTCGTCGACCGCCTGTCGCCCCTTGACCAGGTGGCGGTCGTCGCCATCCCTGGTCCGGGCGTACTCGTCGACTTCACGACCGAGCACTACCGCGCGCGCGAGGGGCTGCTCCAGATTGCCGGCTTGTACTCGCCGTTCAGGAAACGGTTCAACATCAGCCTCACAGAAGCATTCGCCCTCACGCAGAGCCGCGATGGCCGTGTGATCCAGGCGCTGCTCCTCCGCGAGTGCGGCGCGTTCGCGGGCACGTCTGATGCCGAGCGGTGCGAGCGCGAAGTGGAACAGGAAGCGGCCGAGATGATGTTCCATCAGCGCGACCAGACCTCGAACTCGCTGCGGGGCATGCGGGAAGTGTTCCGCAGCCTGCGGGCCCTCGACGCGCCGAAGTCGGTCATCCTCGTCTCCGAAGGCCTGGTGCTGGACGGACTTGGCGGCGAAGTGGATGACATCGCCGCGATGGCGGCCGACGCGCGGGCCTCCCTGGACGTGCTGCTGCTCGACGTGCCGCTGTTCGACGCCTCGCAGGCGCAGTTGCCCCCGACGGCGCGGGAGGACCGCGACCTGCGGGAGCTGGGGCTGGAGATGTTGTCGGGCATGGCCCGCGGAGGCCTGTACCGCATCGCGACCTCGGCCGACTACGCTTTCGATCGCATCCACCACGCCATCGCCGGCTATTACCTCCTCGGGCTCGAATCGGGCCCAGACGACCGGGACGGGCGCCGCCATCAGATCCGCGTCCGCTCCAGCCGTCGCGACCTCACAATCCATTCACGGCGCGGATTCCTCGCCCCCAGCGGCCCGACAGCCATGGCACCGAGCGATGCCGTGGCGAGGGCGCTGCGGTCGCCCATGGCCTCGACCGAGGTGCCGTTGCGCCTCTCGACGTGGACGTACAAGGAGGCGGGGACCCCGCGCGTGCGCGTGCTCTTCGCGGTCGAGATCGAGCGCACGACCGATCAGCCGCTCGACTACATGACCGGGCTCGTGGTGCTCGACACCGCGACCGGGCAGGCCATCGCGTCGAACGTCGAGACCCAGACCCTGGCCGCCGACCGTGGCGATGCGGGACTGGCCGTCTATGCGGGAGCCGTCACCGTCGAGCCCGGCGTGTACCGGCTGCGATTCGCGGCGGCGGATCACGAAGGACGGGTGGGCAGCGTCGATCGCGAAGTGCAGGCGTGGCACATGCACGAGGAGGAGCTGGCGCTCGGCGACCTCCTGCTGGCGCCGGCGCCCGACGACGACGGGTCCGGTCTCACGCCAGCCGTGGAACCGCGCGTGCACAACCACCAGCTTGTCGCGCTCACCGAGATCTACGGCACCTCCGAATCCCGGCTCGACAGCCTGCAGGCTCGGCTGGAGGTGGTACGCGACGAGTCCAGCCCGCCTCTGACCAGCCTCCCGATGCAGCTGTCGTTCGGCGACTCGCCGGAGATTCGCAGCGCCCAGGCGCAGCTCGACACGAGCGTGCTGCCGCCTGGACGCTACCTGGCCCGGGTGGTGATCAGCGAGGGCGATTCACCGAGCGGGGATGTCGTCCGTCCGTTCCGCGTCATGCCGCGAGGCGGAGAGGGCACCACCGCGCGAGGATCGGGCGGACTTGGGGAACTGCACGCGGCGCTGGTGGAGGCGGTTCCCGCCTTCAGCCGTGACGACCTTCTGACCGCGGTCGTGCTGGACCCGGTCTGGCAGGCGACCTCCGAGGGGCGGCCGGCCGCGGTGCAGGCGGCGGTCAAGCAGGCGCAGGAGGGCCGTTATGGCGCCGGGGCGATGGCCGCCTTCGAGGCAGGCGATCAGATGGTCGCGGCGTTCCTGCGTGGCATCGAGCTGTTCACGAAAGGGCAACTGCCGCAAGCGGCCGTCCAACTGCAGAACGCGATGGGGATGGCGCCGTCGTTCGCCCCGGCGCGTCTCTTCCTCGGGGCATGCCTCGCCGAGTCCAACCGCCACCGCGAAGCCGCGGGATTGCTCACCTCAGTACCCTCCGACGCCATGAGGGCGCCTGTCGTCGGTCGGCTCGCGGGCGAGGCCTGGCTGCGCGCCGGCGAGGCGCCCCAGGCGATTGGGCCCCTGCAGCGATCCCTCGACGCCGCTGACGATGCGAGGGCGACTCGGGCGCTTGGTCTTGCCTATATCCTGACCGACCAGCTGACCGAAGGCCTGTCGCTGCTGGAGCGTCACCTCGAGACGCATCCGGACGACCAGCCGGTGCTTCTCGCGGCCCTGTACGGCGTCTACGCCCGCCACCTTCCCGCGGCGATGCCGGACCGCCTGGACGCCGACCGCACGCGCGCCCAGCAATGGGCGCGGGCGTACAAGGCCGGCGGTGGCGACATGACCGGCCTCGTGGACGCATGGGTCGGGTACTTGGAGACGCTGAGGTAGGTCCTGATGGGCCTATCTGGTGATCTCGTGATGTGGTGATGTCGCGATGGGATGTGCGATGTCGGGATCTGGCGATCTATCTGCTGATCTCGATCGAGTCGTCGCCAACATCGTGACATCGGATCGCCTCATCACCACATGATCAGATCACCAGATACCGACCGTCACGATCGATCTATCTATCTATCGATCGGGTAATCTGCCTGATGTGCCGGAGCTCGGGCCGGTCGGAGGCGCCCTCGCCGACCACCTCGATCAACTGTGAGTAGTGCTGCCGCGCGCGGTCGAGGTCGCCGGTGGCCTCGGCCGCGCGGCCGGCACCGTACAGGCCCCGGAACCGGTTGGGCTCCTTCGCCACGGCCGTCTCGAACTCCGCGAGCGCGGCCTTCGGCTGGCCCGCTTCGAGCAGCATGTAGCCGAGCAGCTCGCGCGCCGGCGCCAGCGGCCCCGGCGAGATCGCAGCCTTGTCGGTTCCGTCCTCGGCGTCGGCGGCGGCACGCATCTCCGTGAGGCCCTCGTCGCGCCGCCCCTCGGCAAACGCCACCCATGCCAGCGCGACCCGCCGCTGGATGTCCACCTGCTCGGCCCAGTACGCGTCGGGTTGCGCGACGAGGCGGTCACGCAGTTCGGCCAGCCGTGCGATATCGGCGGTCGCGGCCTTCGGGGCGCCGCTCCGCGCGGCGCCGAGGGCGCGCGCGAAGTGGGTCATCGCCTCGGTGAACGGGGTGCTCGCGCTCCGCACCGGGAGGGCCGCCGCCTCTGTCCACGCGCCGCGCTCGAGGGCGTAGCGCGCGGGAATCGCGGCGACGGCAAAGGCGCCGGCGCCCGTGGCGCCAATCGCGATGCCCTCGGCGCTGCCGGCAAGCGTCATCGCGACGTCGAGCACGCGCCGCGCCTCGTCATCCTGCGCCAGCTGCAGGTACGCGTAGGTTTGGTAGTCGAGCGCGTGCAGCTCCTCGCCGGCCGTGCTGCTCTTCCGCGCCGCCTCTGCCGAACGGCGGTTCGTCTCGATCGACTCACGCCAATAGCCGACGCGGGTGAACGTGTGGGATGGCATGTGAAGCGCGTGCGGCACCGCCGGCGCCAGCGACGCATAGCGGCGAGCCGCGTCGAGCGCCTTCTCGGCGAGGGGCGGGTGGTCGTAGGCGTGGATGATGTAGTGCGCCAGCCCCGGATGGCTCGGATGATCCCTGTAGAGCGGTTCGAGGATGCCGGCCGCCTTGAGCTGTTGCGCGTACGTCTTGTCGGTCGGCACCGCGGTCTGATTGACGGCGAGGGCGTAGAAGATCCGTGCCTCCATGTCCTCGGGGTACTCGCGCGTCACACGTTCCATCCCCTGCTCGTAGGCCACGGTCCTCGCGCGCTGCGTCCCGGGCTCCGCGCTTGCGAAGAGGGCGGCCGCAGCCGCGATGTAGGCGCGCTCGCGCGGCGTCGGCGACCCGGTCTGCTGTGCGGCGTCGATCGCCGCACGGCCGCGCTCCACCTGCGGCGGCGTCTTGAGGCCTCCGAACGGATTGCCCCAGTGGCTGAGCGCGATCCCCCAGTGCGCGATCGCGCACCCGGGGTCGGTCTTCAGCACCCCTTCGAACGCCGCAGCCGCCTGGGGGAACCAGAACGAATGCAGCAGCGCCACGCCACGATTGAACTCGTCGGCCGTCGCCGGCGCGCACGAGGTCTCGAATCGCACGTGCGCACTCCCCACCTCGTCGGGCGATCCGGTGGCGTGCTGCTCGTGCTGGGCCAGCGCCGGCGCGGCAAGGAGGAGCATCGACAGGATCAGAAGCGGCAGTTGGCGCATGGGACACCTCATGGGTGATGCTTGAAGTTCAACGTTCCAAAGTTCGAAGTTCGAAGTTCACAGCTACGGCCGACGGCCGAAGTCGAGGCGGTCGAGGCCGACGCGCCCGTTGGTGATGACGAGCAGGGGGTCGCGCAAAGTCGAGGGCTCCTCGAGCGGGTTGCGCTCGACCACCAGCACATCGGCCTCGTAACCCGCCTCGATCGCGCCGATCGCCTTCTCGCGCCGCAGCATCTCCGCTGCGGTCGTCGTCGCCGCCTGAAGCGCCACGAGCGGCGGAAGACCCGCCTCGATCAGCCGCGCGATCTCCGTCGAGACACGCGCCACGCTCGCTGGACCGTACCCCGTATCGGCCCCGGCCACGATCTTCACGCCGAGCGCGTGCGCACGCGCGATCGTCTCGCGCAGGCGCGGGAGCATGTGCCCGCCGCGCAACTGGAGATCTCGATTGTCGTAGTCGCCACCGACCTCGGCCAGATCGTGAACGATATCGATGGTCGGCACGAAGTAGGTGCCCTGACTGGCCATCAGCTTCAAGGCCTCGTCAGGGAGGTAGGTCCCGTGCTCGATGCTGCGCACGCCCGCCCTGACGGCCGCGAGGGCGCCTTCTGCGCCGTGCGCGTGCGCCATGACGGGGATGTCCTTCGTCGCTGCCTCCGCCACGATCGCCCGGATCTCGGCTTCCGTGAAAACCTGCTTGCGCGGGTCCGTGTCCGGCAGGCCGGCGCGCTCGGTGCCGGACGTCTTGATCCAGTCCACACCGTGCGCGAGGTTCGCCCGAACGACCTGGCGCAGCACCTCCACCGTCGGCGGTCCCTGGAAGAGCGCCATCGGCAGGGACGGATCCACAAGGAACGCATCCTCCCCCAGTCCCCCGCGCACGTGATACCCGGTCGCCAGGACGTCAGGGCCGACCACCATGCCCCTGGCCACCATCTCCCGCAGGCCGACGTCTACCCACATCTGCGCGCCGGCGCTCCGCACGGTCGTCACGCCGCTCTCGAGCGCGGTCCGCAGGGCCCTCGTGTTTCCCACATGCACATGCGCGTCGATCAACCCCGGCACGACGTAGCGGCCGCGGAGATCGATCACCTCGACGCCAGAGTCCGGGGCCATCGCGGTCGCGGAGACGGCGGCGACCCGGCCATCCCGGAGCTGGATGGTCACACCGCGCTGGACGCTCCCGTCACGGACGTTGACGACGTTCGCGTTGGTGAGCGTGATGGGCGGCACATCCGGCGGGCGCTGCGCCTGGATGGGCAGCGCCATGAGTGCCAGCACTGCAAGAGCGCCCGCTCCGAACAACCTCTTCCGACCCACGGTCACCTCCCGGCGCCCGGCCGCCCGGGCGCACCCGTAGCGTAACCCCGGACCGTCCCGAGGCCAAGGCGCGGCTCGCCCCGGAGCATGCAGGAAAGACGAGCGTTCTAGTCGGATATGCCCAGCCGGGCAAGCCGGCGCCCGCTCACCGGACGCTAACGCCAGATCCCGGAAACCCTGCAACCAGGTCCTGCGCCAATCCGTAAAATGGTTCGACGCCGTCGTACCTCCCTTGGAATGGGCGGACGATGCGGGCCGGGTTCCCTTTCGGACGGCCCTTGCTGACAGGAGAAGATTGCGCATGCACGCTCCGATCAAGTACGTGGAAAAGGGGCTCTCACTCGCGGCCAACGGCGCCTGGCAGGTGTTCTCGCGCCTGAACCGCGTCAGTCCCAACCCTTCCTTCATTCCGAAGTGGTCGGATCAGCCGGTGCTGAAGTCGCACCAGAAGACGAAACCCCCGCTCGGCTGGCCACGCGAAACCGATTCGCTTTGTCCGGTCTGCGTCCGCGAGGCGCGGCAGGCGATCATCGATGGCAAGCAGCCAGTGGAGATGCTGCTCACCGAGAAGGTGGGCGAGATCAAGGCGACGATCCTCGAGCGCGACGGCCAGATCCTGATGGTGAAAGACTGCCCGCTGCACGGCCACTTCGAGGACGTGATGTCGATCGACACCGCGTTCTTCAAACATCTGGAAGACGCGTTCCCGGGCCGCGACATCCGGGCGCACAACGACGAACGCCTCCACAATCACGGCAGCAGCACGATCAAGTACGGCCGCGGCTCGGTGCTGACCGTCGACCTGACGAACCGCTGCAACATGATGTGCGACCCGTGCTTCATGGATGCCAACCAGGTGGGCTTCGTGCACGAGCTGTCCTGGGAGGACATCCAGACGGTGCTCGACAACGCGATCAGCATCAAGCCCAGGCGCCAGATGTCCGTCCAGTTCTCGGGCGGCGAGCCGACGTTGTCGCCGCACTTCCTCGACGCGGTCCGCTATGCCCGCAAGGTCGGCTACAACTCGGTCCAGGCCGCCACCAACGGCATCGAGTTTGCCAAGAGCGTCGAATTCTCGAAGGCCGCCGCCGAGGCGGGCCTGCGGTTCGCCTACCTGCAGTTCGACGGCATCGGCAACGCCGCCAACTCGCACCGCCGCGTCGGCAACCTGTTCGACGTGAAGCTGCGCGCAATCGAGAACCTGTACAGCGCCGGCGTCGAGATCGTGCCGGTCGTCACGATCGTCAACGGCGTGAACAACGAGCAGGTTGGGCGCATCATCGAGTTCGCCCTCGACAACCCGAAGAAGATCCATTTCGTCTCGTTCCAGCCCGTCAGCTTCACGGGCCGCGACGAGGAGATCACGCCGGAGCGACGGGCGGCACAGCGCTATACGCTGTCGCACCTCGCGCACGACGTAAAGAATCAGATAGGCCTGGGCGAGCCGGCGCGTGACTGGTTCCCGATTTCCTTCATGGGCACGTTCACCGACTGGGCCGACATCGTGAAGGGGCCGGACCAAGACTGGGGCAACCTCAACTGCGGCTGCCACCCCAACTGCGGCATCGGCATGCCCGTGATGGTCGACAAGGAGACCAGGGAGGCGGTGCCGGTCCCGGCCTTCCTCCGCGGCGACCGGCTCGTACGGGATATCACCGAGGTCACCGATGCCGCCCGCGGCAAGTGGCTGTCGATCGCGGGCATGGCGCTGGCCCTGATGCGCAACTACGACCCGTTCAAGGCGCCGACGCACTTCAAGGTGACGGACCTGTTCCAGAAGTTCGACAAGACGTTCGGCGCGACCGGCAAGGACTACGGGAAGGTCGGCGCAGACCGCACCATGGCGGACGTCCAGAAGCGGCGGGCCGACCGCTGGGCCTTCCTGTTCATCGCCGGGATGTGGTTCCAGGATCTGTTCAACTATGATTTCCGGCGCACCGAGATGTGCATCATCCCCTACGCGACCCAGCAGGGCGAGATCTCGTTCTGCGCGTACAACACGGGCATCGGGTGGCGGAACATCATCGAGAAGATGCACATGACGGCGACACTCACCAAGTGGTACGAGGAGCACGGCCGGCACGAGATCTTCGCCGGGAACAAGGCCGTCCCGCTCCCGTCCGCCGAGCACTCGCTTGTGTTGGACCCGGTGGCCGTGGCCGCCGG
>CAZNOC010000043.1:8169-23345 GCA_964574545.1 uncultured Bifidobacteriaceae bacterium | reverse complement strand
TCCAACCCGCTCGGCTTCATCCTGGGCGGGACGGTGATGCACCTCATCGACATCACCGGCGCCATCGCCTGCCATCGTCATACCAACACACTCGCGCTGACGGCCGCCGTCGACGGCCTGGAGTTCGTGCACCCGATCAAGATCGGGGACATGATCATCCTGAAGTCACGGGTGACGGGCACGTTCCGCACGTCGCTCGAGGTGGAGGTGGAGGTGTTCTCCGAGGAGATCCTGACGGGGGCGCGCCGGCTGACCAGCCGTGCCTACCTGACCTTCGTCTCGATCGACGCCGAGGGGCGGCCGCAGCCTGTGGCACCCCTCCTGATCGAGACCCCCGACGACGAAACACGGTCGCGGGAGGCGAACGCACGGCGCGCCGAACGCCTGGCCAGACGCCACAAAGGGGTCGGCCGCGCCTAGGCGCGAGCGACCCCTTATCAGACGCCCGCCCGGCTCGCGCCCGGTGTTCAGTTCGTCTTCGTCATCCGCACCTCGCTGCGCTCGAGGTCGAGCGAGACGCGGTACGGGCTGAGGAACCGGTGACCGACGATGCCGCCCACCTGAAAGCCGAGCAGGACACTCGGCGCGCGCAGGTTCAGCACGACGACCGAGAAGTTGTCGTAGGCGATGTCGCTGAACCGCAGGTTCAGGCCCTGCAGCAGGAACGCGTCACGGTCCCAGCCCGACGTGCCGTAAACGCGCAGGCCGATCCTGCGACCCCCGACGGGCTGCACATCGATGGCGTCGGCGGTGGCCTGGCTGATGGAAATCACTTCGCCGCCGGTGTCCACGACGAAGTAGGCCGGGCGGTCGTTGACCTTCCCCCGCACCATCGCCAGCCGGTGCAGACGCATCGGCAGGGTGATGTCCGCGGTTTCGTCCGGCAGTTGCTCGCCCATGATCAGTTGGCGCTTCTCGTAGTCGATCGTCATCGATAGACCGAGGGCCAGCGGTGAAAACGCCTCGATCTCCGCTCGTGGGAGGCCGGTGAGCGCCGGGTTCTTGATCATCGCCGGCACGTTGGTGACTTTGAGCGTCCCGACCTCGAACGTGTCCATGCGCGTCAGCATCAAGCCGCGCAGGCCGACCTCTCCGACTCCGGCGCTCAGGGTGTAGGTAATGGGCCGTGCCCTCGCCTGTTCGGCCGTCTCTCGGGAGATCGTCGTCAGCTCGGAACCCGTGTCCAGAACGAAGTCGCGCGCCCGCCCGCCATTGACCTTGCCACGCACGACGACCTTGTCGCCGTCGAGACGGAAGTCCACGGTGTGAAGCTTGCCCCGGGAGCCCTCATCGAGCGCGATCGGGTCGCGGCCCCGGAACGAGTCGAGGAAGCGAATCTGCGCTCGCGACCACAGCGCCTTGTCGGATCGGTCGCGGTTGGGCAGCAGGTTCATGAAGTTGGTATACGCAGCGGACGCGGCGTCGAACTGCCGCATGCGTTCGTAGATGGCCCCCACGGTGTGGTGGATCTCCGCGTCCCTGGGCGCCAGGCGCAGCGCCGCCTGCGCTTCATTCAGCGCGGCGTCGAGCTGACGATGCGATGCCAGGGCCCGCGCCAGGCCGTGACGGCCGCGTGACAACTCGGGCTCGAGAGCGAGCGCCTGGCGGAACTCCTGCTCGGCCTCGTCGAAGAGGCCGGCCGACCACAACGCGTCAGCGTGGATCGACAGCGCTTCGGGGTTGCCCGGCGCCGCCTGGCGCAGCAACGCCGCCTCGCGGTGGGCCTCGTCGAACTCCGCCACGCGCAACGCCGTGCGGACCAGGCCCATCCGGGCCCGCACGGCGACGGTGGGATCGTCCGACAGCGTCGCCCTGCGGTAGGCGTCGAGCGCCTCCTGGTATCGGGTGTCGTTGAACAGCAGGTTGGCGAGCTGGAACTGCAACTCCGCATCCCGGCTCGGAGTGCGGCTCTCGAGCACGAGACTCAGGCCGGCGGTCGCTGCCAGAGTCACCACCACGACGCGAAGTACGGTCTTCATAGCCACCCCGCGCACCTGGCGGCGCGGCCAGGCGGACAATCCTCGAACGACTGATCTAGCGCTCGACTGGAGGCGTTTGTCAACCGGCAATGACACACGGCCTCCCCAGCCACCGCCCCCGCCACACTGCCGGCTCAACCGCGCCGGCTACTTCTGATAGTGCTTCGCGTTGATCTCGATGTAATTCGCCCACTTCTCAGGCACTTCGTCGAGCGCGAAAATCGCCTCGACCGGGCACGCCGGTACGCAGGCCCCGCAATCGATGCACTCGTCCGGGTGGATGAAGAGCATCTCCGCCCCCTCGAACTCGCCCTCGTCCTTGCGGGGGTGGATGCAGTCCACAGGGCAGACGTCCACGCACGACGAGTCCTTGGTGCCGATGCAGGGTTCACAAATGATGTAGGCCATGGCTGATAAGTAAGGGTAGTGGTAGTGGGTAGTGGGTAGTGGGTTGTGGGTAGTGGGTTGTGGGTAGTGGGTTGTGGGGGCTACGCGGTTTCCTCGAGCACTGACGATGGCAGGTAGCCCAGACGCATGGAAATCCGGCGCGCCAGGTCCCACGCGCCGCGATGATGCTCGGTGTAGAGCGGCCGGTCGTCGCCCGCGTGCGCGAAGAGGCCCACACGGGCCACCTCCTGTCCCGTGTAATCGCGCACAGGTGCGCACGTGCACATCAGGCGCTGGGCGCCCGCAGGCGTCGCGGCCTGGCCGAGCCGCCACACAAGTGACTCCGCGCGCGACACATCGTCCGGTACGCTCAACTTCAGGCAGCTGAGCCGCCGGGCCTGCTGCGACGAGAAGTAGATGGAGCAGTGGCTGGGCATGTCCTTGCCGTAAACCGTCCGCATCGCCACCTCATCCGGTCCCGTCGACCAGATGTAGGACACCTCGCCCATCACGGGAATCGCGATAAAGCCCCGATCGCCGCTGCGGATCACGTACTCGCGCATCAGGGGATAGGCGTGCAGCCGCAATTCGGAGCGACCAAGCGCCCGGAAGCTCAGGTCCAGCATCTTCAGTGTCAGACCGTATCGCTGCGAGTCCTCGTCCTGCCGAACGTAGCCGCGCCGCTTGAGGACCCCCAGCAGCCGATGCACCGTCGAGGCAGGCTGCTTCAGGGTGCGGGCCAGGTCCGACAGGCTCATCCCCCGAGGCGACGCACTGATGACCTCGCACACTTCCAGCGCCTTATCGATTGAGGTCGCCTGGAGACGCGCTGGCTGAGGCGTATGTTCCACTATGCTGAAATCAGTTTCAATATACTGACTCTACCTTGAGGAACGACGCACGTCAACGCCCTGTCCCCCACAAGGAGCATATAATCCTGGCGTTGACTCCGCGGCGGCGCCACCGTGGCTGGGGGGAACGTGCGCCTGCTCGTCCTGTTCGCCTTGTTCGGGTTTTCCGCGACCGCCCACGCGCAGGAGCCCGGCTCTGGCCCGTCGTCCGCCGACGGCGCGCGCGTGGTGGTCGGGGGCGAACTGACCGCGACGGTCGCGCCAACCGACCCCGGATTCTTCAACTACACCGACTACGAGTACAACGCTCTGCGCAATGTGCGCCTGGCGCTCGCCGCGGCCGTCCGGGCGAACGACCATCTCCAGGTACTTGGAGAGATCCGACTCGACCAGGCAGAAGTCCTTCGTCCGTACGCCCTGTATTTGCGCGTGCGTCCCTGGCCCACTCGGCCGTGCGATATTCAGATCGGGCGGGTGCCGGCCACTTTCGGCGCGTTCAGCCGCCAGGCTTACGGCACCGGCAATCTCCTGATCGGCAGCCCGCTCGCCTACCAGTACCTCACGTCGCTGCGCCCTGACGCCGCGCCGGCCATCGCCGACGACCTGCTGCGCATGCGCGGGCGCGGGTGGCTCACCTCGTTTCCGCTTGGTAACCCTGCGGCCGGGCCAGGCGTTCCCCTCGTCAACCTGTCGCGCCAGGACACCGGTATCCAGATGCACGCCGCTGCCGGTCCCTGGCGCATCACGACGGCGGTGACCGCAGGGACGCTGTCGAACCCCCGCGTGGACGACGACAACGGCGGCCGCCATGTCGCGGCGCGGGCCACAGTACAAGCCTCGCCAGGCCTGCTCATCGGCGCCTCTGCGTCGTCAGGCGCCTTCCTCGCGAGGACGCTCGAGCCAGTCCTGCCCGCGCATCGCTCCCTGAACTCCTACCGACAGCAGGCGCTCGGACTGGACGCGGAGTACTCGAGGGACCGATGGCTCGTGCGCGGCGAGATCATCGGCTCCCGGTGGGCTCTACCGTCCACGACGACGCTTCCCTTGCCGCTCTGGTTGACGGCGACCACGTGGTGGCTGGAGGGACGGTACCGCGTGTCGCCCGGCATCGACCTCGCCGCGCGGGGGGAACGCCTGACCTTCAGTACCATCGAGGGCAGCACGCGGGCCCAGAGTTGGGACGCCCCCGTGAGCCGGGTCGAGGTCGGCGCCAGCTGGACGTTGCATCGCCAGGTCATCGTGAAGGGCTCCCTGCAACGCAACGTCAGGGACGGCGGTCGCGTCCGGAGGGACACGCTCGGCGCCGCCCAACTCCTGGTCTGGTTCTGACGATGCGCGCCTTCAGCCTGGTGAGCGCCTGCGCCCTTGCAACCGCTGGGCTGCTGGCGACGGCTCCCGCCTTACCCGGTGACACACGGCCGGCGGCTCCGGACCCGCAACCAGCGACAGGGACCGCGGCGCCCGGCGTCATCCGCGGGCAACTCGACATCCGCCGCCTCGCGCGCCCGGCCGAGAGACGTCCTGACGTCCACGAGCACGGAGCGAGCGGACCACGGGGCGTCCCCGACATGCGGCGGGGCGTCGTCTACCTCGACACCGCACCACGCGCGGCCTTCGATGAACGTGAGCCGGGGCAGGCGGTGATGGACCAGCGGGCCGAGACCTTCGTGCCCCACGTTCTGGCCGTGATGGTCGGAACCGTCGTGCACTTTCCCAACAGCGACCGGACGTTCCACAACGTCTTTTCGCTGTCACGGCCGAAGCGTTTCGACCTCGGCCGGTATGCCGCCGGCAGGTCCAGGTCGGTGCGCTTCGACCGGCCGGGCGTTGTGCGCATCTTCTGCGACATCCATGCCCATATGAACGCGTACATCCTGGTCTTCAACCACCCGTTCTTCCAGGTGACCGACCCCGACGGCCGCTTCCGGCTCGACGCGGTTCCACCAGGCGTCTACACGGTCGTGGCGTGGTATGAGGGCGAAGCGCGCACCACGAGCACGGTCGCCGTGCCAGCCGGCGGCGCGGTGGACATCGAGATGGTGGTGTCATGAGGCGTGCGCTCGGCTCCCTGACCAACCGGATCTTCATGGGGAGCGCCCTCCTGTCGGCCGCGTCGATAGGCGCCGCCATGTACTTCGTCAGCGTTCGCATGACGGCCGAAGCCGAAGCGGAACTGCAGCGCGACCTCACCGAGGCAGCGAGCCTGGTCGACCAGCAGCGCGCGACGCTGTTCGACACGTTCACGCTGACCGCCCGGCTCATCGCGGACCTGCCCACCTTCAAGGCGGCAATCGATACCCGTGACGCTCCGACGGTGGAACCCATCGCTGGCGGCTACCGGGCCCAGGCTGGCGCCGACGTCTTCATCGTGACCGATCGGGACGGCCGGGTCCTGGCGGCCGTCGGCGGGCCGACGGCTCTCGTTGAGGGGATCGAGACGACGCCCGGGGTGCAGCGTGCCCTGGCCGGCGACACCACGCTCGCCTTCTGGCCGCACCCCCGGGGCGTGCTGCAGATCGTCAGCGTCCCGGTCCTGCTCGGCGCGGACCCCCTTGGTACGCTGAGCGTCGGCTACCTCCTCGACGATGAGCGCGCCACGCAGTTCAAGACCCTGACCGGTGCGGATGTCGCGTTCGCGCTGGGTGGGACCGTGCACTCGTCAACACTCGGGCCGGACTCGCACGTCCACCTCGCTCCGCTCGTCACGAGCGGCTCGGTCCCGAGGATCACTATCGGCGGCAGCGAGTACGCGGTGGTCGTCAAGTCGCTCCCACCGCCGGCCGACGCGACTGCACCGAACCTCGAAGCCCCAGTTGCCCTGATTCTGCGGTCGCGCACCGAGCGCATGCGCACGCTCTCGGCGATCCAGACCACGCTGGCCGGCCTGGCCCTCGTCACCGTGGCCGCCGCCGTTGTCGTCAGCTACGGCGTGGCGCGCACCATCACGCGGCCGCTGGCGACACTGACGGATCACATGCGGGAAGTCGCGGCCACGGGCGACCTCACCCGACGGGCGCCGGTCGCGCGGACGCCCGCGTGGGACGATGACGATGCGCGAATGCTGGCCACCACGTTCAACGCCCTGACGGAGTCGGTCGCCAGGTTCCAGCGTGAGGCGGCCCAGCGCGAGCGCCTGTCCTCGCTCGGACGCTTGTCCACCGTCGTCGCGCACGAGATCCGGAACCCGCTGATGATCATCAAAGGGGCCCTGCGACAACTGACAGGGCCAGGCGCGACGGAGGGCGACATCCGTGAGGCCGCCCACGATATCGACGAGGAGATCGTCCGGCTCAATCGCGTCGTGCACGAAGTGCTCGATTTCGCCAGACCGATCACCTTCGAGTACGCGCCCGTCGACGTCAACACGCTCGCGGAGTCCGCCGTGAACGCCGTCGTCGCGGCATCGGCGCAGCCGCCGGTTTCCGTCACTGCCGGCACCGGTCTGCCGGTCATCACGACAGATGGAGAGCGCCTGCGCACGGTGCTCGTCAACCTGATCACCAACGCCAGGCAGGCCGTGGACGCACGCGGCAAGAGCGGCCCTGCCGAAAGCGTCGCGGTGCAGGTGGAGACGCAACCAGCCGCCGGAGGGCGCGTCGCCATTGTCGTTCGCGACCGCGGCGCGGGCATCGCGGCGGATGATCTGCCACGGATCTTCGATCCATACTTCACCACCCGGCGCTCGGGCGCCGGCCTCGGTCTGCCCATCGCCAAGAACGTCGTCGAGGGGCTGGGCGGCACGATCTCAGTCGACACACGGCCCGGTGAGTGGACGGAGTTCCGCGTGGAACTCGGCGACGCACCGCCGGCACCCGGTTGAACCATGGCCCTGGCCGGAACCATCCTGCTCGCCGACGACGAGGCCAAGATCCTCAAGTCACTGGGCCGTGCCCTCAGGGAGGACGGGCACGAAGTCGTCACGACCGGCTGTGCGCTCGACGCGGTGCGCTTGCTCACCACCCGGCCATTCGATCTGGCCGTCCTGGACATTCGCATGCCCGAACGCACCGGTCTCGAGGTGATGCGTGACCTCGCCGCGGCGGTCCCGGAGTCCGAGCGGCCGGCGATCGTCGTGATGACGGCGCATGGGACCGTGGAAAGCGCCGTCGAGGCGATGAAACTGGGAGCGCACGACTACCTTCAGAAGCCGTTCGACGTCGAGGAACTGCTGATCGTCGTGCGCCGTGCCCTCGAGCACCAGCGCGCTCGCTCTGGCCTCCGCTACCTGTTGAGCGAGCGGGACGCCGAGTACAACCACTACGGCCTCGTCGGCCGCAGCCGCCAGATCGTCGAGGTCGTCCGCCGCGCCGAGCGGGTGGCGGAATCGAAGAGCACCGTTCTCATCACAGGCGAGACCGGCACCGGCAAGGAACTGGTGGCGCGGGCCATCCACGACCGGAGCGCACAGCGCGCCATGCCCCTCATCAAGGTGAACTGCGCCGCGATTCCGGACACGCTGATCGAATCGGAGCTGTTCGGGCACGTGCGAGGCGCATTCACGGGCGCGACGTTCACGAAGAAGGGCCGCTTCGCGCTCGCAGACGGAGGGACGATCTTTCTCGACGAGATCGCCGCGCTCGGTGCGCCCGTGCAGGCCAAGCTGCTCCGGGTTCTGCAGGAACGCGAGTTCGAGCCGCTGGGCGCCGAACGCACGCAGCGGGTGGACGTGCGCGTGATCGCCGCCACGAATCGCGACCTGCGGCAACTCGTGGCGGAGGGCCGGTTTCAGGAAGACCTGTTCTACCGGCTCCACGTGATCCCCCTCGACATCCCGCCCCTGCGCGAGCGGCGCGAGGACATCCCCGTGCTGGTGGACCACTTCGTGCGACAGTGCGCCAGGCGGATGGGAAAACCGGTGCCCGCGGTGAACGAAGACGTGCTGGCCGAGCTACGGCGCTACGACTGGCCCGGAAACGTCCGCGAACTCGAGAACACGATCGAACGCGCCGTCGTGCTGGCCACCGGTCCGCGGCTGACGCGAGAGACCCTGTGGCTCCTCGGGGCCTCACCGGTGCCGCCGCCCGGGCTGCCGTCCCTCGGACTGCGGGAAAACCTCGAATGGACCGAGCGCGAAACGATTCGTCGTGCGCTCGAACAGGCCGGCGGCATCAAGAAGGACGCCGCCGAGCTGATGGGCCTCAGCCAGCGCGCGTTGTCACACTACCTCGCCAAGCACCGCCTCGACTGACTTACGCGATACGTAAGCGGTTACGGGCTCCGTAATGCCTTCCCCGCTCGATTCCACCCCAAACCCGCACATCTGCCCCGCGCACCCGGCTTCCGGCCAACGACCCGCCGTCGGCATCGCTCTTGCGAGACCACAGGTACCCCACAGGACCCGATCCGGTGTCCTAGTGATGCAGTTGTCGTGGCGGGGACGGCGCTCCTGTTCGGCGTGACGCATTCCGCGTCACACGAACAGGACCCCGCCACGACATCACGCCGCGAGCGTCAGACTCCGGCACGTGCGCCGGCATTGCCCTCGAGAGGAGCCCGTGGCTGTCCTCCTGCTGTGCTTGCTCATCCTCAGTGCGGCTGCGCCTGCGGCCCGTGCGCAATCGCCGCCCCCCTCCACTGAGGAGAGCGGGCAGGCGGCGGGCGTGGATCCCGACCGGTTGCTGAACCCGGCGCAACCCGACTACACGCTCATCGCGCTCCCGACGACCCTGCGCGTGCCTGCGGGAGGCAGCGCCTTCCGGGTCACACATCGCTTCACCCGCACGCTCGGCGAGGGGGACTTCGGCAGCCTCCTCGAGAACGCGTTCGGCTTCGATGGAGGGGCGCTCGTCGGCCTCGAGTACCGCCGCGCGCTCCGCCGCGGGCTCCAGGCGGGCGTCCACCGCACCAGCGACCGGACGATTCAGCTGTTCGCGCTGCAGTCGCTCCGCCACCAGCGCGACGGAGCGCGACTTGGCCTGTCCGCGCTCGTCTCGGTGGACGGGACAAACAACTTCCGGGACGAGTACCGGCCGGCGATCGGCCTCGTCGTGTCGCGAGAGTTCGGGGACCGCGCGGCCGTCTACGTCCAGCCGGTGTGGGTCGGCAACACGAACCCCTTGCCCGCGGACCTGGCCGACGACAACCATACGCTCATGGTCGGACTGGCGGGGCGCCTCCGTCTCCGGCCGACCCTGTACGCCGTTTTCGAAGCCACACCACGTCTGGTGGGGTTCTCCCCGGGCGCCACACAGGTCAGTGCAGGTCTCGAGAAGCGCGCCGGGGGGCACGCCTTTCAGGTGAGCGTCTCGAACGGCCTGGCGACGACGATGGCCCAGCTGGCGCGCGGCGGAACGAGCCACGACGACTGGCGCCTGGGCTTCAACATCTCGAGGAAGTTCTGACACGACCCGCGGAGCGGGGCCGAGCATCGTGCCAGGAGCGTTGCTCCGCGTCGTTCCTCCCGCCGTCAGTACTCGTACACGCCCTTGCCCACCTTGCGTCCGAGCCGGCCGGCCTTGACGTACTGCTCGAGCAGCGGACATGGCCGGAACTTCTCGCCCAGCGTGCGGTGAAGGTGCTGCAGGATGCTGAGCCGCACGTCGAGGCCCACGAGATCGGCAAGTTCGAACGGGCCCATCGGATGGTTGAGGCCGAGCTTCAGGGCCTTGTCGATATCGCGGGCTGAGGCCACGCCTTCCTGAAGCATGTGAAACGCCTCGTTCCCGATCATGACGTTGATGCGACTGGTGACGAAGCCCGGGGACTCCCGCACGAGCACGGTGTCCTTGCCCATCTGGCGGGCGACGTCCTCCATCACCTGAATCGTCTCGGGCGTCGTCTCGAGCGCCTGGACGATCTCGACGAGCTTCATCTTGTGCACCGGGTTGAAGAAGTGCATCCCCCCTGCCCGGCCCGGCGCTTTCAGGACCGCCGCCATCTCCGTGATGCTGAGGGCGGAGGTGTTCGAGGCGATGACGGCGTGTGCCGGCGCGTGCGCCTCGACCTCAGCCAGGAGCGCCAGCTTGACCTCCATCCTCTCGGGCGCGGCCTCGATCACGAGATCTGCTGCCGACACCGCGGTACCGACCTCGGTGGTGGTGCTCAGCCGCGCGACGATGTCCCCGGCGTCGGACGCGCTCACCTTCCCGAGTTCCACGCCCTTGCGGACGATGCCCTCGACCACGCCGCGCGCCTTGTTCAGCTGCGGCTCCGAGACGTCATAGAGCAGTGTGGTGTAGCCGGCGGTCATGGCCGCATGCGCGATCCCATGCCCCATCGTCCCCGCCCCAAGTACCGCAATCGTCTTGACCATCACTGTCCCCTGACCACGTACCAACACGAAGTACACAAAGGCCACGAAGACGCACGAAAATGCGTTTGGCCAACCAGCCTTCGTGCGTCCTTCGTCTCTTCGTGACCTTTGTGTTTGTACGTCCTACCTGCCGGTGAAATTCGGCTTGCGCTTTTCCAGGTTGGCGGCGATGCCCTCGTGAGCGTCGTCGCTCTCGAAGAGGCGCTGCTGCAGCTCCCGTTCGAGCGCGAGCCCGTCGGCCAGCGACATCTCCGCCCCCGACTGCACCGCGCGCTTGATGTGGCCTACAGCCCGGCTCGCCTTGTGCGGAGGCGTGAACTGCCTGGCGTAGTCGAGAACAGCCTCCATGAAGGACCGGCCGGCCAGCTCGGTGTCGCCCCACACCTGCGTCACGAGGCCGGCGTCCTTCGCCTCGTCGAACGTCATCAACGCACCGCTGACCATCATCTCGATCGCGCGGGCCTTGCCGAGCAGGCGCGCCAGCCGCTGCGTGCCCCCCGTGCCTGGAAGGACTCCGAGCGCCACTTCAGGCAGCCCGATCTTGCCCCCGCCCTGGCGGGCGATCCGCAGGTCGGCCGCCATCGCCACCTCGAGCCCGCCACCGACGCAGTGGCCGTTGAGGGCCGCGATCACGAGCTTCGGCGTCTGCTCGAGCCGGCTCATCGTCTCGTTGGCGTGCAGGCAGAAGTAGTACTTGAACTCCGGGTCCGCGTCCTTGAGCGTGCCGATGTTGGCGCCGGCGCAGAAGAACTTCTCGCCAGCGCCCGCCAGCACGATGACATGCACGGCCCGGTCCATGCGCGCCGCCAGGACAGCATCGTCCAGCTCCCGCATCATCTCGTAGGAGTAGGTGTTCGCCGGCGGCTCGGTCAAGGTGATGAGCGCGACGCCGTCGGTCACGGCATAGGTGATTCTGGACATAGATCGATTCAGCGAAGGTGTGTCAGATAGATTCAGTGACAGGGAAGGCGTCTGGTGATCTCGTGATGTGGTGATGTGGCGATCGGATGTGCGATGTGAAGATCTAGCGGGGGCCCCTGATCCATCTTCTGATCTCCAGCGATCACCAGATAGATAGGACCGAAGGCGCCAGCGATCGGCAGATCGAAGGTCCCATCACCACATCACCACATCACAAGATGAGCAGATGCTGCATCTCTCTCTATGTCTCCGTCCTGACGTACTCGAAGTCGATCGGCTGACGGTTGATCCCGCGCGCGGGCGGGGCGATGTAGTTGGCGAACTTGCCGGGCTCGAAGACGGGCGTCGCCTGGATGCTTCGGAGATAGGCCTTGTCCGCCGCCGTCGGCAGCCACTCGTGCTTCCGGCGCTCCCAGTCCTCGGCGCTGATGGGGTGGCCGAGCACGTCGAAGTGCTTGCCCGCATAGACGCCCACACGGCGGTTGAACTTGCGAGACGGCAGGAGGATGCGTTCCGACATCCCGTGCGCCTCGAGCACGCGCTTGTTCCAGCGATCGACCCCGGCCTGGCAGTCGCCGACGTACCAGTCGCGCAGGACCTCGTTGAGGGCGTTGCGCATCGGGACCTCCTGGCGGCTGATGCGGCCGCTCTCGTCGAGCATGTCCAGGATGTAGGTGTCGCCCGCGAGCACGTGGTCGTCGGTGTACTTCTCCTCTTCGGCCCGGCCCTTCAGGCCATTGGCGAAGTAGCTGGCGGCGTTGCTCGACACCTCGCTGCCGTGCAGATCGAGGCTCTGGCTGAACCAGAAGTTGACGAACTTCTGAATGAGCGGGATGTCGATCCCCCCGAGCTTGCGCACGTCGCCAGAAAAGCCCGCCTCCTTCGTCAGCTGGCACGACCGCTCGAGGATGCGCGCGATCCCCGTCTCGCCCACGAACATGTGGTGGGCTTCCTCGGTCAGCATGAAGCGTGTCGTGCGGGCCAGGGGGTCGAGCGAGCTTTCCGACAGCGACAGCAACTGAGACTTGCCGTCTCGGTCGGTGAACATGGTGAACGCGAAGAAGTCGAGCCACGTGTCGATGGGTTCGTTGAACGCCTCGAGCATGCGGGGCGTGTCGGCGTTGCCGCTGTTGCGCTCGAGGAGCGCCTCGGCCTCGTCACGGCCGTCACGGCCGAAGTAGGAGTGGAGGAGGTAGACCATCGCCCACAGATGCCGTCCCTCCTCGACGTTGACCTGGAAGAGGTTGCGCAGGTCGTAGAGGCTCGGGCAATGCTGGCCGAGTTCCCGCTGCTGCTCCACCGAGGCAGGCTCGGTGTCGCCCTGCACCACGATCAGGCGGCGGAGAGGATTGCGGAACTCGCCCGGTACCTCCTGCCATGCATCCTTGCCCTTGAAGTCGCCGAACCCGATCTTGCGCTGCGGCGTCGGCTCCGCGAGGAAGATGCCCCAGCGGTACTCGGGCAGCTTCACGTAGTCGAAGTGCGCCCACCCAGCCGCGTCCACCGAGACGGCCGTGCGCAGGTACACCTGATGGTGCTGCTGGAACCCCTGCGGCCCCATCTCGCGCCACCAGTCGAGATACTTGGGCTGCCAGTGCTCCAGCGCCCGCTGCAACCGCTTGTTGCCGCCCAGGTCGACGTTGTTGGGAATGCGCTCGCTTGAAATCATGGGCCTGGCCTCTTCCTACGTCCGCTTCCAGTCGAATTGCGGGCGCCCCTCACGGCCGTAGACCATGAGCGCGCCGCGTTCCCCGACGGCATTGGGCCGCTGGAAGATCCAGTTCTGCCACGCCGTCAGCCGGCCGAAAATCTTTGTCTCCATCGTCTCGGGGCCGGCAAACCGGAGGTTGGCCTCCAGGCCGGTCAGCGCGTCCGGCGAGAAGCTCGCACGCTCCTCGAGCGCCATCCGCACTTCGTCGTCCCAATCCATGTCGTCGGGCGCCGAGAACACCAGTCCCGCCTCGAGCGCCGCCTGTGGATCGAACGGGCCGTCGTGGCCGAGCGCGCTGGCGACCGAGGCGGGTTCGCCCAGAAATCGTGTCTCGAGCCGGGTGAGCCCGTTGCTCATCGGGTAGAGCCCGCCGTTGGCCGGCGAAAGCTGAACCGCATTCGGCTGGTCGGGATCGTCGAGCATGTACACGCGGTCGGCGGCCAGCGCCAGTTCGAAGAGCGTACCGGCGAATGCGTTGCCCGGCTCGATGAGCGCGAAGAAGCTCTTCGCCGTCAGATCCACGCGCTTCAGGGTCCGCCGAATCAGGCCGACAATCTCGCGGACCAGCCAGTGACCCTGGTGAGCCACGAGGGTGGCGTCCACGGCCAGCACCGCCTCCGGGTCGCCGGTGGCGCGCAGGATCACCGTGCCGACCTCCGGCTCGTTCAAACGCAGACGCAGAATCGCGTCATCCAGTTCACGGAAGGCCCGGATCGCCCAGGCCTGATCCCCGGCCTCGACGAACGCGTCGGGCGTGGCCGGCTGCGGGCCGTCCGGCGCGCTGATCGTCAGCGAGCACAGCCGTCTGGCCCGGTCGATCTCGCCCGTCACGTACTTGTAGCGAATCGTATCGGCGTCGATCGCCGGCGCGAGCGGGCCCAGAGCGACACCCGGGCCGCCGGCAGGCCGATCCGACTGGGCGGCGAGCTCCTGGACGCGCGTCTCGACGGCCTCCTTGAACTGGCTCGTCGGAAACACCGCATCCACGAAACGGCCGTCCACCGCGCGTTTGCCGCGCAGGCCCTCGGTCAGGGTGCTGAAGTGATCGGCAAGATCCCGCCGGACCTTCCGCTTGTCAACCACGCGGGTCAGGCCGCCTGTGCCGGGCAGCACGCCGAGCAGGGGCGTCTCCGGCAGCGACACCGCCGCCGCGCCATCGTCCACCAGATAGATCTCGTCGCAGGCCAGTGCCAGTTCGTAGCCGCCGCCCGCGCAGATGCCGTTGATCGCCGCCAGGAACTTGATGCCGCTATGGGCGCTCATGTCCTCCATGCCGAGCCGGGTCTCGTTGGTGAACTTGCAGAAGTTCACCTTGAAGCCGTGCCCGGAGGTCCCCAGCATGAAGATATTGGCGCCGGCGCAGAAAATGCGCGGCTTGAGGCTGGTCAGCAGGACCGTGTGGACCTCGGGATGCTCGAAGCGGAGGCGCTGCAGGGCGTCAGCCAGCTCGATATCCACGCCGAGGTCATAGGAGTTGAGCTTGAGCTTGTAGTCGTTGGGACGCAGACCGGCGTCCTCGTCCACATCCATCGCGAGGGTCGCGACGGGGCCCTCGAACGAGAGCTTCCAGTGCCGGTACTTGTCGGGCGACGTCTCGACCGTGATCGATGGGGACTGGGCAATCTCTTCCACGGACACCTCGGGCTCAGCGCAAACGGCGAAGTTGACAGGTCACGGGTTTCGGGAAGTCTACACCAATTTAAACAACCGTTCAAATCATGGTAGACTCCCGTCTGCATGGCCAGGATCCCGACGACGACGATGGACCGGCGGGTGGAGATTCTGAAGAGCGCGGCGGCCGCGTTCCGGCGCCGCGGGTACCACGGGGCAAGCGTGGACGAAATCGCGTCCGCGCTCGAGATGACCAAGGGGAACCTCTACTACTACTTCCAGAACAAGGAAGAGATCCTCTTTGCCTGCCACGACTACTCGCTGGACATCCTGCTGGGACTGCTGGCGGAAGTGCAGTCCGAGCCCTTGCGGCCGGACGAGAAGCTTCGACGGCTCGTCCTCGCCTTCGTCTCCATCCTGCTCGACGAACTGCAGGGCACGGCGCTGACGCTGGACCTGCAGGC
>CAZNOC010000043.1:0-8069 GCA_964574545.1 uncultured Bifidobacteriaceae bacterium | reverse complement strand
AGCGGGAAGGTTCCCCAGTGCATCGGCACGACCTGCGTGACGCCCAGCCATCGCGCCGCCAGGGCCGCCGTATCGGGCCCCATGGTGAAGCGGTCCCCGATCGGCAGGAACGCGATGTCCGGCGTGTAGAGCTCGCCGATGGTCTTCATGTCGCCGAAGAGCGCGGTATCCCCGGCGAAGTAGATCGTCTGGCCGTTCTCGAGCGTGACGACGAAGCCCGCTGGCTCCCCCAGGTACACCGTCCCGCCATCGTCGATGCTGCTGCTGTGAACGGCCTCGGTCATCGTGATGCGCAGGCCGGCGGCGTGGATGGTGCCCCCCTTGTTCATCGGCTCGAGGTGTTGGACGCCCTTGGCGCCAAGCCAACCGGCGATCTCCCAGTTGCAGACGACCGTGGCGCCGGTCGCCTTCGCCGTGGCGGCGGCATCGGTCGTGTGGTCGTAGTGGCCGTGCGAGATCAGAATCAGATCGGCCGCCGTCGGTGCGTGCCCTTCCGGACACGACGGGTTCCCCGTGTACCAAGGGTCGAAGAGCAGCGTCTTCCCGCCGGGGGTGTTCAGAGCGAAGGAGGAGTGGCCGAGCCAGGTAATGCTGAGTTTCTGCATCTGTTGATCTCGTGATGTGGTGATGTGGTGATGGGATGTCAGATGTGATGATGTCAGATCTATCTTGTGATGTTTGAGGTTTTGATCTGTTGATCTGTTGATGTGCGATGTGCGATGTGCGATGTGCTGATCTACTTGGTGATGTTGAGGGGAGTCTATCTCGGACGGGGGGTGGCCGACGCGCGGTGTCGGCTGCGGGCCGTGCGGTAGGCTGCGGCGAAGATCGCCCTCAGTTCCGTTGCCTCCTGGTGAAGCTCCTCGAGGGGGCTTCCGGTCGCCAGTGCGGTGCCGGCGAGGAACTCCAGCCAGTACACCGCCTCGTCTATTTCCTCGACGGCCACGCCCAGTTTGGCGACAAACTCTGCGCGGGACCGGGCGCGGCCTGATGCGCGGTAGTTTGCCCCGGCCGACGTGGCGCAGTCCACTAATTGGTCGGCCGGCCGGCGCCCTCCGGCTCGCTCCCGCACGGACTCTGCCAACCCGAAGACCGCCCGTGCGAACGCCGCGGTCCGCTCCTCCAACTCGATTCTTGTCATGCGGCGACCGGTGCATCCGGCATGCCGCACGAAACTGGCCGACGATCCGCGATTCTTGCCTCCACGGTCGCAGATTCCTCCATCTCGACGCCCCCTGCATCGCGCAGACTTCGCGACCTTGGCGAGGGCGGCAGCAGAGAAAGGGGGGCGGCGGCGACGGTCCTGACGCGGACGATGGTCGCGGCGCAGCGATGGACATCATGAGATCCACAGATAGATCAACAGATAGATCAGAAGATCGATCGGCAGATCAACACATCGAACCTCCCCTCACCACATCACCACATCAGAAGATCACCAGATGCCTGCCTGTCTGGTGATCCTGTACACTAGAGGCAGCATGATCGAATCTCCCCTGCAGTTCGTGCGGCCGCGAGAGCCCAAGCCGGAGTGGCTGAAGGTGCGCGCCCCGGGGTCGGAGAACTACCTCCGGCTGAAGGGCATCATGCAGGACCTGAAGCTGAACACGGTCTGCGAGGACGCCCACTGCCCGAACATCGGCGAGTGCTGGCACCACGGCACGGCCACGTTCATGATCCTCGGCGACATCTGCACTCGAGCGTGCGCCTACTGCGCGGTGGCGCACGGCAAGCCGGCGGCCCTCGACATCGACGAGCCGCGGCGCGTGGGCGAGGCGGTCGAACGGATGGCGCTGAAGTACGCCGTGATTACCTCGGTGGACCGTGACGACCTGAAGGACGGCGGCGCCGGGATCTTCGCGGAGACGATTCGCGACATCAAGGCGCGGATGCCCGAGTGCCGCGTCGAGGTGCTGATACCCGACTTCAAGGGCGAGCGCGCGCCGCTCGAGACCGTGCTCGACGCGCACCCCGACGTGCTGAACCACAACACCGAGACGGTGCCGCGGCTGTACCGGATGGCCCGATCGGGTGGGAAGTACACCCGCACGCTCGAACTCCTCGACCGCGCGCGCACCTACGCACCCACAATCGCGACCAAGACCGGACTGATGGTCGGCCTCGGCGAAGAGCCCGACGAGCTCGTGCAGGTGTTCGAGGATCTGCGCGGCGTTGGCGTGTCGATCCTGACGATCGGGCAGTACCTGCGGCCCTCACCGGATCATGCGGTGATGACACGCTACTACCACCCCGACGAGTTCAAGGAGCTGAAGCGTATCGCCCTCGGCCTTGGGTTCGTGCACGTCGAAGCCGGCCCGCTCGTCCGCAGCTCCTATCACGCGCACGAACAGGCAGACGCGTTTGTGCAAAGATCCAGATAGATGCATCTGGCGATCTCGTGATGTGGTGATGTGGTGATCGGATGTTCGATGTCTCGATCGCCGCGCACAACATCAGCAGATAGATCGCCGCATCCGAACATCTTCACATCCCATCACCACATCACCACGTCACGAGATCATCAGATGAATCTATCTGGTGATCCCGTGATCTATCTGGTGATCTATCTATCTACCACGTCGTGCGTGCGGGATACTGAATCACCAGCGGGTCTGGCGTGAGGATCGTCAGACCATGAACGATCGCCTGGGCGACCAGCATCCGGTCGAAGGGGTCGCGGTGAATCGGCGGCAGCCGTGTGACATGAAGCGCCGACGCTTCGTCGATCGGCAGAGACGTCATGCCATGCGCGTCGCGCTGGGCCGACACGAAGCGGTCGGGCGGCGCCGGAAGCGGCAACTGCCCGCCCTGATGTTTGAGCGCGATCTCCCAGGCCGAGGCCGCGCTCAGAAACACCTCAGTGGCCGGATCCTGGAACAGGCCGCGCACGCGCGCCGGCACGCGCGGAGAGCCGCCGACGATCCAGAGAAACGTGCAGGTGTCGAGGAGGACCTTCACGAGCGCCGCTTCCGCCTCGGCGGCTGGCGGCGGCCATCGCCTGACGCCGCCGGATCGCCTGGAGCCGCTGGCGCCCGCGCGGGTGAGCCGTACTCGACGCCTGACTCCGCGACGTGCATGTCGCGCCCTCCCTCCGCCGCCCCCACGCCGTAGAACAAGTCGACATCCTCGTCCGGCAGGGCCTCGAAGAAGCTGTCGGGAACCTCGAAGGTCCCGGCCGCCAGGCCAAACGGCCGGGGCGCGATCCGCGTCATCGCCACCGCCCGCAGCTCCGCCACGGGCCGGTTGTGCTTGCAGATCACGACCGTTTCCCCGGCGGCCACCTGCGCGAGAAAGTGCGAGAACCGCGCTTTGGCTTCGTGGATGTTGATCGTAATCATGGTCATGATTATGACCTGAATATGGGTGCAAGTCCAGGGCCGTCCAAGCGACGGCACAGGGTCGTGATCAGCTTGACTTACCAAATGTAAGATCGATAATAGCTTGCATGAATGGCGCACTTCCACGCCTGTCCCAGACCGAGCGGCACATCCTCGAGTTGTTGGCGGCGGAGGACGAGGCGTTCGGGTTGCAGCTGGTCGAGCAGTCTGGCGGACGTCTCAAGCGGGGCACGGTGTACGTCACGCTGGGCCGGATGCAGGAGAAGGGCTACCTCGAGTCGCGCCAGGAGCCGCGGCCCGAGGGGGCCATCGGCCTGCCGCGCCGCCTCTATCGACCCACGGCCTACGCGCTCCGGGTGCTCGACGCCTGGCGCGCCGCCGAGCGTGTGATGGCGGGCACCGCCCATCCCCAGGAGAGTTGATGATGCCGCCCCCCGGCACCCACCTGCTCCGCCTCGCCCGCGCGTGGTTCGACGAAGCCACGGTCACGCACGTGTTCGAACCATTGATTGCCGACTGGCAGCGGGAGTGGGCCGACGCGCGCACCGCCTCCCCGGTACGACGCGGGTGGATCCTGATGACAGGACTCGCCGCGTACTTTCGGACCCTGCTCGCATGCTCGGTCAGCCTCGCCACGATCCTGCCCCCGGCACGGGTCGGTGGGGGGTTTCTGATCGGCGCCCTCGCCACCACGGCGACAGGGGCGACCGCGATGATGTACCCGGAGGCCCGGCAACTGGTGAACCTTGAGGCGACCCCACTTGTGCTCATTGGGGCGCTGGCCGGCTTCGTGTCATGGCTCACGATGGTGTTGCTGCCACTTGGCGCGCTCCCCGCCACGATGCTCGCTCGCTACGCTGGCGCGTCACGCGGGGACGTTGTGCGTCTGGCGTGTCTCCTCATTCTCGCGGTGATCGTGACCGTCGGGTGGGTCGGTCCGTATGGTGAACGCACCCGCTCACAGGCACATGTTGAGCTTCGACTCCCATCGCTCGTGGCGCGAGGCCTGACCGAAGCGCAGGCTCGCCAGACCCTCCGTGAGCCGCGTCTACGGAGCGCCGACCTCGAGATGAGCCTCCCGGCGCTCTGGCAGGCGTGGGTGGCCGGCACGCCTGGACAGACGTGGCCAGCGCGTGTGCCCGCGGAGTTGCATCGAAGAGCCGCTCTCGTCGGACTCGCGACCGTGATGACGGTGGCCGGCTGGCGGCTGGCGCCCCGGCGCCCGCGGCACCCTGTCGTCACGGTCACGGCGTGGTGGTTGGCCACGGCAGGCACCCTGCTCGGGTGCTGGCTGGTGGCGGTCCGGGCATCAGCAGACGCGGGGATGGCGTCGTGGGCGACGCTGGGTCTGGCGGCCGCGCTGACGTGGCTCCTCACGCGCCACTCGGCCGTCCGCCCAGGTCAGCAGATCAACAGCTCAGCAGACAGGTCGCACATCTAAAGATCGCACATCAGATCTTCAGATCACCACATCAGCAGATCGCCAGATTCAGCAGGCCGCTACTTGCGCCGCGGCTTGTACACATGTGTGGCTTGCCCGAAGAACACTTCGGCGGCTTCCATCACCGTCTCTGACAGCGTCGGGTGCGCGTGGATGGTGAGCTTCAGGTCCGAGGCGGTGGCTCCCATCTCGATCGCGAGGGCCGCTTCGGCAATCAATTCGCCCGCCCCGGACCCGACGATGCCAACGCCCAGGACGCGCTCGGTGGCCGGGTCGATGAGCAGTTTGGTCATGCCATTCACGCGGTCGATGGCGATCGCGCGGCCGGACGCGCCCCACGGGAAGCGGGCGACCTCCACGGTGATCCCCTTCGCCTCGGCCTCCGTCTCGGTGAGCCCTGCCCACGCCACTTCGGGATCGGTGAACACGACGGCGGGAATCGCCAGCGGCTCGAACACGGCCTTGTGGCCGGCGATGGCCTCGACGGCGACGCGGGCCTCGTGCGACGCCTTGTGGGCCAGCATCGGCTCGCCTGCCACGTCGCCGATCGCGAAGATCGTCGGCTCGGCCGTGCGCCGCTGGCCGTCGGTCTCGATGAACCCCTGGGTGTTCACCTTCACCTTGGTGCGGTCGAGCCCAGGCACCTTCGAGTTCGGCCGTCGGCCGATCGACACGAGCACACAGTCGTAAGTCTGCTCCTCCGGCGCGCCCTCGCCCTCAAAGCGCACGGTGATGCCCTTCTTCCCCTCCGTCATCGAGGTGACCTTCGTCGACAGCATCACCTTCTCGCAGGTCGCCTCGACGCGCTGTGCCAGGTACTTGACCAGGTCACGATCCGCGCCCGGGAGCAGCCCCGGCATCATCTCGACGACCGACACCTTCGTGCCGAGCGCCGCGTAGACCGACCCGAGTTCCAGCCCGATGTACCCGCCGCCGACGACGAGCATCGTCCTGGGGATCTCGGGGAGATCGAGCGCCCCGGTCGAATCGAGCACACGGGGGCTGTCGATCGTGAGCGACGGGATCTTCGTCGGGTGCGAGCCGGTCGCGAGGACGATCGCATCCACCTCGACCTGCTGCTCACCGCCCGCCGCGAGGGCCACCGTGAACGCCTCCGGGCCTGTCAGGGTGGCGCGGCCCTGCAGGTAGTTCACCTTACGGAGCTTCGCGACCTGCCCGGTGCCGCTCGTCAGCTTCTCGACGACCCGCTCCTTGTAGGCGCGCAGCTTGTCGACATCGATCTTCGGCTTCCCGAAGTCGATGCCCCACTCCGAGGCGTGAGTCGCCTCGTCGAGCACCTTTGCCACGTGCAGAAGGGCCTTCGACGGGATGCAGCCCCGATAGAGGCACACGCCTCCGGGGTTCTTCTCCTCGTCGACAAGGGTGACCTCCATCCCGAGGTCGGCGGCGTAGAACGCGGCGGCGTACCCTCCCGGGCCGGCGCCGATGACGGCAATGCGTTGTGACATGTCGGTATTCGCTCTTCGCAATTCGCTCTTCGCTATTCGTCGAGCTGCGCCGTGAGCGTGCCACGACCAGTCGCATTGGCCACGTTCAAGCGAATGGCGAACGACGAATGGCGAACAGCCGTCATGCGCAGCGGGCCGCTAGCCCCGCAGCGCCAGGGTAAACGGCTGTTCCAGCGCCTCGACCACCCACCGCAGGAAGCGGATGGCGTCGGCGCCGTCGATCAGCCGGTGATCGTAGGACAACGACAGCGGCAGCATCAGCCTTGGCTGGAACGCCCCGTCCACCCACACGGGTTCGGTCACACCTCGAGAGAGCCCGAGAATCGCCACTTCGGGCCAGTTGACGATCGGCGTAAACGCCGTGCCGCCAATGCCGCCAAGATTGGTGATCGACATCGAACCGCCCGACATCTCGTCGATCGACAGCTTGCGCGCCTTGGCCTTGTCGGCCAGCTGCTGGATCTCGACCGACAGCTCGACGATGTTCTTGCGATCGGCATCGCGGATGACGGGCACGAGCAGGCCGTGCTCCGTGTCCACGGCGATCCCGATGTTGACGTACTTCTTGTAGACGATCGTCTCGGCCGCCGCGTCCACCGACGCGTTGAACTGCGGGAAGCGGCGCAGCGCATGCGCGAGCACGTGCGCCGCGATGGAGGTCACGGTGAGCTTGCCGCCCGCCTTCTCCACCTCGGCGCCGTGCCGTTTGCGGAGCTGCTCGAGCGCCGTGATGTCGGCCTTGTCGAACTGCGTGACGTGCGGGATCGCGTTCCACGCGTGCGACAGATGTTCGGATGTCTTGCGGCGGACACCCGTCATTGGCTTCCGTTCCGTCTCGCCCCACTTCGAGAAGTCGGGCAGGAGCACCCCGCCGCTCGCCGGACGTGCCGCGGCCGCCGCCTGCGCCCCGCCGCCCAGGCTGCTCAGGACCTTCCGCGAGAACTCCTTCACATCGTCCTGGGTGATGCGCCCGCCAGCGCCTGTGCCTGACACCTGGTGGATATCGACGCCGATCTCGCGCGCGAGCCGGCGCACCGAGGGCGACGCTGGTGCGAGAGCTCCAGCCCCGGTGTCCGGCGCGGCGGCCGGGCGCGCCTGGAACTCGACGACCGAGGATCGGCGCGCGGGCGCCTCGACTGGCGCGCCGGCCCTGTCGGCGTTGCCGCCGCCGGAGGCCGACGTCCCGGGTTCCTCGGCGCTGGCCTTGCCCACGGCTTCCCTGTCCCCGGCCGCGGCGTCCGGGGCGGGCTTCGACGTCGCTGTGGGCTCCGCCTTCGCCTCGTCGGCCTTGCGCGGCTCGGCCTTCGGGGCCGCCTCGCCCGACTCCTCGATGACGAGCACCGCCTGGCCTGGCTTCACCTTGTCGCCGACGTTGACCTTCAGTTCCTTGATGACGCCGGCAACGTCCGACGGCACTTCCAGCGTGGCCTTGTCGGTTTCGAGTTCGAGGACGGACTGCTCCAGTTGGAGCGTGTCGCCCACCTTCACGAGCACGGCGAGCACGTCACCGGCCGCCACACCGTCGCCGAGATTGGGAAGGATGAATTCTCTCATTCGCTGTTCGCCGCTCGCTCTCTACGCCTGGTCCCCGGTCCCCGATCCCCGGTCCCCGATTCAGCTAATCGCCGGATCGACCTTCTCCGGGTCGATGTCCATCTCCTTGATCGCCTTCTTCACGACGTCCACGTCGATCTGCTTCTCCTGGAAGAGCGCGTAGAGCGTGGCCAGCGTGATGAAGCGCGCGTCCACCTCGAAGAAGTTGCGCAGGTTCTCGCGGCTCGCACTGCGGCCGAAGCCGTCGGTGCCGAGCGCGTGCAGCCG
>CAZNOC010000042.1:0-23461 GCA_964574545.1 uncultured Bifidobacteriaceae bacterium | reverse complement strand
CAGGTTCGGGCCGGTTGGGGCAGGTTCGGACAGGTTCGGGCCGGTTGGGGCGGGTTCGGACGGGTTCGGACGGGTTGGGGCGGGTTCGGCAGGTTGGGGCACGATCGGGGCGAGGAGCACATGGGCGCGGGCGCAGTGGTCAGCCTCGGCATCTGGCTCGACAGGCGCCGCCTGTGCCGGCCTTGAGCGAAGACGCATGTGAAGGCCACGGCACCTGATGTGTTACGTTCGCCACGGGGCGTGTTCCGCGTGTCGAGCGACACGTCCATGATCCTCACGAGTCCAACGAAAGAGGCTTGACATGAAGTCTGCACCTTCGAAGCCGCCGCGCCACGAGGTCCCCGGGCAGAAGCCACGCGAGGGGTGGTTCGCCACGTTCACGTTCCTCGATGTCTCCGGCGCCATCGGGTCCTCACAGCTGCCACGCTGGGGCTCGATGATCTCGAGGGCATGGCGCGCGATAGTACGCGGTCTCACCAACAGGTCGAAGGCTCGCACCGTGGGCGTGTGAGTGGGTGAACCGGCGTCAGCAGATGTCCACCAGACCCTCCTTCGAGACGTGGAGCATCGGGCGGAAGCTCGCCTGCGGCTACCTGGCGGCGGGCATCGTGGGCCTCGCCGTTCTGGCGCACCGGGAGCCCGTTCTCGAGCCCTGGCTGTGGCGGTCGGTGGCGCTTCTCCTTCCGTTCGTCGTTTCGCTGCGATCGGCAATCATCTACGCCTACAGGAAACGGCCGTTGCGTCTCAGCTGGTGGCTGCGGCCGTCGCCGGCCGCGGAGCGGGAGTTCACGATCATGTGGCTGGTCTACGCCCTGGTCTTCGGAGCGGCCTCACTCGCCGTCATCCTCTTCGTCTAGCCCGCCCGATTCTCGGGCCTTCGCTCAGGGCTGGCGGCGTGGCTGCGCCTTCGATCCACAATGCGCGCCGGCTTCATACATCCATGCCAGGAGCACCAGAGGATGCCGACGACTCCCCCCGAATGGGCCCCAACGCCACAGAGCGCCGTCGTGCGGTGGCTGCTCGATTCCGACCCGTCGATCCGCTGGCAGTGCATGCGGGACGTGATCGGAGCCCCCGCGGGCGAAGTGGCGGCCGAGCGCGCGCGGGTGGCCACCGAAGGGGCGGGCGCGCGGCTGCTCGCGCTTCAAGGGGCCGACGGCCGGTGGGGCGGCGCGGCGTGGAACCGCGGGTGGAACTCCACCATGCACGTGCTGATGCTGCTGCGGGAGATGGGCCTCGATCCCTCGAGCGCCGAGGCGCGGCGGGCGGTGGGCCTCGTCCGCGACCGGGTGACGTGGCAGGGGTGCGGCCCGCCGGAATGTGACGGCCACGCGTTCTTCGAAGGCGAGGTCGAGCCCTGCATCAACGGCCAGGTCGGGAGCGTCGGCGCGTACTTCCGCCAGGACATCAGAGGCATCGTCCAGCGGCTGCTCGGCGAGCAACTCCCCGACGGCGGCTGGAATTGCGAAGCGGCCAACGGTTCGATGCGATCGTCGTTCAACACCACGATCTGTGTGCTCGACGCGCTGCTCGAGCACGAGCGGGCCGTCGGGGGCAGTTCGGTAGTCATGAAGGCCCGCCTCCGAGGACAGGAGTACCTCCTCGATCGTCGCCTCTTCCGGCGGCGCTCGACCGGCGAGGCGATCGAATGTGATCGCAAGGGCGGCGCGGCATGGACGCGCTTCGCGTTCCCGACATGGTGGCACTACGACATCCTGCGAGGGCTCGACTACCTGCGACGCGCGGACGCCGCATTCGACAACCGCGTGGACGAGGCGATCGATCTGCTCGCGTCGAAGTGTGACGGCGACGGGCGGTGGCCCCTCGAGACGCGGCACCCAGGAGCGATGCCGATCGAGTTGGGCGAAGACGAAGGGCGGCCCAGCCGCTGGACTACGCTGCGCGCGTTGCGGGTGCTGAAGTGGTACTCGACAGGTGGTCGAGTACGGGCTCCATTGTGAAGGGTAGCGTCGCCATGATCGACATACGCGTGAAGAGACTCGTCCACGGCGACCGGACACTCGCCAGGCAGACGTTTCACCTGATGGCCGAGGTGTTCGAGGAGGAGCTCGGTGCGCTCAGCGATCGCTACCTGGATCAGTTGCTGATCCGCGGCGACGTCTGGGCGCTCGCGGCGCTGATGGGCGAGGAGGTAGTGGGTGGCCTCACCGCGTTCACCCTGCCCCTCACGAGGACCGAGTCGTCAGAGGTGTTCATCTACGACATCGCAGTGCACGCCCGCCATCAGCGCCAGGGCATCGGACGACGTCTGGTGTCGTCGATCCGCGAGGCTGCGGCGGCGGACGGGGCCGAGGCGGTGTTCGTGCCGGCAGAAAACGACGATACCCACGCCCTCGACTTCTACCGGGCCCTTGGCGGCGAACCGTCGCCTGTGACCTTCTTCACGTTCCGGGCGCGGCAAGGGTGACCTGGCTTGCTACTCTGCCCGGAGCGCCACCGCGGGGTCCGTCGTGGCTGCGCGGCGTGACGGCGACCATGAGGCCGCTGCGAGGACCACGATGAAGATCACGGCGGCGGCGCCGAACGACACCACGTCGACCGGCGGCACTCCGAAGAGCAGACTCTGCATCAGCATGCCAAGCCCGCCCGCGAGCACGAGGCCGATGCCGGCGCCCGCCACCCCGAGCCGAGCCGCCTGCGCCATCACCAGCGCCTGCATCTTGCGGGGCGAGGCGCCGAGGGCCACGCGAATCGCGATCTCTCGCGTACGCTGCGCCACCAGGAACGCCATCAGACCGTAAAGCCCCAGGGCGGCCAGGAACACACCCACCGCGCCGACGCCGCCGGAGATCCAGGCCGCGAGCCGCTGCGGCAGCAAACCGAGGGCGGTGGCCTCTTCGAGCGACTGAACGAAGAGGACCGGCACGCCGGGTTCCACCTGGGTCATGGCCGCGCGCACGTCCTGGGCGATGGCGCGGTTCGGATCGTGACGAATGAAGAACGTGGCGTCTGTGATCGGCTGCTGCGCGATGGGGACGAACACGAACGGCATCGGGTCTTCGCTGATGTAGCGGTACTTCGCGTCGGCGACCACGCCGACGACTTCGACCGGCTGTCCTTCCTCCCCCTCGGGCCCGCCGCCCTGCAGAAACACCTGGCCCACGGCCGGCCGGTCCCGCCACGCCGTTCTCGCGAAGGTCTGGTTCACGACAGCCACCCTGCCGACGTCCGCCCGGTCGGCCGCCGTGAAGCCGCGGCCCTCGACGATGGGCATGTGCAGCGTCTCGAAGTACTCGGGCGACACCACGTTCCAGTCGGCGTCGATGGTGTCGTCGCCCGATGCGCCGACGAGGCCCGGCACGCGGATGCGGCCCAGGCCGAAACTACTACCTTGGAGCGGGATCATCCGGCTGGCTGCCACGGACGTCGCGCCGCCAACCGCCTGGAGGCGCGCCCGGAAGCGCTCGACGAGATCCACGGCGTCCTGCTCACGGTATCCCGAAAGCCCGACGTCCACGCTGGCCAGCGTGACGTTGGCGGTCTCGAATCCCGGATGCGTGTCGGCGGCGTTCTGCAACGTGCGCAGGAACATGAACGCGGTGACGACAAGCATCAGCGACAGCGCGACCTGTGCCGTGACGAGCCCGTTCCGCAGGCGGAACCGCCGCCGGTCAGCGCTCGCGTAGGCGCCGTGGAGGGATGGCGCCAGATCGCCACGAATCGCCTGGCGCGCAGGCGCCAGCCCGAACAGCAGCGCGGAGGCGAGCGACACGCCGACCGCGAAGGCCACGACACGGAAATTGACGGCGAGTTCCAGCGCGATAGGGATGGGCAACGAGGGCAGGAAGCCCATGAGCAGCCGCACCATCCAGTACGTGAGCGGCAGGGCCACGATGCAGGCGCCGGCAAAGAGGACGCCCGTTTCCGTCAGCATCTGCACGACGATCCGGCTGCGGCTCGCGCCGACGGCGAGCCGTGTCGCGATCTCGCGGCGCCGCGCGGCCGCACGCGCCAGCTGCAGGCCGGCCACGTTGCTGCACGCGATCGCGAGCAGCGCTCCTGTCAGCGCGAACAGGAATCCAATGAAGGCGAGGAACGGGAGGCGGACGGGGCCGGGGACGCGGCTGAGCGGGGCGACCGCCACGCCGTGGTTCGGATTCGCGCGCGGCTCGCCGGCCTTGTACGCCTCCATCAGCGTGTTCAGTTCGGCCAGTGCCTGCGCCCGGCTGACGCCGGGCTTCAACCTGCCGACGGCGACGTGCCAGACCGCGCGGGGTTCCTCGAGCAGATCCAGCGGCGTATGACCGCGGACGACGGACACCATGGAGACGGGCGTCCAGAGGTCGGTGCCCACGAGCGAGGAGCCGTGGAAGCCGGGCTCCGCCACACCCACGACGGCAAACTCGTGGTTGTTGAGCCGCAGAGGCCTGTCGAGAATTCCGGGATCGCCAGCGAAGCGACGCATCCAGAACTCGTGAGCGAGGACCACGACCGCCCGGTCGCCGGGCACGACGTCCTCGTCTGGATGGAAGAAGCGCCCGATGGCGGGACGGGTACCCATCAGGTCGAAGTAATTGGCCGACACCATTCTGGCGAACACGCGTTCGCTCGACTGGCCGTCAGCGAGGCTCATCGGCCCGCCGCTGAAGTCCATCGCGGCCATGCCCGCCAGGGTCTGCGTATGCGCGCGTAGGTACTTGAAGGCCGGGTGGGCCATGTTGTCGAAGGCGCGCCCCTGGTTCGACCGGCCGATGTCCACGAGTTCGCCCGGGTTGCGGATGCCCACGCTCGGCGCGAGCAGGAGGGCGTCGGCCAGGGCGAAGATCGTGCTGCTCGAAGCGATTCCGAGGGCCAGCGACGCTGCGGCCGTGACGGCGAAGACCGGGCTCCTCGCGATCAGCCGTACGGCATGACGGACATCGGTGAGGGATGGCATGGAGGACTAGACGGCCAGCATACGCGGATTGTTTCACCCCGATTCGTGCGGCCTGCGACAGGGTGGGGTGCGGCGCGTCCGCGCCGGTCAGCGAGGCCGGATGATCTCGAGCGGCTCGATCGGGGCGGGCGTGAAACACACGATGAAGATGGCGGCCGCGACGAACCCCAGGACGACTCGTGTGCGATCGACCGGCGTGACGTCGTCGGTCGTCGCCGGGTGATGCGGTCCGAAGGCCAGCAGCATGCCGATCATCAGCACCGTCCACACCAGCCAGCTCAGAGAGAACGCCGTCAGGCCAATCGCGACCACGATCATGCCGATGGTGATGAGGCTCGACCGACGTCCGAGCACCGCGTACGCGATGTGCCCGCCGTCGAGCTGACCGACAGGGAAGAGATTCAGCGCCGTCGCGAGGAGCCCGAACCAGGCGGCAAACGCCATGGGGTGCAGGTTCAGCGAGTGACCCTCGGCGATAGAACCCCAGATCATCCACGCCGCACCGCGGAAGAGCAGCGGCTCGCCCAGCTCGAAGCCGACGAACTCGTCGGGGAGCGCCACCACCCGCGACATCGCCACGCCCACGACGAGGGTCGGCAGCGCGACGAGAAACCCGGCAATCGGGCCGGCGATCCCGATGTCGAAGAGGGCCTTCTTCGACGGGATCCGCTGGCGGATCCGGATGAACGCGCCGAGGGTGCCGGTCAGCACCGGCGCCGGCAGGAAGAAGGGCGGCGTCGCATCCACGCGGTAGTAGAGGCACGCGAGGTAGTGGCCCATCTCGTGACAGCCCAGAATCGCGAGAATCGTCAGGCTGTACCAGAGCCCCCCCAGCCAGAACTGCTGCGCTTCCAGAGCGGGCGCGGCGGCGCCGAAGTCCTGCACGAATCCCGTGTAGTGGAAGCCGCCGAAGTAGGTGGTGGAGAGGAACGTCAGGAGGAGCAGCACGACATGGCGTCCCCATCGCTCGCGGCGTGGCGGGGGGGGGGCGAACGCGAGATCGCCAAGGCCCTCGTCGGTCTGCAGCCGGACCTGCCGACCCAGGGCTCCGATTGGCCAGCGGGCCCACGGCTCGGGAGTCGGGGCTGCGGCGTCGCTGGAGTCGGGAAGGGGGTCTCTAGGATCGTTCGACACGCACGTTCCGGCCCGGAAGGGAAGCGGTCACGGTGCTTACCCGATGTTCTGCAACTCTTTACCGGGCTTGAAGCGAATCGTGCGGCCGGGAGGAATGCGTACTTCCTTGCCGGTGCGCGGATTGCGGCCGATGCCACGCTTTCGGGGTTTCACCTGAAAGACGCCAAACCCCCGAAGCTCAATACGTTCGCCGCGCTGCATCGAATGCCGCATCGCTTCGAAGACCGCGTCGACGGCAAGCTCCGCCTTGACCTTGGTGATCTCGGCCATCCGCGAAACTTCGTTGACGATGTCGACCTTGATCATGCTCCGGCGGCTCCTCAGAAGCGTGTAAATAGAATAAGAACAAAGACTTACGATTGTCAATCCGCGACCGCTCGCGCCGCCCGCACACGATTGCCCATCAATGCGCAGGCCGGCAGGCTCGTTCCGGGGGCGCTACACTAGAGAGCACCCCGTGACGACTTCGCGCCTCCCCTCCGTGGTTCTGGTCGGACGCCCCAATGTGGGTAAGTCCACGCTGTTCAATCGGATGACCGGGACCCGCCGCTCGATCGTGGCGCCCGTTGCCGGGACCACGAGAGACGTCATCACCCACCCGGTGGTATCCGACGAGGTCGGCTTCCAGCTCACCGACACCGGCGGGATGTTCGGCGCGAGCCAGGACCCGCTCCACGAACTTGTGGTCGCGCGCGGGCGACGGGCGCTCGACGAAGCCGAGCTGTTGATCTTCGTTGCCGACGGCCGGGAAGGCCTCGTCTCGGGCGACGAGGAGATCGCTCAGGCGATTCGAGAGGCCGGAGTGCCGGCCATCCTCGCCATCAACAAGGTGGACGACCGCCGCGCCGAATCGGGCACGCTGGAACTCTACCGGCTGGGCTTCGATCCCGTCGTGGAAGTCAGCGCGGAACACGGCCGCGGCATCGGAGAACTGATCGACGAGATCGTGCGTCGCCTCCCACGCGTCGTCAGGACGACCGAGGAGGCCGAGGCCGTGCGCGATCCACATACGGCGGCCGCGCAGGGAGCCGAGACCGAACGGGTACCCGACGAGATCGCCGTGGCGATCGTGGGGCGGCCCAACGCCGGAAAGTCGTCGCTCGTGAACCGGCTGCTGCGTGAGGAGCGGATGATCGTCTCGGAGGTGCCCGGTACGACGCGTGACGCCGTGGACGCCGTGCTCACCTGGCACCGCCGCAAGTTCCGGATTGTCGATACCGCCGGCATCAGGAAGGCCGGGCGCGTCGCGCGCAGCGGCGCCGTCGAGATGGTCAGCGTGTTGCTCGCACGCCGGGCGATCGAGCAGGCCGACGTCGCCGTGCTGGTGATTGACGCCACCCAGGGCGCCACCGACCAGGACGCCGCGATTGCGGGAGACGCGCACAAGGCGGGGCGCGGCATCATCATCGCGGCGAACAAGTGGGACCTGATGAAGGATCAGGGTCCAGGCGCGGCCGCCGTGTGGGACGAGAAGACCCGCTATCAGTTGAAGTTCCTCGACTACGCTCCTATCCTCCATATCTCCGCGGCCACTGGCGAACGGACACCGAAGCTGCTCCAGACGGTGGACAGAATTACGCTGGCCAGGTACACGCGCGTGCCGACGCCGGCGCTCAACAGGTTCATCGAGAAGATCACGACCACGCACCTGCCGGTGACGCCGAGCCAGCGGCGTGTGCGGATTCTGTATGCGGCGCAGACGGGCGTGGCGCCGCCAACGTTCGTCCTCTTCACGAACATCGCCACGACGCTGCACTTCTCGTACGAACGCTTCCTCCAGAACCAGTTGCGCGAGGAGTACGGATTCGAGGGGACGCCCATCCGAATCCACGTGCGACGACGCGGGCGGGGCAAGGCGAGCGAACGGAAGCGCTGAATCCCCCATGCTATACTTCAGAACTTGGCATGCTGACCGACCCGGAGCGCCCGTGGGGCGCCGGTGCGGGAGGGGACAAGGGGCCAGAGAACGCAACCGATGGCGGCGCCCAAACGCGAACTGTTCAGGTCCGCGGATGTCTGCGAGATGGCGCAAGTGCAGCCCTATGTGCTGCGCTCCTGGGAGGCAGAGTTTCCGGGCCTGGGCAAGGAACCTGCCGGAGGCGGACCTCGGATCTACCGCCGGACAGACGTCGAACTCGTGCTGCAGATCAAGCAGCTCGTCTTCGGCGAGGGGCTGACGCTGGCCGGCGCCCGGCGCCGGCTGGGCGAGTCGCAGGCGGACGAGGGTTCCGTCGCGGCCACGGCCGTGGATGAAGCCCTGGACGAAGTGGCGCGCGATCGACTTCGGTCCATCGCCCAGGGCCTTCGGTCGATTCTGGTTCTGCTCGGCGATGGAGGCACAACGGCGCCGCCTGAGCTGACCCTGGTGCCACCGGCGTCTCCGAAAGGGGCGCGCGCGCCGCGCACGGTGGCCAAGACACCCGCGCCCTCCAGGCGGCGGCGGGCGTCCGCATAGTCGCATCGGGATGTAGCGCAGCCTGGTAGCGCGCCTGCTTGGGGTGCAGGAGGTCCCGGGTTCGAGTCCCGGCATCCCGACCACTCAATCGCCGAGAGCCCCGCCGCGGGGCTCTCGGCGGCTTCCGGCCATCGGCGTCCGGCGATCGACGCGGTCCGTCCTTCGGATCGGCGACGCGCTGACCTCCAGGAACCCCTGTGTCCCCTCCGCGTCGCCCCAGCCGCTCCCGGACACGCCCGCCACGCGCCGCGCCCCTGTTCCGTCTCGCGCTCGTGTGCACGGCCGCGGCGCTGGCCATCGCGCCCCCGCCGGCCGCGTTCGTCGAGCGGTGGTACGCGGGGATGCTGTACCCGCTACTGCAGGCCCTGACCACGACCGTGTCGAACCTGCTCGGCATCGCGCTCTTCGATGTCATCCTTCTCGCGCTCGTCGTGACCGTTCTCGTGATCTGGCTCCGTGCTGCCCGCGCCGCGCGCCGAGACGGGGCGGCGTGGCCGTTACTGCACGCGTTGGCGACCACCGTGGTTGTGGCGGCCGGCGTCTATCTGTGGTTTCTTCTCGCGTGGGGCCTGAACTACGCGCGGACGCCGCTCGAAGTGCGGCTTGCCCTGCGCGAGACGCCGGTGACGACCGAGGACGTTCGAGCGCTCGCGATGCAGGCGGTGACAGTCGCGAACGAGGCGCACCAGGCGGCCCACACCGCCGGGTTCCCCGATCCGCGCACGAGGCCGGCTGTCCTCGTCGAGGCGCTCGCCCAGGTCGATCGCGAGCAGGGCCGCGTTCGTCCCACCGTGGTCGGGCGGCCGAAGCACACGGCCCTTGCCTGGTTCTTTCGAGCGGCAGGGGTGGACGGCATGCTCGCGCCGTTCGCGCTCGAGACGCTGGTGAATACGGCGCTCACACCACCCGAGCGTCCGTTCGTGCTTGCCCATGAATGGGCGCACCTGTCGGGCCACGCGGACGAGGCCGACGCAAACTTCATCGCCTGGCTCGTGACGACCCGCGCCGATGTGGCCTCCCTCTACAGCGGCTGGCTGTTCGTCGCGATCGACGCCGCAGGCCAGCTTCCCGCTGATGCCCGTGAGGAGGTGCTCGCGGCGCTCGGGCAGGGCCCGCGCGACGACCTCGCAGCTATTGCCGCGCGTCAGGCCTCGCGGGTCGAGTTCGTCCAGCGGGCGAGCTGGGAGGTCTACGACGGCTACCTGAAGGCGCAGGGCGTGGACGACGGCGTGCGAAGCTACTCACGGGGGATTGCGCTTATCGTGCGGTACGGCGCACGGTAGCGGACCGCCGATTGCGAACAGCGAATTGCGAACAGCGAACAGCGAAGAGCGAGCCCCCATGCCCCCCACACGCGTGCTGATCGTCGATCCCCTGGCACCCGATCCGGCGGCGATCGCCGAGGCCGCGGGTGTGCTGCGGGCCGGGGGGCTGGTGGTGTTTCCGACCGAAACCGTCTACGGCCTCGGCGCCGACGCGCTGAATGCCGGGGCGGTGGAGGGCATCTTCCGGGCAAAGGACCGGCCACCAACCGATCCGTTGATCGTTCACGTGTCGTCGGTCGTGGACGTTGGTCGTGTGGCACGCGAGGTGCCTGAGGTCGCGCGGACGCTGGCCGCGTGCTTCTGGCCCGGGCCGCTGACGCTCATCCTGCCGAAGAGGCCGGAGGTGCCGTCCGGCGTCACCGCGGGTCTCGACACCGTTGGGGTCCGCGTGCCGGCACATCCCGTCGCGACGGCGCTGCTCGAGGCGGCCGGTGTGCCGGTAGCGGCACCAAGCGCCAACCGCTTCTCGCGCCCGAGCCCGACGCGGGCCGCGCACGTGCTGGCCGACCTCGATGGCCGCGTGGATCTCGTGCTCGACGCCGGTTCGACCGACGTCGGCATCGAGTCCACCGTGCTCGATCTCACTGCCGTGCCGCCCCTGGTGCGGCGTCCCGGCGGCGTCACGCTCGAGGCGCTGCGCGAATGGCTGCCGGAGGCACGGGTGGCCGGGCGCGATGTCGAGGGCCGCGAGGCGCAGGCGTCGCCGGGCCAGCTCCTGCGGCACTACGCGCCGCGCGCGATGCTCACCTGTTATGACGGCGAGATACCGCTCGTCATTGCCCGCCTCGCCCTCGACATCCGGGCGCTCGTCGGGGCGGGGGAGCGTGTAGGCATCCTGGCACCCGAGGAGGACCTGCTCGCGCTGGCGCCCCTGATCGCCGCGCGAGCGGCCGGAGGACGCATCGTGACGCACGCGTACGGAGCCCGCCGGGATCCGGCCGGTTCCGCACGCGAGCTCTTCGACGCCCTTCGCTGGCTCGATGCCGCCGGCGTCACACGGATCGTGGCAACCCTGCCCGGGGAGGACGGTCTTGGACGGGCCGTCCGCGACCGGTTGAGACGAGCGGCCGAGGGAAGGGTCGTGAGAGTTCAGAGTTGACGGTGTGCGCGGGGGAGCGAGGCCGCCCTGCTATGATCGGGGCGTATGCACGCCTGGCACGACATCTACGTTGACGATCATCTGATAGACAACGCGTTCCCCGTGGTCATCGAAGTGCCCATGGGCAGCAAGAACAAGTACGAACTGGACAAGGAGACCGGGCTGCTGCGCCTGGACCGTGTGCTGCACAGCGCCGTGCACTACCCGGCCAACTACGGCTTCATCCCGCGAACCTTCTGCGACGACTGGGATCCGCTCGACGCCTTGGTGCTCGGCCAGGAGCCCGTGGATCCCCTCACGATCGTGGAGGCGCGTGCCATTGGCGTGATGCGCATGCGAGACGAGAAGGGGATCGACGACAAGATCATCGCGGTGTCGGTGAAGGACCCGGCGGTCACCGACTACTACACGCATCAGCACCTGCCGTCGTACCTGTTGCGCGAGATCCGCCGTTTCTTCGAGGACTACAAGACGCTCGAGAACAAGCAGGTGATCGTCGAAGACTTCCTCGGGATCGACCAGGCCGTGAAGATCATCCGCGACGCCCTCGAGATGTACCGGCAGTTGAGGCGAGGAGAGCTGAAGAGCTGATTCGGGGATCCCTACTGCGCCCAGTCCATGCGGTACTTGCGCAGCGTGTCACGGACGGCCCCCGGCAGGACCGCGGCACGGCGTGCGGCCTCGCGGGCCCGTGCGTCGTCCTCCTGGAGGTTCGAGGCCATCTCGTTCAGGTCCGCCAGCCAGGAGCCGCAAGCGGGAATGGCCGCGGTGAATGCCGGGGCGCGGTCGACCAGTCCCATCCACTCCCGGTCGCCGCGCCGCACCGACGGCACGGCGTTGCACGACTTCTTGAATCGCGCCCAGTAGTCGTCCACCTGATCGGCGCGACGCGCCAACGCCTGAATCGTCGCGTCGAAGGCCCGGGTGCCGGCCTCCCGCCCCTCGTCGGTGGCGCTCGGGGCCGGCGCTGGCGATGCGCCCGGCGGGCTGAGCGGACGCGTGGGCGCCGACGCGCCCACCACGCGATCGAGCGGGCGCCCCTCGATCAGCGCCTGCGCATGGTCGATGGCCACGGCAAAACCGAGCGACTCGGCTTCGCCCTGCTTGAGGGTCGCCACGCCGATCACCCGGCCCTGGCGGTCGAGCAGGGGGCCGCCGCTGTTGCCCGGGTTGATGGCCGCGTCGGTCTGGATCAACAGCACGCCGCTCGCGTCGCGGAGCGCCGAGACGATGCCGCGCGTGACCGTGCTCTGGAGGCCGAGCGGTGAGCCGATCACGATCACCTCCTGGCCTGCCCGGAGGCCGTGCGCCGATCCGAGCGGAAGCACCACGCCCGCCGGGCGCGCGGCAGGAACCCGCAGCAGGGCCAGGTCCGTCTCCGCCGAGAGGCGTTCAATCCGGGCGGGCGTTGTCGTACCATCGTGCATCCGGAGGGTGGCGGATGCCTGCTGACCGACGACGTGCGCGTTCGTGATGACGAGGTCACCGGCGACGAAGAATCCCGTCCCGCGGCTGCGTCCCGCATCGATCATCACCACCGCATCGATCGCCGCGGCCACGAGGTCTTCCACACTGCGCGCGGTGTCGGCCGAGGGGACCAGCGGCTGGGCTGCCGCCAGTGGCACTTCGGTCGTCGCGGTCGTGGCGGACTCGCCCACGATCGTGTCGTCCTCGACCACCACCGTCTCGTCACCGACGTCCGAGGAGGGAGTCGGGGCCGCAACCGGTGCCTCGGTGGCCGGCGCCACGATCGAGGGGACATCGGCCGGACGGGCAACCCACAGACCCAGCAGGAGGCCGAGCCCGACGAGGCCCGGGGCTGCCCACCACCACATCGCCCGTGCAATCGGAGGGCTGCCGGGTTCGGACGCCTCGAGGGCGTGCGGGTCGTCGAGCTCCAGTGCGGGCGACGGTGCGAGCGCCCCGCAGCGGCACTGGTTGACGCGCCCTGGCACCTTCCGGCCACACGACTGGCACGTCCACGGTTCCCCAGGCTGAAGGGATACGTCGCCCATGGGTCACCAGTGTAGAGGAAGACCACGCGGCTGCGTGAGGCACACCATCCCAGCCGCTAGAGCGGCAGCGTGAGGGTGGCCCGGCAGCCCGGGCGATCCGGGCGATTCTCGAGCCGGAGCGTTCCATCGTGTGCCTCGGCAATCTGGCGGCACAGGACGAGGCCGATGCCCGACCCTCCCGGCTTCGTCGTGAAGAAGGGCACGAACAGGTTGGCGGTGTTCGCCAGCCCCGGCCCCTCGTCATCCACCCACGTCTCGAGCCCGTGGCGGGTCGCGCGCCAGCCAACCGTGACCTCACCCGAGCCGGTCTCCAGGCACGCGTCGACCGCGTTGCGGACGAGATTGATCAGCAACTGCTCGAGTTGATCGGCGTCCGCCGAGACGGTCACGTCCGGGCCGGGACGGACCTGCACCGGGACCCGCCCGTCCAGGCCCGCGACTCGGAGCACCAGCGGCTTGAGCACCACGGGCGCGAGCCGCGGGGCCGGCAGCCGGGCGAGCCGGGCATAGGCGGTGGTGAAGCGGGACAGCGAATCGGTACGCGAGCCGATCACCTGCAGTCCTCGCTCCATGTCGTCCCGCCAGTCATCGGGGAGCGGATCGCGGCGCAGCATCGTCTCGAGGCTGCCGGCGATTGACTTGATCGGACCCAGCGAATTGCCCAGCTCATGGCCGATGACGCGGATGAGGCGCTGCCAGGCTTGCCGTTCCTGGTCGCGGAGGGGACGGCTCACGTCGGACAGCACCAGCAGGGTGTGGGCCTTGCCCTCGAGCCGAAAGCGGGTGCGACGGACCTCCCACCGCCCGCTCGCACCGGCCATCGTCACGTCCACGACCCGCGGCGAGTCGCCGAACCACTCCGCGATCCCGAGTTCCTCGGCGGTGCGGCCGAGCATCTGCTCCTTGGCCCGGCCCATGAGACGTTCGCCCGTGCGGTTCACCAGACGCAGGTGCTGATCGGGGTCGAAGGCGAAGATGGCGACGTCGATCTGCTCCATCACCGTACGCAGGAGCGCCGTGGCCTCCACGGCGCCAAGCCGCTGCTGGTGCAGCGTCTCGGCGAGGGCGTTGACCTCGACCATCACGGCGCCGAGCGGGTCGTCGCGGTCCGGGGTGCGGCCGCGGATCGAGAAGTCATCCTCGCGCATGGCCGCCAGCAGATTGGCGAGCGTTTGCAGCGGAAGGACGACACGGGCCCGGAGCGAGAAGGCGAACCCGACAAGGCAGCTGACGATGACGACGGTGAGCGTCCACTGGACCTTGGGCGTGTAACCGCCGGTCCAGAGGATGACAAGGGATGTGAGCGCGCCGGGCACGCCAGCCGCGAGCGCGAGCACGATGACCTGCTGGTCGTGGGTCAGGCGGCGGAACACAGGGGGATTCTAGCGGGGAACAGGTGACGACGTACAAACACGAAGATCACGAAGGCCACGAAGACGCACGAAGAAACGCTCTTCTCTGGCGCAGCCCTCGAAACGGGTGGCCCAGAAGTACGTTTCCTCGTGCGTGCTTCGTCTTATCGTGGCCTTCGTGTTTGTCCGTGGTGTCTGCCGTCTACAGCTTGTAGCGTTCGAGGCGGCGATAGAGCGCACTGCGGGACAGGCCGAGCGCGCGTGCGGCCTGGCTCACGTTGCCGTAGCGGGCCATGGCCTTCTTGATCAGGAACGCTTCCACTTCCTCGAGGCTCATGTCCTCGAGACGGCCGGCGGCCGCCTGGTCCGGGCGCAGGCCGAGGTCCTGGGCCCGCACCACGTTTCCCTGGGTCATCAGCACGGCGCGCTCGATCGCGTGATCGAGCTCGCGGACGTTGCCCGGCCAGCGGTGTCCCATCAACAACTGCATCGTCGCCGGGTCGAAGCCGGTCAGGGCCTTGCGGTAGCGCTGCGCGTGCTGCTTGAGGAAGTGACGGGCGAGCGAGGGGATGTCCTCGCGCCGGTCGCGCACTGGCGGCACGTGCACCTCGATCGTGTTCAAGCGGAACAGCAGGTCCTGCCGGAACCGGCCGGCCTCGACCTCGGCGTTCAGGTCGGCGTTGGTGGCCGAGATCACCCGGACGCTGACTTTGCGCGTCTTCGACGACCCGAGCCGCTCGAACTCGCCGGTTTCGATCACCCGCAGGAGCTTGGCCTGCTGGCTGAGGGGGACGTTGGCGATCTCGTCGAGGAAGAGCGTGCTGCCATCGGCGAGCTCGAAACGGCCCACGCGGTCGGACTTCGCGTCGGTGAAGGCGCCCTTCAGGTGGCCGAATAGCTCCGACTCGAAGACGCCCTCGGCCATGCCGCCGGCGTTGACCGTCACCATCGGACGCGAGGCTCTGGGCGACACGGCGTGCAGGGCCTGCGCGATCAGCGTCTTGCCCGTGCCGTTCTCGCCGGTGATGAGCACGTTGGCGTCCGACGGCCCGACGCGCGCCACGAGCTCGAGCACCGGCCGCATGGCGGGTGAGTCGGCGATGAGCGCGGAGTGACCGTCCGCCACGAGGGCCCGGTTCGCAGCCTCGAGATGCTGGCCGCGCCGAATCGCGCGGCCGAGTTCGGTCTGCGTCCGCAGGATGGCCAGCAGCCGGTCGTTGTCCCAGGGCTTCTGCACGAAGTCGCGGGCACCACGGCGCATGGCCTCGACCGCCACGTGCACCGATCCCCACGCGGTCATCACCACCACCGGCAGCGACTCGTCGGCGGTGCGCAGCTTCGCCAGCAGGTCGAGGCCCTCTTCCCCGGACGTCGTGTCGCGCGCGTAGTTCAGGTCCATGAGGACCACGTCGTAGTCCTTGGCATCGAGGGCCCTGACCAGCGCGGCCGGAGAGTTCACCGTGTCGATCTGGTATCCCTCGGCCTTCAGCAGGAGCCGCAGCGCCTCGAGCACGTCCGGCTGGTCGTCGGCGATCAGCAGTCGCGGGGGCGCGTCAGACCGCATCGACGACCCAGCCGTCCTTGAGCCGGATCACGCGCCGGCCAAAGGCGGCGTTGGCCTCCGAGTGCGTGACCTGGACGATGGTCGTGCCTGCCTCGTTCAGGCGACTGAAGAGCTCCATGATCTCCCGGCCCTGATCCGAGTGCAGGTTGCCGGTCGGCTCGTCGGCCAGAATCAGGCTGGGCTTGGCCACCACCGCCCTCGCGATCGCCACGAGCTGCTGCTGCCCGCCCGACAACTGGTTCGGATAGAGATCCTTCTTGCCGACGATGTTGAAGCGGTCGAGGATGTCGGCCACCATGCCCTCGCGTTCCGACTTCTTGACGTCGCGATAGGACAGCGGCAGGTCGATGTTCTCGTACACCGTCAGGTTGTCGAGCAGGTGGTAGCTCTGAAAGACGAACCCGACGTGCTGCTTCTGCAGCTTCATGCGCTCCTTTGCCGACACCTGGTGAATGGGGTGATCGGCGAGCCAGTACTCGCCGTTCCAGGCGCTGTCGTGCATACCCATGATGTGGAGCAGCGTGCTCTTGCCCGCGCCCGAGGGGCCCATGATGGACACGAACTCGCCCGGCTGGATGTCGGCGTTGATGCGGCGGAGGACGAACGTCTGGCTGAGGCCATGACGGTAGGACTTCTCGATATCGCGCAGCTTGATCATGGGGTGGGCGGTGGGTAGTGGGTAGTGGGTAGTGGGTAGTGGGTCGTGAGTTGTGGTCGTGGGTTGTGGGTTGTGGGTTGTGGGTCGTGGGTTGTGGGTTGTGGGTTGAGGGTTGAGAGTCTGGAGTCTGGAGCGGGTGACTCCCGGGTCACCGCCTGGGGCGGGCCCTGCCGTGAGGAGGCGATCATACCCGAAGGCGCCGGAGCGGCTCCACCCAAGGTGCATCCCCGCCCGGCACCTCACGGATCGGACGGAAGACCCACCACCCACGACCCACTACCACGACCCACTACCACGACCCACCCCCACGCTCCACCCTAGACCACCGCGGCGCTTTCCTCGACGACGCGGCCGTCGAAGAGGTGGATGGAGCGGTCGGCGTGCGCGGCATAGCGGGGGTCGTGGGTCACCATGCAGATCGTGGCGCCGCCGCGATGCAGTTCGCGCAGCAATTCCATCACGGCTTCGCCGTTCTTCGAGTCGAGGTTTCCTGTCGGCTCGTCGGCCAGCAGGATGGACGGCTGGCCGCCCACGGCGCGGGCCACGGCGACGCGCTGCTGCTGGCCGCCCGAGAGCTGAGAGGGCAGGTGCTTGGCGCGATGGGCCATGCCCACGCGTTCGAGCGCGGCGTTCGCGCGCTCGCGGCGTTCGGCCGCCTTCATGCCGCGGTAGATGAGCGGCAGCTCCACGTTCTCGAAGACGGTGAGGTCGCCGATCAGATTGAAGCTCTGGAAGATGAACCCGATCTCGCGGTTGCGGACGCGCGCCCGCTGCGAGAGCGGCAGCTCCGCCACCGACTGCCCGTTCAGCGTGTAGGTGCCCTCGCTCGGAGAGTCGAGCAGGCCAAGAATGGCGAGGAGCGTCGACTTGCCGCAGCCCGACGGCCCGGCAATCGCCAGGTACTCGCCCTGCTTGATCTCCATGTGGATGCCCGACAGGGCATGCGTCTCGACCTCGTCCGTGTAGAACACCTTCTTGATGCCGTCGAGCTTGATCAGTGGCTGCGCTGAAGCGTTCATCGTGGCTCCCTCAGTGATGTTCCCGTGTTCCCGGCTACCGCAGGCGGACGCGATCGAACGCGTCCCACGCCGACATGTCAGACAAGACGACCTGGTCGCCCTCGGCGAGGCCACCGACGATCTCGATGGTGTTGACCGAGCTCACGCCCAGTTGCACCTGCGTGCGCGCGGCCTCGCCGGTTTCCGCCGACAGGCGGAACAGCCCGACCGTGCTCTGTTCCTGGCCGAACGCCGGCCGCCCGACGTACAAGACGTCGTCGAGGCGCTCGAGTTCAATCGTGCCGTCCACGCTCAGGTCCGGGCGCGCGCCGCGCGGCAGTTCGCCCGTCAGCTCGATGTCCACCGTCACCGTGCCGGCCTGGGCGGCCGGATCGATCCGCGACACACGGCCGGGGATGATCCCGTTGCGCGTGTCCACCTGGGCCACCTGTCCGATCGTGAGGTCGCGGGCCTGCGTCTCGGCGATGCGCAGTTCGGCCTTGAGGCGCGTCGGATCCGCCACGCGCGCGAGGTTCGTGCCCGGCGCCACCTGCTGGCCGACCGCGACCGAGACCTGCTCCAGCACGCCGTTCATGCCGGCCCTGACGCGGAGCTGATCCACCTGCGACCGGCGCAGAGTGTAGAGCGAGCGCATCTGGTCTATGCGCGCCCGTTGGGCGCGGAGCTGCGCTTCGATCGACTCTTCCGCCACCTGCACGCGCTGCTGCTCGAGCTTGTGGCGGGTGGCCAGGGACTCGGCGCGAACCGTGGACTGCCGCGCGATGAGGTTCGAGACAAGTCCGTCCTTGGCGAGGTCTTCGTTGACTTCGCGCTCGAGCTGGGCCTGCTGAAACTCGGCCTCGACGGTTGCGGCCACGCCGCGTTGCGTCAGACGGTCGGTCTGCAGCCGTGCTTCGAGGCTGGCGTAGTCGGCCTCGGCGCCGCGGAGCTGCTGCTCCGCGTCAGCCAGCTGCTGCTGGAGCTGTGGGTCGCTGAGCTCGAGGATGATCGAGTCGGGCGTGACCTCGGCGCCGGGACGCAGCACGATGCGCTCGACCTGCCCCTGCGAGACCGCCGGAATCTGCCGCCGCGCCTCGTCCACCGGGACGAGCGTGCCGAGGCCCCGGACTTGCCGCAACATCGCGCCGCGCTTCACCGTGTCAATCCAGACGGTCGCTCGATCGACGGTGGGCGCCGCGGGCTGCAGGCGGGCGAGAACGACCGACACGAGGCCGACCACGATCACAACACCCGCCGCGACAGCAATCTGACGCAACTTCTTCTTGCGGGCGACCGATGCGGGGCGCTGAACATCCATTGCCATAGGGTGGTCCGAAGCTTAGACGAGAGTGACGCGCGTAAAGGATGACAGAGTGATGGGGAAAACTTGTCTCAAAGCCCATGCCAGACGGAGTTCTGACGGCAACTGACTGATATAACGAAACTTGTGGTCCGCGAGTTCCCAGGCTTCCGGCGGGCAGGTGTTCGATTCCGGGACTGGGGGGCTCGCCAGCGGAACAAGGGCGGATCGGTGGACGGGGACCGGGATCGGGGATCGGGGAACGGGGATGCAAGCCGCAGATCCTTCGACCACCCCCACCACCCACTACCCACTACCCACTACCCACTCCCACCCCCACTACCCGCCGAAACAGCTCCGGCTCCGTCGCACCCTCCGTCACGATCGCGAGGGCCCGGGTCGTGGGCGACCAGCCGATCGCTTCCCGGATGTCGCGCAGGCCCGGGTCGGTGGCGATCGCAAGGAGGGCGGCCACGCCGGCGGCTCCGCACGGGCCAGCCTCGATGCGCGGGTCCGTCCCTTGCGGGGCGGCCAGCCGCCGCATCGCTTCGCAGGCCCACTCATCGTCGATCGCGACGTAGGCGTCGTACGAGGCGGCGACGGCCGGAAAGGCGGTCGTGGACACCTCACCGCAGCGAAGGCCTCCCATGATCGTATCGAGCGGGCCGTCAACCCGTGTCGGCGATCCACGACGCACGGACGCTTGGAGGCATGCGGCGTCCAGAGGCTCGACGCAGACGAGACGAGGGCGGCGTGAGCCTTCGTGGCCTGCCCACCAGCTGGCGACGCCGCCGGCAAGGCCGCCGACGCCGCCCTGCACGACGACGAGGTCGGGCGGGGCGTCTCCCCACGCTCGCGCGCACTCGGTCATCATGTGGGAGTAGCCAAGCATGATGAGACGAGGGATGTCGTCGTAGCCGGGCCACCCGGTGTCGGACACCACGATCCACCCGTGTGCCTCGGCGTCTTCCGTCACGGTGCGCACCGCCTCGTCATAGGTGCCGGTGGTACGGACCACGGTCGCTCCCTCCGCGCGCATCGCTTCCACGCGCGACTCCGCTACCCTGGCGCCGACGTACACGCGGGCGGCGAGTCCCGCGCCACGGGCCGCCCGCGCCACGGCGCGCCCGTGATTGCCTTCGCTGGCGCAGACGAGCGTGGCGCCAGGACGCAGGTGTCCGCGCTCTGCGAGCTGCGAGAGAGCGAAGTGCGTGCCGAGCCCCTTGAAAGCCGGAAGGCCGAACCGATCGGTCTCGTCCTTCAGCCAGATACTGCTCAGGCCCATCGATCGGGCGAGTTCTGGCGCCGCCCGGAGGGGGGTAGGCGGCAGGTCCGGCCGTCGCTCGAAGAACTCGCGCGCCGACGAGAGCGCTTCCGGCGTGAAGAGACCAGCAGACCTTGCGGAGTCCACGATGCCGGGAGGAAGGTACCCGAGGCTTGGCCGCACGCCGGTTCCTGAGATCAGCGCCATGTCATCACGTTCGGTGCCCGGCGGGCTGTCTTGCCCGGCGTTCGCCGGGCCACGAACCGCCGAGCCGCGTCGGCTCGTTCCACCGCAGGGATTATAGTGGCTCGAAGGAGACACGCATGAAGGCTCGATTGGCCGGCGTCGCCGTGCTCGTGCTGCTTGGTGGAAGCCTGGCGTGTCAGCCTGTAGCTCGCTACGACCTCCTGATCCGTGGCGGCGTGCTGATCGACGGTACCGGCGTCGCCGCCCGGCCGGCCGACCTTGCCATCCGGGGCGATCGCATCACGGCGATTGGAGATCTCGGCGCGGTCAGCGCGGGGCAGACGATCAACGCCGCCGGGCTCGTGGTCGCACCCGGGTTCATCGACGTGCAGGGGCAGTCAGGCGTCACGTTGCTGGCCGACGGCAATGGCGAGAGCCATCTGCGTCAGGGCATCACCAGCGAGATTATCGGCGAAGCCAGCTCACCGGCGTTCTGGAGCGCTCAGACGGCGGATACCGACGCGTTGGCGCGCTTCGGGCTGTCGTTCGACTGGTCTGGCATGGACGGGTACTTCACGCGGCTCGGGGAGCGTGGCATCGCCTTCAATCTGGGCACGCTGGTCCCCGCCACCATGGTGCGCCGCGAGATCGTAGGGCTCGAGAACCGGGCGGCCACGGCCGAGGAACTCGCGCGCATGGAGGCGTTCGTGGACGAGGCCATGCGTTCGGGGGCGCTTGGGGTGTCGAGCGCGCTCATCTACCCGCCGGGGTCGTTTGCCTCCACCGAGGAGCTGATCGCCCTGGCGCGGGTCGCCGGGGGCCACCAGGGCATCTACGCGACGCACATTCGCGGCGAGAGCTTCAACCTGTTCGAAGCGCTCGACGAGGCGTTCCTCATCGGCCGGGAAGCGGACGTGCCGGTCGTCGTCTTCCATCTGAAGGTGGCCGCGCGGCAGAACTGGGGCCGAATGGGCGAGGTGCTGGCGAGGTTTCGCGAGGTGGCCGCCACCGGGCAGCGCGTCTCCGCCACGATGTACCCGTACGCGGCAGGCGGCACGAGCCTGGCCGCATCGCTGCCGCTCTGGGTTCAGGAGGGCGGCCGCGAGAGGATGATGGCGCGGCTCCAGGATCCTGACGTGCGCGCCCGGGCGCGCACCGAAATCGAGACGACGATTGACGGATGGGAAAACCTGATTCTCGCATCGACGTTCGAGGGGATCCAGGTGGCGTCGGTGCCGCGCGGCACGGATACGAGCGTGGTGGGCAGGCGCATCGCGGCGATCGCGGCCGACCGGGGTCAGGATCCCTGGGAGACCTTCTTCGCGATCCTGCTCGAGACCGAGGGGCGTGCGAGTGCCCTGTACCACATGATGAGCGAAGAGGACGTCAAGACGGGCCTGGGTTTCGCGGTGTCGATTGGCACCGACGCCGCGGCGCTGCGCGCGGAAGGCGTCCTGGCGCAAGGCCAGCCGCACCCGCGTGCCTACGGGACGTTCCCGCGTGTCCTTGGCAAGTACGCGCGCGAGGAGCAGGTGTTTCGTCTCGAGGAAGCCGTCCGACGGATGACCAGCGTGGCGGCGTCGCAGTTCGGCATCGAACGGCGAGGCATCCTTCGGGAAGGGTACTTCGCCGACGTCGTCGTGTTCGACCCCGCGACCGTGGCGGATCGTGCGACGTTCGAGCGACCGCACCAGTATCCGGTCGGCATCCACCACGTGATCGTCAACGGCGTGCCCGTGCTGACACCGGACGGCCTGACCGGCGCGCGCCCCGGGCGACCGATCTACGGCCGCGGGCGAACCAACTGATCACGTACAAACACGAAGGGCACGAAGGACACGAAGACGCACGAAAAGGGTCTTCTTTTCAACGATCCGGTTCGAAACTGGATCTCCGAAAATGTTTTTCGTGCGTCCTTCGTCTCTTCGTGACCTTCGTGTTTGTGATCAGCGGTGGTCAGCGCGCGATGCGGGCGCCGTTGATCCAGACGCTCTCGATTGCGCGGAGGTTGCGGATGTCGTCGAGGGGGTTGCGGCCGAGCACGATTAGGTCGGCGTTCACGCCAGGCTCGATCGTGCCGAGCTGGCCGGCCTTGTTCCAGCATCGCGCGGCGTCCCCCGTGGCCGAGACGATCGCCTGCATCGGCGTGAGACCTGCCTCCACCATCATCTCGAGTTCGAGGTGCTCGAAGAAGCCCTGGAAGCGCGCCGGCGGACCGCTGTCGGTGCCGAACGCGATCCGTACACCCTCGTCGGACAGGCGCTTCAGGTTGCGCATGGCCACCTCCAGGCCGGCCTTGTACTGTTGCCCGAGGTCCCACGCCGGGCTCTGGCGCGTTTGCGCTTGCCGGTTCGGGTCGGCGAGCTGGCGCGCGATGCCGGCGTCCACGCCCTTCAGAAAGAACGGATCGTCCGCCCACGGTGGCGTGCTGCCGTAGATGAAGGTGGACACCTCGCGTGTGAGGGTGGGGCAGTAACAGACGTCACGCGCCTTCATCTCACGGATGAACCGGTCGTCAACGGCGACGTCACGAACGCTGTGGCCGACGAAGCTGGCGCCCGCGTCGAGCAGCGCCTGCGCGTCCGAGAGATAGAAGATGTGCACGGCGAGCGGCAGGCCGTGCGCCTGCGCCCGCTCGATGACGGCGCGCCAGGCCGCCGGCGGCATCTTGGGAGTGCGGCCGAGGTTGTCGTCCACCCGGATCTTCAGCAGGTCCGGCTTCATCGCGGCGACACGGTCGGCATGGGCGGACGCCTCAGCGGCCGTCGCGCCGGTGATCACCTCGCCCCCGACGAAGAGGCGTGCCCGGTCGAGGACGGCGGTGCCCTGCTCGTTGCGCAGCGTGAAGCCGGCCTCGCGATCATCGCCGAGGCTGAACACCGTCGTCACGCCGTAGTCGGCGTACGTCCGCAACTGCCGAACCAGGTTCTCGCGCGTGTAGAACTTCGGGTTCGACTGCAGGCCCTCGGTCGCCGCCACGTGCCCGTGCGCGTTGATCAGGCCGGGCAGCAGGGTCTTGCCGCCGAGGTCGACCCGAGTCGCGCCGGCCGGGACCTCCACACTCGCGGCGGATCCGACGGCCTGGATGCGCCCATCCCGGACGATGACCGTCGCGTTCTCCAGCACCTGCCCGGTGCCGTCGATCACGCGTCCGCCAACGAACGCGGTGGTCTGCGCGGCAGCCGCGGACGCTCCGCCGAGGAGCGCCGCCAGA
>CAZNOC010000041.1:0-23767 GCA_964574545.1 uncultured Bifidobacteriaceae bacterium | reverse complement strand
GCGGGTTGGGACGGGTTCGGACAGGTTCGGGCGGGTTTGGACAGGTTCGGACTGGTTCGGGCGGGTTCGGACTGGTCCCCGGTCCCTGGTCCCCGGTCCCCGTCCACCGTCCACCGGGTCCCCGGTCCCTGGTCCCTGATCCCCCGTCCACCGATCACCGTCCACCGGTCCCCGATCACCGTCCACCGATCCGCAGCAGCCGCAGGCCGTTCAGCGTCACTGCCACGGTGGCGCCGGTGTCTGCCAGGACGGCGAGCCAGAGCGGGGCGACGCCGAAGAGGGCGGAGACGAGAAAGGCGAGCTTCGTCAGCAACGCGATCGACACGTTCTGATGGATCACGCGCATCGCGCGGCGGGCGTGGGCGCGCGACCAGGGCAGCGTCTCGGGCGTCTCGTCCACGAAGACGATGTCCGCCGCCGCGATCCGTTCCGGCGGTTCCTCGCGGCCGGCCACGACGATGCCGGCGGCGGCCAGCGCGTCTCGCGTGCCGGCGCCGAGTGCGGCGGTGCGCTCGAGCGCCGCGCCGCCCTTGATCAGCACCCCGCGGCGGGCGGCCGAGGTCAGCGCCGCCACCACCGTGACCGGCGTCGAAATCACGAGCGCGCAGGGGCACGCGAGCACGAGAAACACCAGCGCGCGATAGAACCACACCGCCCACGCGCCGTCCAGCAGGGGTGGGACGAGGGCGACCACGATCGCGGCAGCAGCGACGACAGGGGTGTAGACAAGCGCGAAGCGCTCGATCCAGCGTTCGACCTCGGCGCTCGGCCGCGCCGCGCCGCGGGCCACGTCGTGCCCGCGGCCGACGAGCTCCGCCACGGCGGCGCGGGCGCGCGCGATGCTCCAGGCCTCGATCCAGTGGGCCAGCGCGAAGAGAAACGCCACCGCCGCGGCCTCCGACCACTGACCGATGGCCGCCGCCCCAATCGCCGACACGCAGACGAGCACGTGCATGTCGAGCCGGCGGTACCGCAGGGACGCGATCGCGCGCGGCCAGGTGGGCCACAGCCCCACCACCAGCGCGACTCCGTAGGCCACCATGCTGGCGGGCTCGCGCCCGTGGTCGTCTGCCGCGCCAGGCACATGGGCATGGCCGACGATCGCGTCGATCCATCCGTCGGCGTGCCACGCATCGATGGCCCAGCCCACCATGAACAAGGCGCCGCTCAGTATCAGCAGACGGGGCGCGCCGTGAGCGTGCAGGGGATCGCGCCGGACCGCCCGGGGCACGGGAGAACTGGCCGCCGGTGCCGGGCGTGCCGTGTCAGCGGCGGCGCCCGTCTCGGGATGGTCGTGCGGGGCCGGGGCGTGCTCGTGCCGGTGCGCGCCAGGACCGATGACCGGGTCGGCGCTCGCGCGAAGCCCCGTGCGATCGATGGCCGAGGCAATGGCCTCGGCCGAGGTGGCGGCGGTATTGAAGACGACCTCGACACGGCCGCCAATCAGGTCGAAGTCGAGGCTCTCGACGCCCGGGTCGTCGGCGAGCGCGCGCCTGACGAGCGCGGCCTCCTCGGCGCAGTCCATGCCGGACACGGCAAGGTGGAGGCGCCGCGAGCCATGAGACGAGGGGGGAAGGCTGGTCATGCCGGATCGGGCAGACGCCTTGCGCCCTCCCGATCCTCGCCATTATCGCACCGGCTCGCGGGGGTGCGCCCTGCGCCCATGCGAATGGTCCGTTCGCGCCCGTGAATGGGCGGGTGCGGCGGTCAGAGGGCGTTCACGGCCTCGAGCACGTCCTCCGCATGGCCGTCCACCTTCACGGCGTCCCATCGCCGCGCCACCTTGCCGTCGGCGCCGATGAGATACGTGGTCCGCGCCACGCCCATGAACTTGCGGCCGTACATCGATCGCTCCTGCCACACGCCATACTTCTCGGCCACCTCGTGATCCGCGTCGGCCAGCAGCGGGAACGTCAGGTCGTGTTTGGCGGCGAACTTCGCCTTGCTGGCCTCGTCCAGGATGCTCACGCCGAAAACCGCGGCTTTGGCCTTCTCGAACTTCGGCAGGTTTTCCTCGAACGCGCAGGACTCCTTGGTGCAGCCGGGCGTATCGTCCTTGGGGTAGAAGTAGACCACCACGGGGCGGCCGGCGTAGTCCGACAGCCTGTGGGTCGTGCCGTTCTGATCCTTGAGTGAGAATGCCGGGGCTTTCTTGCCGGGGTCGATCAGGCTCATCGGGTGCCAACTCCTTCGCCGCACGGGCATGGAACGGTGGACGGTGGACGGGGACCGGGGACCGGGGACCGGGGACCAGGGACCGGGGACCAGGGGACCAGGGGACCAGGGGACTCTGGGGTGGATTGACAGCTAGATTCGGGCACTAACCTCCGAACAAACCCGTCTGAACCCGTCCAAACCAGTCCGAACCCGTCCGAACCATCCCAACCCGTCTGAACCAGTCCAAACCTGTCCGAACCCGTCCAAACCCGTCCAAACCCGTCCCGGTCCCCGATTCCCGGTCCCTGTCACCGGTCATCGTCCCCCGATCACCGCCTCCACGATGTGTTCCGCCGAGATGCCGTACTTGTCCAGCAGCTCGTTCGGTTTGCCGCTGCGGGGGATCTCGCGGACGGCCAGGCGCGTGACCGTCAGGCCCGCCGGCGCCACCGCACGCGCCACGGCATCGCCAAGGCCGCCCACCGCGTAATGGTCCTCCACCGTGATCAACCGGCCGGTCTCCCGCCCGCAGCGCGTCAGCGTGTCGGCGTCCACGGGCTGGACGGAATAGAGATCCACCACGCGCGCCGAGACGCCCTTCGCCTTCAGCAGGTCGTGGGCCTCGAGCGCCTCGAACACCGTCACGCCGGCGCCGATCAGGGTCACCGTGTCTTCGGCGCTCTCCCGCAGGACCTTGCAGCCCCCGATGGGAAACGCCTCGTCGTTGTCGTAGGTGACCGGCGTCTTGGGACGCGACGTGCGGATGTACACCGGCCCGGGATGCGCCGCCGCCGCCGCCACGAGCCGCTCGGTGCTCACCGCGTCGCACGGGTAGAGCACCGTGAGGTTCGGCTCGGCGCTCATCATCGCCAGGTCCTCGAGCGCCATCTGCGACGGGCCATCCTCGCCGATCGACACGCCGGCATGCGAGCCCGCCATCTTGATGTTGAGGCCGCTGATGGCCGCCATGCGGATGAAGTCGCCCGCGCGCGAAAGAAACGCCGCGAAGGTGGAGGGAAACGGGATGGCGCCGCGGCTGGCCAGGCCCATCGCCGCTCCGATCATCGCCTGCTCCGCGATGAAGTTCTGGTAGAAGCGCTCCGGGAACTTCGCTTCGAACCGGTCGCTGAACGTGGAGTTCTTCACGTCGGCGTCGAGCGCGACGACGCGCGGGTCGGCCGCGCCAAGCTTGGCGAGCCCCGTGCCGAACGCTTCGCGGGTCGCCACCTCGTCGCCTCTTGTGTAGGCGGGGGGGTCGATGCGGCCTGGCGCCGCCGCAGGCTCGTTCGCGCGGGAGGGGGCCGGGATGGCCGGGGTGCCCTCGGCGCCCTCGACGAGCTGCGCCTCGAGCTCCGCAATCGCGCGGTCCGCCTCCTCGCCCTTCTTGAACGGCTTGCCGTGCCAGTTGGGCTGCCCTTCGACGAAGCTGACGCCCTTGCCCTTCAGCGTGCGCGCCAGGATCATCGTGGGCCGGCCGGCAGTGGCGCGCGCCTCGGCGAGCGCCGCCTGGATCGCCGCGAGGTCGTGGCCGTCGATCGCGATCGTGTGCCATCCGAACGCCCGCCACCGACCCGCCATGGTCTCGAGGTCGTGTTCGAACTGCGTGGCGCGGCTCTGGCCGAGGGCGTTGACGTCGGTGATGCCCACGAGGTTGTCGAGCGAGTAGTACGCGGCGATCGATGCGGATTCCCAGACCGATCCTTCTGCGGTCTCCCCGTCACCCTGGAGGACGTAGGTGCGATAGTCGGACCCAATCCGGCGGGCGTTCAGCGCGATGCCCACTCCGGCCCCGAGCCCCTGGCCGAGCGATCCGGTCGCCACGTCCACAAACGGCAGCCGCGGCGTGGGATGCCCTTCGAGATCCGAGGTGAAGAGCCGGAGCGTGAGCAGGTCCTCCCGCTTCAGGTAGCCGGCCTCGGCCCACGCGGCGTACAAAAGCGGCGCCGCGTGCCCCTTCGACATCACGAGCCGGTCGGCGTGCGTGTGCTGCGGGTTCGCCGCGTCGTACCGCATCTCGCCGAAGAACAGCGCCGCCATGATGTCGGCCGCGGAGCAACACGTCGTGGGATGCCCGCTGCCCGCCTCGGTCGTGGCGCGGATCGATGCGATCCGGAGGCGCGTCGCGATGTTGTTGAGAACGGACAACGGGGCGGGGGACGCTGATGGCACGTGTGCTCCTGCGGGATCCGGCGTGTCGCGTGGGACCGTGGCGCGCATGCGCCAGCGTGCGTCGTGACGAAGCGTCGCGACGCAGGACCGAGTGTAGCAAGCCCCGCGCGACCGGGGCAAACGATCGCCCGCACGCCTGGACATATAATGGTCCGATGCGCCCGCTGCGGTACCTGTACATCCTTGCCCTGGTCGTCTGGCTGGGCGGGATGCTGGTCGCGGGGCTCGTGGTGGCGCCGGCCGTGTTCGGCGTCCTCGACGTGCACGATCCGGAACGCGGACGCGTCGCTGCCGGGCTCGTGTTCGGCTCGTTCCTGCGCCGCTTCCACCTGGTGGCCTACGCCGCCGGCGCGGTGATGGTCACGTCGTTGACGCTGCAGCGGCTGCTCGGGCCGCGCCCGGTGTCGTACGGGATCCGCGCGGGGCTCATCGCGCTGATGCTGGGCATCTTCGCCTACACGGGGTTCACCGTGAACCCGAGGGTCGAGTCCCTGCAACGCGAGATCGGCGGGCCGGTGGCGAGGCTTGACGCGGGCGACCCGCGGCGCGTGGAATTCGACGGGCTCCACCAGCTCTCGACGGCGCTGCTCTCCTTCGCGGCAGTCGGCGGCCTGGTCTTGCTCGTCTGGGAAGCTCGTGAGTAGAGGTAGATGACGATGGATGCGGTCCGCGCGGATGTGCTCTCGGAGGTGCGATCGGCGATGGCGGCAGCGCCCGATCTCGATGCGGCCATGGACCAGGCGGTCGCGCTCCTGAAGGAGCACCTCCCCCACTACACGTGGGCCGGGATTTACGTCCTCGAAGGCGACACGCTCGTGCTCGGGCCCTTCCGCGGCAAGCCCTCCCCGCACACGCGCATTCCCCTCAACCGCGGCATCTGCGGGGCCGCCGCCAGCGAGCAGCAGACCATCATCGTTGACGACGTCAACGCCGACCCGCGGTACCTGGCGTGCTCGATCGAGACGCGTTCCGAGATCGTCGTGCCGATCATGCGCGACGGCCGCGTGTTCGGCGAGATTGACATCGACAGCGACCAGGTGGCGGCGTTCGGGGAGGCCGACCGCGCGCTGCTCGAAGCCATCGCCGCCGACCTTGCTTCCCGTTTCCCGGCCTGATTCCCCACACATGACCCACACCATTACGCTCATCCCCGGCGACGGCATCGGCCCCGAAGTCACCCACGCCGTCGTCCAGGTGCTCGAAGCCACGGGCCTCGACGTGCGCTGGGAGACCTACACGGCGGGCGCCGCCGCGGTGGCCGAACACGGCACGACCCTGCCGACGGCGTTGCTCGACTCGGTCCGCCGGACGAAGGTAGCCCTGAAGGGGCCCATCGGCACTCCGGTCGGCGAGGGGTTCACGAGCGTGAACGTCGGCTTGCGGAAGGCATTGGACCTCTACGCGAACCTGCGCCCCGTGTGGAACCTGCCGTCCATCTCGTCTCGATACGAGAACGTGGATCTCGTGATCGTGCGCGAGAACACCGAGGACCTCTACTCCGGACTCGAGCACGTGGTGGTGCCCGGCGTCATCGAGAGCCTCAAGATCATCACCGCCCACGCCTCGACCCGCATCGCGCGGTTTGCCTTCGAGTACGCGCGGCGGCACGGGCGGAAGCGGGTGACGGCGATCCACAAGGCCAACATCATGAAGCTCGGGGACGGCATGTTCCTCGATTCGGTGCGCGCCGTCGCGCGCAACTACCCCGACATCATCTGCGACGACCGCATCGTGGACGCGGTGTGCATGCACCTGGTGATGAAGCCGGAGCAGTTCGACATCCTGGTGCTGCCGAACCTCTACGGCGACATCGTCTCCGACCTCTGTGCGGGCCTCGTGGGCGGTCTCGGGGTGGTGCCGGCCGCCAACCTCGGGGAAGACGGCATCGGCGTGTTCGAAGCGGTGCACGGATCGGCGCCGGACATCGCGGGCCGCAACATCGCCAATCCGCTGGCGTTGCTGCTGTCGAGCGTCCTCATGCTCCAGCACATCGATGAAGATGCGAAGGCCGAGGCCATGATGCGGGCGGTCACCACGGTGCTGGCAGACGGCCGCGTGCGCACCGCCGACCTCGGGGGCACGGCCACGACCACGGAGTTCGCAGATGCAATCTGTGCCGCCCTCGGCCGGTCCTAGGCGCCCCTGGTTCAGCCAGGGCGCCTCGGCGGCGCCCGACCCGATCACCGACGCGGTGCTCGCGCACGAGGAGGTCGCCGCGTTCCTCGCCGGCAGCCACGGCGTGCGCGGCGTGGAGGCGCGCCGTCGGGTCATGGACTACCTCGAGGAGCTGCGCACGACGCAGCGCTACGGGCTGTACCGCGCCCTCGAGTACCCGCTGTATCCGATTCTCCGGAAGATCGACCGCGTCGGCGAGCACGTCGCCGTGCCCCGCGAGGCCGCCCGCGCCGGGCGCATCGTCTACGCCTCGAATCACAAGAGCCACACCGACTACCTCGTGGAGCCGCTGGTGCTGGACGATGCGGGGATCCGCCCGCCGATCATCGCGGCCGGCATCAATCTGTTCGGCGGCCCGCTCGGCCTGCTGCACCGGCACGTCACCGGGGCAATGCCGATCCGCCGCAGCACCAAGGACCCCGCGTACCACATCACGCTCAAGGCGTACGTCATCGAACTGCTGCGCACGCACGACCTGTTCTTCTACCCGGAAGGCGGACGGAGCTACAGCGGCGAGCTGAAGAGCGCGAAGACCGGCCTCCTGAACGCGTGCCTGCATGCGCGGCAGCCGGGCCTCGTGGTCATCCCGACGGCCATCGCGTACGACCTCGTGCTGGAGGACCACGTGCTGGCGCATCAGAAGGTAAAGCGCCGGCAGCGCCCGTTCAGCCGCGAGCTGGCCGAGATGTTGCGGTACGCGGTCGGCTACCGGAGCCGGGCGTTCGTCACGTTCGGGCAGCCGCTGTCGCTCGACGGCTACGACCCCGAGTCGCGGCGATCGGTGCTGGGCCTGGCGCGGCACGTTCGCGACGAGATCGGCCGGCTGCACAAGGTGCTGCCCACCGCGGTGGTCGCCGCCTGCATGCGGCCCTCGATTGCGCGCGCCGATCTCGAGTCGCGGATTGACGCGCTGCTCGACGCGCTGCGAGCGGTGGGCGCGAACCTTGCCGTGGACAGCGGTCGCGAGGCCGTGGCGACGGCGGCCGACCCGCTGGAGCTGCGCGGCATCATCGTCTCGGAAGGTGGTCGCTTCCGAGTACGGGAGCGCCACGTGCTGCGCTACTACGCGAGCACGATCCGCCATCTCCTGGCGCCCGCAGGACCCACGCACTAGCGGGACTGTCCCACTCGATGATCGACGCCACGTCCAAAGCCATCTTCCATACGCTCGCACAGTCCGGCTGGCTGCAGCGGCAGGCCTCGCGGTACGGCATGGCGCCGGGCCACGGGTTCGCCCGCCGGTTCGTGGCCGGCGAGTCTGTCGAGGAGGCGATTGCCGGCATCGCGGACCTGCCCGGCCAGGGGTATCTGCTGACGCTCGACTACCTGGGCGAGAGCGTGGCGACGACCGAAGAGGCGTCCGCAGCCACACGGGAGTACCTCGCGATCCTCGACGCCATCGTGGCGTCGGGCATCGAGCGGAACATCTCGCTGAAGCTCACGCAGCTGGGACTCGACGTGGACCGGGCGACGTGCGTGGACAACCTGCGGCAGATCCTCGAGCCGGCCGACCGGCACGGGTTCTTCGTCCGGATCGACATGGAGAACTCGCCGTACACCGAGGTGACGATCCAGATCCTCGAGACGCTGTGGCAGCAGGGCCACCGCCATGTCGGGACCGTGGTCCAGTCGTGCCTGATGCGGACCGGGGACGACGTGCGGCGGCTGAACGCGCTCGGGGCGCGGGTGCGCCTGGTCAAGGGCGCCTACAAGGAACCGAAATCCGTCGCATACCAGCGCAAGGCGGAGGTGGACGACGCATTCGTGCGGCTGATGCGCGTGCTGCTGGACGAGGGCACGTACCCGGCCATTGCGACGCACGACGAGGTGATGCTGGACGCAACGAAGCGGTACGCGGCCGAGCGGGGCTACGCGAAGGATCGCTTCGAGTTCCAGATGCTCTACGGCATCCGGCGGGACCTGCAGGCCGCGCTCGTGGCCGAGGGCTATCGGGTCCGGGTGTACGTGCCGTACGGCCGGCAGTGGTTCGCCTATTTCATGCGGCGGCTCGGCGAGCGCCCGGCAAACGTCGGGTTCGTGCTGAAGGGGCTGAAGGGATGACGGCGGCCGGAGGCGGCGCTACACGTTGAACCGCACGTGCAGGATATCGCCGTCCGACACGACGTAGTCCTTGCCCTCGACCTGCAGCCGGCCGGCGTTCTTCACCGCCTGCTCCGACCCGTGCTCCATGAACACGGCATACGGGATCACTTCGGCACGGATGAAGCCGCGCTCGAGGTCGGAGTGGATGGCGCCGGCGGCGCGGCGCGCGTGGGTGCCGCGCCGGATCGGCCACGCGCGCACTTCGTCCTGGCCGACGGTGAAGAACGAGATCAGATCGAGCAGGCCGTAGGCCGTGCGGATGAAGCGCGTCAGCGCCGGCTCGGTCAACCCGAGATCCTCGAGGAACGCCGCCTGCTCGTCCGGCGCCAGCGCCGCAATCTCGGCCTCGACGCTCGCCGAGAGCACGAGCCCGGCCGCGTGCAGCGACTCGATGCGCGCCGCCGTCTCCTCCGGCATCGGTGCCGCCGCGCGCGCCTCGTCGCGATTGAGCGCGATGAGCAGGGGCCGATCCGTCAGGAAGCCGTAGCCCCGGAGCGGAGCGCGGTCAAGCTCCGATGCGGAGAGCGCGCGGACCGGCGTCTCCGACTCCAGGGTGGCCTTCATCAGCTCGAACGCGGCCTGCTCCGGCCTCGCACCCGGTTCCTTCCGCATCCGATCGAGACGGCGGCCGACCAGCTCGAGGTCCGCGAACACGCACTCGAGGTGGAACGCCTCGAGGTCGCGCAGCGGGTCGGGCTCACCCGGGATAGCGGGATTCGCGAAGTCGCGCAGCACAAGACAGAGCGCGTCCTGATCGCGAATCTGCTGCAGGGCCTTGCTCGACAGGCCCGTGCTCTCGCCGCCGTGCTCGCCCGGAATGTCGGCGAAGCTGATCTCCGCATACGTCGTTTTCCTCGGCGAAAACACGCGTGACAGGGCATCGATCCGGGCGTCCGGCACGCGGACGGTGCCAAGCCGCACCTCTCCGCCAAAGCCGACGGGCGCGTTCAACCCCGTCATCGTGTTGAAGACGGTCGTCTTCCCGGAACCGGCAAATCCAACCAGGCCTACTTTCATGTCGGCCCAAAGTATCTCATGCGCCCGCGCGCGACGCCCGGGTGCGGTCGCAGCCGCCCCTCGAGTGGACCCCCCAATTCGGTCGCCCGACGCGAAGGAGCCGCGTGGTATCCTGCCGCGGCGCGGGTAGACGATTTCGTCTCTGCGCGCGCCAAAGCCCTGCGGAGGCCCCCCGTGCTGAACGTAACCGGGCACACCACGACGCTCGACGACGCCTTCCTCAATCAGATGCGACAGGTCGGCGATCCGGCGGCCGACGCGGTCGCGCGCGCCCTCTGCGCGCGCGGGCACGATGCGCTGCTCGGCAGATTGATTCGGGCCGATGAGTTGTGGGACGAGCACGGCCAGCCGTCGGCGCTGCTCTCGGACGAAGTCCGCGCCTTCCTGGCCGGCAACACGGCGCTGCCCGCCTGGGCCGATCTCTCGCTCGTCTCGCACGCGGAGGAATTCTTCCTGGACTACGGCGTCTCGTCGTCGGCGCTCCTGGCCACGGCAAGCCTGCCCGAGTGCTACGGGATGAAGTACGGCACCGAGGTGCTGTGCTTCACGAAGTTTCTCAAGTCGAATCCCGCCCGGCGCATCCGCGAGACGGCGCAGATGATCATGGACGTGATGTGCCCCGGCGGGCTGGCGCCCGCGCCGGACGCCCCCCCGCGCGGCGAGCGGACGACGCGCAAGGTGCGGCTGATGCACGCCACGATCCGGCACCTGATCCTCGAAACCCCGGGGACGCCGCTGAGCCCCGCCGATCCCGCGCTTCAGGAAGCGTTCGGCGTGCCGATCAACCAGGAGGACCTGGCCTTTACGCTGATGACGTTCTCCTACGTTGCGGTTCGCGGATACCAGATCCTCGGTGTCCCGCTCACCGATCGCGATCGCGACGCGTACGTGCACTGCTGGTGCGTCGTCGGATGGATGATGGGCATCGACGAGCGGCTGCTGCCGAAGACGTTCGCCGACAGCCGGGAACTCTACGAGGTGATCTGCCGCCGCCAGCAGGGCGCGTCGAAGAGCGGGCAGGAGCTGACCGCCGCGCTCATGGGGCTGCTGGCTCAGCTCATGCCCCCGGGGCTGAAGGGCCTGCCGGTGACGCTGACACGCGAGCAGGTGGGCGACGAAACCGCCGCGAAGCTGGGCCTGGCCCGTCCGTCCGTCTGGGACCGCGCCGTGGTCTGGATCATCCGGCGCGTCTGGGGCGCCGTGGTGCGGGTCAACGCCGCGCTCTCACGAAACACCCGGTTCCGGCACGAGTCGGAGACGCTGCATCGTATGATGCTCGAGCGGATGGGCAAGCTGCCGGGCAACGCCCCGTTCCAGATTCCAGACCAGTTCCTCTCTCGCTGGTACCCGAAAGGCAGTGCCAAGGTCCTGAAAGGAGCGGAGGCACAGCCGTGAGCCGCAGGGCCGCGTGCTGCGCGCGGTCACCCTGGATTGCCGGGCTCCTCGTGCTCGTCCTCGTGGCGGCCGCGCAGGCACAGGAGCCTGGGGCGAACGTCACGGGGGTGGTGACGGACGGCTCCGCGGGGGTCCTGCCAGGCGCCGAGGTGTCGCTCGTGACTGACGGCGCCGTGACCGGCACCGCCTCCACCGGCGCTGACGGGCGTTTCGCACTGGCCGCGCCGACGGGCACACACACCCTGCGGGTGCGCCTCGACGGGTTCGAGCCCTTCGAGATCCCCATCACGGTCGCTCCTGGCTCGCCAGTGCAGACGTTCGATGCCGTCCTGACCATCGCGTCGTTCGCCGATACGGTCGTCGTCACCGGCAGCCGCACGCCGGAGTCGCTGCGGGTGTCGCCCGTGGCGATCACCGTAGTGCGCGCCGCCACGATCGAGTCCAGCCCCGCCACGAACTACGCGGACCTGCTCCGCGGAGTGCCCGGCGTCAATGCCATCCAGTTGTCGGCCAGGGACGTTCAACTGACGACGCGCACCGCCGCCGGACGGACCGCGCGGACGACGCTCGCCCTGCTCGACGGCCGATCGGTGTACCAGGACTACTTCGGCATGGTGCTCTGGGATCTGATGCCGGTGGGTTTCGACGAGGTCAAGCAGGTGGAGGTGCTTCGCGGCCCCGGGTCCGCCCTCTGGGGCGCGAACGCCATGACCGGCGTCATCAACGTGATCACGAAGAGCCCGCGGGAGATGGCGGGCACGCGCGGGCACATCGGCGTCGGGGGGCAACGCACGCGCCACGTGGGACTCCTGCACGCGGGCGTCCGCGGCCGCGCGGCCTACAAGCTGAGCGCCTCCTACTTCGGCCAGGACCAGTGGGACCGTCCCGAGTCGCTGCCGGATGGCACGCCGCTGCCGCCGTACGCCAACAAGGGCACCGACCAGGTCAAGGCAGACGGCCGCGTGGAGTTCGAGGGCACCGGCGGGCGCTGGCGCGTCGATGGCGGCATGGCGAGCAGTGGCGGGCTGATGCTCGTCGCCGTGGGTCCGTTCGAGGCGAAACCGCTGCGACAGGGCTACGGCAGCGTGGAGTACGCGCGCGGCACGACGCGGGCGTCCGCCGGCCTGACGGTGCACACGGCCAGGTACGCCGGGCTGCTGTCCGCCAGCACGACGAGCATCGACAGCCAGTCGCTGCAGATCGACGCGACGAGCATGCGGCAGGCGGGCACGCGGCACGTGCTGACCTATGGCGGCACGCTGAAAGCCTCGCACTTCGACCTGAACTTCGTGCCCGACCTGAACCGGCGCACGGAACTGGGCCTGTACGTGGCCGACGACTTCTTTCTTTCCGACCGCATCCGCATCGCGGCCGGCACGCGCCTGGACTGGTTCGATTCCTTCGGCGTGTTCGCGTCGCCGCGCGTCGGACTCCGCCTCGAGCCTGCCGCCGGGCACACGTTCCGCGCCACCTACAATCGCGCCTACGTGGCGCCGTCCACGGTCGAGAACGGGATGTACTTCCCGAGCACGACGGTGCTGCCGCTCCCGACCGGCAACTTCGACCTCCCGATTCTGAGCGTCGGCGATCCGGACCTGGCGCCCCAGGTCATCGACGCCATCGAGGGCGGCTACACGGGTGCGATCGGGAGCCGCCTGACGGTGGGCGCGTCGGTCTTCCGACAGCGGACGTCTGGGCTCATCAACCTCCTGGTCTCGGATCAGTACTCTCCGCAGGACCCGCCTGCCGGCTGGCCGCTGCCACCGGCCCTGCTGGCCGGACTGGCCTTGCCGAAGACGTTGACGTGGACCGGCATCGGGCAGCTTCGCGAATGGGGCGTCGAACTGACCGCAGACGCCGCGCCGGCCCCGGGGGTGATCGCGACGGTGAGCTATTCGTATCAGGGCGATCCGGATCTCGAGGGCGACGATGGGCGGCCAGCGCCGTTCGTGGTCAACCGGCCGCCGCGCCATCGGGCCGGGGCGGCGGTGTCGCTGACTCGCGGACGCGCGCTTGGGTCGCTGTCGATCGCCAGCACGGGACGGGCGTTCTGGACCGACGTGCTCGCGTACACGGGCTACACGGAACGCTTCACGCAGCTGAACGCGATGGCGGGCGTGCGGTTTCAGGGCGGCCGGCTCTCCTGGGTCGTGCGCGGCACGAACCTCGCGAACAGCCGCGTGCAGCAGCACCTGTTCGGCGACATCATCGGACGCCGCGTGGTCACGGAACTGCGGTTCGCGTTTCAGGAGGGGTCATGATCCAGGTCGACTTACCGTTCACGTTCGGCACGGCCAGTCTCATGGCGGCGGCGGTCGAACGCGGGCTGCGCTCGCCGAAGGCGAAGTACTTCCATGCGCGCGCGCTCTCGTTGAACCTGGCGTTCCAGGGCATCTTCGTCATCTGGCTGCCGGTGTTCTTCCTGGTGAACGAGTTCGGCCTGCAGACCTCGCACATGTGGTTCCACGGCGACTCGTTGTCCGAATATCGCTGGCTGCTTCCCGTCTTCCTCTCCCTCTACTTCGCTACCAACGTGGCCGGCTTCCAGGTGGGCGCCTGGCTCTCCGCGTCGGGCCGGGCCGGCACCGCGAAGGCCATCTTCTGGGCGGGCACCGTCTTCACGTTCGCGTGGATGGCCGTCCAGCCCTACCGGACCCTGTCGCTCGGCACGTACGAGGAATGGCGAGCGGGGACCGCCCGATGGCTCTGGACCGACCCCGTGCTCACGACTGCCGTCGTCGTCGAGTTCGTCGGCGTGTTCGCGGGGATCTACGTGATGTATCGATGGCTGGCGCGTGAAGCGGCCACGGCCCCCGTCGCTGACGGCACGATGTGGGACGCGACCCGCACTAGCGTCTCGAGCGTGCAGTAGACGGCGCCAATCCAGACCGGTGGGTTGGTCGTGGTGAGCCCGAACCAGGGTTCGCGCGTGAAGTAGTGCCAGCCGCCGAGCGCCGTGCCGTAGAGCTCGATGGTGAGTGCGAAGACGAAGAGCACCGAGCAGAGCGCGCGGTTCCGGCTCCACGCCAGGTAGCCGAGGAAGGCGATGAACCATGGAATCCCGAACGTGTCGAGTCCCGTGGTGGCCGCCCAGACCGTGAAGGACGCGCCGCCGATCGCCACCACCGCGGGAAACGCGCGCGGCGCCATCGGCGCCATCCGGGTGGCCGCGGCGAACACGATCGCATGTCCTGCCGGAATGAAGAGCGGGAGGTTTCCGAGCCGGTAGGCGTAGACCCCCCAGACCTCCATCAGGAACAGCTCTCCCGCGGTGGCGATCACCACGCAGACGGCAAGCTCGCGGCGGTGCCCGGGCGTCGATCCCGCGGCAATCCACGCGAGCACGGCCCACGACCAGATCACCACCGCTCCCTGTCCCCACCAGGGCCCCTTCGCATCGAGCAGGATGCCGCCGGCCAGGGTGGCGAGGACCACATAGACGACGAGAAGGGGGTCTCGCGTCACGGGGTCGTGGAATGCGCGAGGCCCATGGCGCGGAGCCGCGCGTCGAATCGGGGGTCGTCCTTCAGGTGATCGAAGCGCGGATCGGTGGCCATGAGAAACACCTGGTCTTCGTGGCCCTCGATGGCGGCCGCCAGGTCGGCGTGCGCGGCATCCATTTCGCCGACGGCCCCGTGCAGCAACGCCAGGACGTACCGCGGCGCGTGCCCCGAGGCCTGCACTTCCGCGAGCACCGCGCGGGCGTCGTCGAGGCGCCCCGCCCTGGCGTAGTAGAGCCCGAGGATCGCCAGATACAGCGGCGCCCGGCGCACCATCTCGGCTGCGGTCTCGAGCTCCGCGATCGCCTCGGCGTACCGCCCCTGGCCGGCCAGCGCGATGGCGAGATACCAGTAGGCCCCGGCAAAGCTGCGGCTGATCGCCAGCAGGTCGCGCATCATCCGCTCGACCGCCTCGAAATGCCGCGCGCAGAGGTGCACCTGGGCGATCGCGAACGGCACGATCATCCAGAGCGGGTCGAGACGCTGGGCTTCGAGCGCGTGCGACATCGCCTCGTCGAAGCGCCCGTGCGCGGCAAGCAGGATGGCGTAGTAGACGTGAGCGGGCGCATTGGGGGCCAGGTCGAGCGAACGGAGGAAGTCCTGCTCCGCGGTCCGGAGGTCGATGGCGAAGAGCGTCTTCGTCCAGCCCAGGGCCGTGTAGGCTTCGGGCAGCGTGGGGTCGAGCTCGACGGCGCGCCGCGCCGCCGGCAGCGACGCGGCGCTGGCCACGCCCGCGGGCACGAACGAGTAGTACCCCATGATGTTCCACGCTTCGGCGAGGCTCGCGTGCGCCGCGGCGAAGTCGGGGTCGAGCGCGATGGCGCGCCCGAAGCACTCGATGGCCTCTCCGATCGACACGTAGAGGTTCGTGTCCAGCCGGTTCATCAGGTACCGGCCGCGCAGGTACAGGTTGTACGCCTCGAGATCGGGGGTGCCCTGCTTCACGATCGGGACGCCGGAGTGCCGCGTGAGGGTGACCTCCAGCTCGCTCGTGATGGCCCTGGCGATCTCGTCCTGAATCGCGAACACGTCGTCCATCGTGCGGTCGTACCGGTCGGACCAGATCTGGAACCCGGTGTCCGCATCGACGAGCTGCGCGGTGATGCGAAGCCGGGTGCCCATCTTCCGCACGCTGCCTTCGAGCACCGTCTTCACCTTCAGCCGCTCGGCGATCTGCTGGACGGTGAGCTGCTGGCCCTTGAGCTGAAATGTCGAGGTGCGCGCCGCGACCGACAGGCCCTTGATGCCCGCAAGCGCGGAGATCAGCTCCTCGGCCATGCCGTCGCAGAAGTAGGCCTGGTCGGGATCGGCGCTCATGTTCTCGAACGGGAGCACCGCGACGGAGCGCCCGGCGTCGGCGGGGGCCGGGACGTAGAACGCGGACGGCGGCGCGGCATGCGCCCTGCCGCCGGCGGCCCTGAGATCGGCGAGCAGTTCGAGTGCCGTCCGGTGCCGCATCTCCGGCCGCTTCGCGAGCGCGCGGGCGAGGATCGGATCCAGGGCCGCGCACGCCCCGCCGAGAGGCGCGGCAGGGTCGTTCAGGATCCGGTCGGCGATCACCGCGGCGGTCGGCCCCGAGAACGGATGGCGGCCGCTCGCGAGTTCGTACAGCATGACGCCCACCGAGAAGATGTCCGTGCGGGCGTCCAGCGCTTCCCCCCGGGCCTGCTCGGGCGACATGTACATCAGGGTGCCCACCGCCGCGCCGAGCGAGGTGGCATCCCTGGTCTCGGCCGCTCCCGCAACGTCCAGCTGCCGTGCCAGGCCGAAGTCCAGCACCTTCACCCGCCCGTCGTCGGTAAGCATCACGTTGCCCGGCTTGAGGTCGCGGTGGATGATGCCCCTCGCGTGGCTGGCCGTGAGCGCCTCCGCCACCGGAATGGCGAGCGCCAGCAGGTCGGAGAGCGGCATGCCGCCCTGTCGCACCAGATGGGTGAGGGGGTGCCCTGACACCAGTTCCATCACGAGGTACGGGGTGTCTCCCTCGTCTTCCACCGCGTGGATGGTCACGATGTTGGGGTGGTTCAGCGCGGCGAGCGCCAGCGCCTCGGACGTGAACCGCCGGCGGCCCTCGCTGTCGGCCCGGGGGAGGATCTTGAGGGCGACGTCGCGCTGCAGCTTGGAGTCGCGGGCGCGGTACACCTCGCCCATCCCCCCGGCACCGAGCGGTGCCAGGACTTCGTAGGGACCAAGACGACTACCAGGTGCAAGTGCCACGGACGCGCAAGGAGTATACCGCCTTCGGTCCCGGGCCCGATTGAGCGATAATCCCCGGGCATGACACGCGCATCCACGCTGACCGCCCTTGTGGCCGGGCTGGTGCTGCCCGTCGCGGCTGCCGCGCAGGGCGCCAATGCCAGGCCCGCACCCGGATCGCCGACGGCTGACCAGTTGCCGATTTACGAGGTGGATCCCACCTGGCCGCCGACCCTGCCGAACGACTGGATCTGGGGCGACATCCGGGGCCTGTTCGTGGACGACCGGGATCACCTCTGGGTGATCCACATGCCGACGAGCCTCACCCCGCAGGAGATCGGCGCCGCCGTCGAGCCGCCCATCGCCGATTGCTGCCGCCCGGCTCCGCCGGTGCTGGAACTGGACCCCGAGGGCAAGGTGCTGCGGACCTGGGGCGGTCCCGGCGAGGGCTACACCTGGTTCGACCAGGAGCACGGCATCTACATCGATCACAACGGCTTCGTGTGGATGGGCACGAGCAACGGCCACCACGTGATGAAGTTCACGCAGGACGGCACACACGTGATGACCATCGGCGTGCCCGGCGTGAACAAGGGCAGCCACGATCCCGACCACCTCGGCGGCCCGGCCATCTTCTACGTCGAGCCGAAGACGAACGAGATCTTCATCGCCGACGGCTATCGGAACAGGCGCGTCGTGGTGTACGACGCGGAGACGGGCGCCTACAAGCGCCACTGGGGCGCCTACGGCAAGCCGCCTGACGACACCTACAAGTACGACTACCCGGTGAACCCGGCGAACCCGCCCCTGCAGTACTCCACGCTGCACGGCCTGGTGGGCTCGAAGGATGGGCTCATCTACGTCTCCGACCGGCGCGGCAACCGCATCCAGGTGTTCCGGCAGGACGGCGAGTACCTGATGGAGAAGTTCGTCCGCCCGGAGACCGGCGGATCGGGGAGCGGCTTCAGCCTCCAGTTCTCGCGCGACCCCGAACAGAGCCTGCTCTATCTGATCGACGGTACGAACCAGCGCATCTGGGTCCTGCGCCGGAAGGACCTCGCCGTCCTCGACCGGTTCGGGAGGCCCGGACGCCAGTCCGGCGAGTTCATCCGCGCGCACATGATCGCCATCGACTCCCAGAACCGGATGTACACCGGCGAAGCCGGCAACGGCCGGCGTATCCAGCGCTGGATCCTGAAGGGCACCCGTCCGGCGTCGAGCGTGACGCCGCCCCCGCACGAACGCTGATCGGCGCCTCGGCCGCTGTGGCCGGGCGCCCGCAGACACCGAAACTCTCGAACCGACTCACGAGGAGATGCCATGACGCCGCGACCCCTGCTCCCCGCTCTCTGTGCCTGCGCCGCGTTGCTGCTGACGGCGTGCGGCGGCACCAGCCCCGAAACCAGCGCAGCGGCCGCGTCCGCCGCCCCGGCCGGGAATCCCATCACGGGTGAGGGGCTGCCGAACCCGGCGCCGAACGTCATCACGAACTGGGGCGAGCTACCCGAGGGCCGGCAGTGGGGATCGTCGGCCGGCATCGACATCGACCCGCACGACGGCCACATCTGGGCCTACGAGCGCTGCGGCGCGGCCACCTTCGGCGCCGGCGCGCCGATGACGTGCGAGACAAACCCGGTGGACCCGGTCTTCAAGTTCGATCGCCACACGGGCGCGGTGCTCGCCAACTTCGGGGCCGGCATCATGATCACGCCGCACGGCCTGCACGTCGATGGCGAGGGCAACGTGTGGGTGGCCGACTTCGCCGGCAACGAGGCGGGCACCAAGGGGCACCAGGTGCACAAGTTCAGCCCGTCCGGCGAGCTGCTCATGAGCCTGGGCAAAGCCGGCCAGCCGGGCAACGCCGACGGCCAGTTCGACCAGCCCAACCACGCCGTGGTCGGACCCGATGGCAGCATCTACGTCTCGGAGGGACACCAGGGCCAGGGCATGACGACGCGTACGACGCTCAACGAGGGCATCGAGCGCGGCGCGACGGCGCGTATCAGCAAGTTCACGCCCGAGGGCACCTTCATCAAGTCGTGGGGCGGCCTCGGTGTGCGCCACGGCGAGTTCCGTACGCCGCACAGCATGGCGTTCGACTCGAAGGGCCGCCTCTGGGTCGCGGATCGGGGCAACCACCGGATCGAGATCTTCGACCAGGAGGGCACCTACCTCGAGTCGCGCTACGCGTACGGGCGCATCAGCGGGCTCTTCATCAAGGACGACATGGTCTACGCGATCGACTCCGAGTCGGGCCCGTTCAACCACCCGGGCTGGCGCAACGGCGTGCGCATCGGCCACATCGACGAGGACCGGATCACCGCGTTCATCCCGCCCTTCGAGCGCGAGGACCGCGTGTACCAGGGCACGGCCGGGGAAGGCGTCGCGGTGGACGCCGACGGCAACGTCTACGCGGCGGAAGGGCCGAACTCGATCGTCCAGGCGGGGGGCGCGTTCACCAAGTACGCCGTGAAGTAGCCGGGGCGCGCGATGCTCGTCGCGGTCGTCGTCGCCTACCTGCTGGGCACGCTCGTCGTCGGCGCGCTGCTCAGCACCCGCATCAAGCAGGTCTCGGATTACCTGCTGGCAGGGCGGAGCCTCGGTCTCGTCCTGAGCACGGCGTCGCTGGCGGCCGTCCAGATCGGCGCCGGCGTCGTGCTCGGTGGCGCGGAGGCCGGGGCGTCGGGCGGCCTCTGGCCCGGCGTGTGGTACGGCCTCGGCTGCGGCGGCGGGCTCATCCTCGGCGGCCTGCTCGCGGCCCAGAAGATGCGATCGGTCGGCGCCATCGTGCCGATCGACTACTTCGCGCTCCGCTACGGCGAACATCGCGGCGTGCGCACGTGGGCGTGGATGTCGAACCTGCCGAGCCTGCTCGGCATCTTCGCCGCGCAGCTGATGGCCGCCGGCTCGGTGCTGTCGGGCATGCTCGGCGTCAGCTTCGCCACGGCCGTCCTCATCGTGGCGGGCGTCATCCTGGTCTCGAACGTGCTGAGCGGCATGTGGGGCGTGGTGTTCGCCGACCTCTTCCAGGTGTCGATCATCACCCTCGGCGTGCCCCTCACGGCCGTGGCCGCGCTCGGCCTGCTCGACAGCGCCACGGCCACCGAGGTGCTCACGACGCCGTTCGTTCCCGAGGGCATGGGCTCGCGCGCCGTCTTCCTGATCACGCCATTCCTGTTCGCGATCTCGGTGTCGTACGACGCGTTCATCCGCTACCAGGCGGCGCGCACCGGCGCCATCGCGAAACAGGCCTGCATCGCCGCCGGGGTGCTGACCATCGGTGTCGCCTTCTGCGCCGGGCTCATCGGCGCCGCCGGCCGGCAGGCCTTCCCGGACGTCGCATCAGGCGCGGTGCTCACGCACGTAGTGACGACGGCGCTGCCGCCGGTGGTGGCGGGCATCGTCGTGTCGGCGCTGCTCGCGGCGGCGATGTCCACGGCCAACGCCCTGCTGATCTCGCTGGCGGGCTGCTTCTCGCGCGACTTCTACAACAAGGTGCTCCACCCGCACCGCGAACTCGAGGACCTGCCGAACGCCACACTGCTCGCGCGGCTGTCGGTGGTCGGGGCCATCGTGCTCGGCGTCGGGATCGCGCTCCAGGCGCGCGGCATCCTCGACACGATCATCATCTTCACGTATCCCTACATGGGCAGCATGCTCGTCCCGCTGCTCTTCGGACTGCTGTGGCGGGGCGGCACGCGACAAGGCGCGTTTGCCGCGATGTTCGTCGGCGGTGCCATCGGACTTGCGGCGTTCGCCGCGGGCGTGCCTGGACCGCTCGAGGGCGCGTTCAACATCGACCTCGGCCTGCTCACCGCCTTCGCGGTCTCGGCCGTGGTGTACGTGGGCGTGAGCCTCGCCACCCGTCGCGTCGGCGCTACGCTGTAGGAGGGCCGAGGCCGGCCTTTGGTTTCCAGTTCACCCGCATCGCCGGCGGGCGGTTCAGGCGAATCGCCCCCGGCTCCGGGCAGATGTCCACGCAGCTCCCCTCGTACCAGCACTCGCCCGGGTAGAGCACCTGCGGCGGCCCGCCCTTGTCGTCGTTCGGCAGAAACAGATCCACCGGGCACACGTGCAGGCACAGGTTGCAGCCCGTGCAGATCTCCGGGACGATCGTGATGGGATCGACGATGGCCTGGTCGGCGATGGCAAAGACCCTGGTGCTCATCGGGTGGCCTGTTCGCGGATGTAGTCGGCGTTGTGCCGCTCGTAGTTGGTGGCGAAGTCGCCGTAGTAGTCGATGGGCAGCGCACCCACCTTCACACCGGTCGCGTCGCGCTCCACCGTCACGAACTTGTGCCACTCGGGCGGATCCACCTCGGGATAGTCGAGGCGATCGAACTGGAGCGGCTTCGAGCTCGCCTTGCGGGCAAGGCACGAGTGGATGACGAGCTCCGCGTTGGTCAACACGTTCAGCGTCTCCTGCGCGCGGAGCAGATCGTGGGGATTTCTGGCCACGAGGCGCCGCGCCTCGTTCGCCCACAGCTCCTCGACCCCGCGCAGCCCCTCGTGCAGCAGATCGTCGCTCTTCACCGCGCCGCAGTAGTTCTGCATGACACGGGTGATCGCCTCGGAGAGCGCCTGCCAGCTCACGCCGTGTTCGCGCTGCAGCGGCTCGTAGAGGCGGGCGCGCTCGCGTGCCACCTGGGCGTCATTCACCTCGACCTCGCCGTGCGCCACCGCGTACGCCGCGGCATGCCGGCCGGCATAGTGTCCCGTGGCCGCCGCGTGCCCGACGCAGTCGGACGCAAACAGCACGTCCCCGGCGGCAAAGAGTCCTTCGAGGTTGGTCATCAGCCGCCAGTCGTTGACGATGCCTCCGGGAATGCCGAAGAACTGCCGCTCCTGCGGCAGGAACTGGCCCGAGCGCCAGCCGTCGCCGTAGCTCTGGAGCACGTCGCTCGACGGGTCGAAGCCGGCCTCGGTGTACGCGGCGTAGACCGGCGTGCGCGTCTTGCCTTCGTTGCCGACCATCATGCCCCAGATGACCTTCCGCTCCATGGGTGGCATGCCGGTGAGGTCGGCGTAGAACGGCAGCTTGTAGCCGCGCTTCACCGCCTCCTCGACGGGCATCGTCTCCGGGCCCTGGAACTCGTAGAACGGAAAGTCCGGTTCGCCGCCGCCTTTCATGTAGAACTTCTGCCCCGGCGACGGACGGTAGCGCTCGGCCACGGAGGTGAGTTCCCGCCCGTCGCGATCGAACCACGGGATGCACCGCCCTTCGGCATCCACCATCGTGCACGCGTACCACGTGTTGTGGTTGTTCCCGGTGCTGTAGGGCGGGAAGCTCCGCAGGCCGGACCACTCGCCGCGAAGCGACTTCTCGAGCATCGTGAACTGCCCGCCCACGCGCCACGCCATCGCGTGGCCGTCGCCGGTGCACTGCGGCGGGCGGAACTCCGAGATCCCGGTGGCGCCCGGGGCGAACAGCCACAACCGCGTGGGCCGCGACATGCAGAAGACGACCGCCTTCGCGCGGCAGACGGTGAACCGGCCGGTGCGGCCGTTGATGGCCACCGCGCCCACCACGCGCCCGCCGATCCGGCCGCCCTCGGTGAGCAGGCCCGCGCCCATCGTCCGGTCGACGACCTGTGCCTTGCGAATCTTGGCGCCGCGGTACATGGCGCGCTTGAACGTCGTCCCCCAGACGCGCAGCGTGAAGCGGTTCACGTAGTCGTACGCGAACATGAACTTCGTCTCGTCGTCGCGGAAGTCGGCGCCCTTGAATTCGTCGTCCGTGTCGCGGATCTTGGCGCCGTAGGTCTCGAGGTCGAGCAGGCGATCGTAGCCCTCGCGTGTCTCGATGTAGTGCGAGATGCCGTTGTTGTAGCCGTGGTGCATGCGCACCATGGCATCGGCCAGTTCCTCGGGGGTGACGCGCGAGCAGGGGTTGGTCGCCGCCATCTCCCAGTGGTCGCACCCCGATCCCATGGCGCCGCTCGTCATCGTGGCGGCCTTCTCCCACATGATGACGCGCGCGCCTCGGGCGGCCGCGCCCATGGCCGCGAAGCAGCCGGAGGCCCCGCCGCCGATCACGAGGACGTCGGCGTCCTGATACTCCGTCCTGTCGTACTCGATGCGATAGGGCCACGGGATCGGGCCCAAGGGGGTCTCGCCGGCCATCGCCGCAATTCTACCCCCTCGACCCGCGGGAGCAGGCCTCCGGACCGGGCCGCTGCCATGGCGCGGCGGCGAGCCGGCTGTGCCCTACCAGCGCGACGCGCGCAGGCCCAGGTTGAGGACCTTCTGCAGGAGCTGCGGGTAGGCGATCCCGGCCGCCGCCGCAGCCGACGCAAACTCCTCCCCCGGCGCGATCTCGGGATTGGGGTTGGCCTCGAGGAAGAACAGCTCGCCGTCCTCGCGCAGCCGGTAGTCGATCCGCGCGTAGCCGGTGATGTGGAGCAGCCGGTACAGCCGGCGTGTCGTGCGCACGAGGCGGTCCACGAGCGCCGGCGGGAGGTCGGTGGCCTGCTGCTGGAAGATGCCGCGTTCCTCCTGGTAGCGGAGGTTGTGCTTCACCCGGGCGGTGGCAATCGCGACCGCCCCGGGCGCCAGGTTCTCGAACAGCAGCTCCCAGGCGGGCAACACCGTGACGCGCTCGTTGCCGAACGCCCCCACGTAGAGCTCCCGCCCCTCGATGAACTCCTCGGCGATGGCGTCGCTCTCGACGCGCGTGTGCACGAACGCCACGCGCTCCCGCAGCTCATCGTCGTTCCGCACCACCGATGCCTGCGAGATGCCGAGGGAGGCCTCCTCGGTGAGGCTCTTCACGATGAGCGGAAACCGGAGGTCCTTCGGCACGTGCCACCGGTGCTTCCGGTGGAACGTGGCAAACCGCGGCGTGCGGATCCGGTGGTAGGCAGCGATCTTCTTCGAGAGCGCCTTGTCGCGCGTGATGGTCAGCCCGCGCGGGTTGCAGCCGGTGTGCGGTACCTTGAGAAGGTCCAGGTAGCTCACCACGTGGGCGTCGAACTCGCTGATGCTGTGGAACTCTTCCAGAAGATTGAAGACGATGTGCGGCGCCCACTCCTCGACCGACTGCCGGATGGGCAGCA
>CAZNOC010000040.1:5076-23813 GCA_964574545.1 uncultured Bifidobacteriaceae bacterium | reverse complement strand
TCAGGTTCGGACCGAGCCCCACCTTCAGGTCACCACCAACTCGAGCGAGGCCCGCCAGACGTGACGAGAATGGATTGCGGGCATCCGGAGCGGTCTGAATCGCCGAGCCGGCCGCTACGTACGGGAGCAGCTCGAGACGGCGGGTCGCCGGAATGCCACGGATGCCGGTCAGCTCACCAAAACGGGAAGCCCAGCCTGTGTCTTTCTTCCCGATCAGCACCCAGAAGTCATCGGCATTCCGTGCGGGTGTCTGACGACGTACGTTGAGACCCCATCGCTGGTCCTCTGTGTTGCGGAAGCGGAGTTGGGAGAAGGGGATGCGCAGTTCCGCCGTCCATCCCTCAGAGGTTCGCGCCACCGCGGCATCCCACACGGGATCGAACGAGTAGTCACGGTCGTCGCCGTCATCGCGAGGGTGGTAGTAGTCGAGACGTCCACCCGCGGCCGTCACAACAAATGTGTAGGCAGTGCGGCGGTCGAAATAGGTATCCAGTGACACCGCCAGCGACTCTGACAGCCCTTCAGTGTCGCGCCGGGCGACAATGGCCTGGATGCCTGCCGGATCGCGGCTGAGCATTCGAGCCGCCACGTACAGGGCATGGTCATCGAAGAGGAATGCTACTTCGGTCTGGTCCAACGCCGGGGCGCCTTCGTCGGGGTCGCGTTGCGTGAAGGCGCCAACGAACCGGGCAGCCAGCCACGGCGCGTCATCGAGGCGGCCATCGACCTCGATCATCCCGCGTTCGACACGGACGGCGTTCGCCTGTGGCACGTCGTCGGCGGCGCCCAGGGGCACGACGAGGCAGACGGCCATGGCGATGGCAGCGACGACCACTCGCACGGCGTGTGACGGCCCTTGGAACAACAGTCGTACTGCCATGTGGGCTCCTTGTGCCACGAAGCCAAGAGTGTAGGTATGGTGACAGGCGAGCCGCGCCCGGATTCGAGCGGACGGCGCGATTGGGGCGGTGGACAGCCCCTAGCCCAACACCGACAGCGGCCCTACCGCGTCCGCAGAGGGGTTCCTCGGCGGCACCCCAGCGGCGCAGATGCGTCGCATACCGTTCGTGTGGCGCAACCGACCGTTCATTGAATTTTCTAGCCCCAGGCATTCAGAACGCCCTTCGATTGGCGTCATTGCTTGGTGTAGGGACGTTTCCGCTCGTTCCTGAACCTTGATGGCCTTCACGTTGCTCACTCTCGTCAAGCGGCACGCGCCGGACCTTCGCGGTGACCATGATGCGGCCTTCATGGCGCGATACGCCGCGCTCCGGACGTTTGCGGCCCACCTCGTCGGCGCGGACTGGAGTCTGCTCGAGGATCTGATCCAGGACGCCTACGTCCAGTTCACGACGGCACAACCGGATCTCGCGCAGATCCGCGACCTCGATGCGTACCTCGCCACGTTGGTCCGCAACCTGCGCGTGTCCTCAATCCGCCGCGCGGTCACGCACCGGATGCGTCATGTCGCCGTCGAGGACTACGACTCGGTCATGCTCGTGCTCGACGCCTCGAGCACTGAGGACCAGATGCGCACGCGGGACGACCTTACTCGGATCTGCCAGTTCGCGTGCGCACGAAAGGAGTCATCGAAGGCCGCGTCCGCGTTCGTGCTTCGATTCTTCCATGATGTCTCTCCAACCGATGTCGCCCGCATCCTTCGGACGACGCCGGCAACTGTGCACACGTGGCTGACGCGGGCGCGCCGTGAAGCGCGGCAACACCTCGCTGACCCTCCGCAGGTCCGAGCAGCCGGCGATCTGGTTGCACGGCCTCACGTAATGCCGGCGACGTCCTCGGCTGACACACCGGACACTCTCACGCGTCTGCGTGCGGCCATCTTCGCGACAGCGCAACCGCCGTGTCTCTCCTCCCGGGCCATCGAGCGGTGGAACAGCTCAGATCACGCCAAGCCGCTGGACGTTGCGACGTGCGCGCACATCGCGAGCTGCGGGCATTGCCTCGAACGTCTCTGCGCCCATCTCGAGCTGCCGTCCGACTCGGGGCCGCCGCCGCCCGACAGCGAAGCAGGCGGCTCGGGCGGAGGCGTCACGTCAGACCGCAGGAGCACCTTTCATGACAAGGCACGACGGCGCGCCCGCAGGCTTCGTGAGCATCGTCCGCAGCATTTGGAAATCTCCATCAACGGTCATCACGTCGGCATCCTCCGTGTGGGTTCCTCGCAAAGCGAAGTGTGTTGGACCGTACGCATCGAGGAGCCCGTTGCCTTCGCCGAGCTGCACAGCGAGCAGGGCGTTCGGATGGCATTGCTCCATGTCGATCCGCCGCCGCAGGGCGCCCTGGTTCAGGAGTTACGCGTCGCCCTGAGCGACCTCCGCTCTCTGCGTTTGGCGCTCGACTTTTCGGACCTGCGTCCGGTTATCGCGGTGGAGTACGTCGACCCGGCCCTCCGGCTGGCCGTTGGCAAGCAGGAGTCTGAGGGTTCAATCGCCCTCCACGTGTCCGATTCGGCCGCCAGCGATGTCCCGGTGGAGGGAGGTAGGTCCTGGTGGCGACGCGTGTGGGACCCGTGTTGGCACGTTCGGCGACTTGTCCCGGCGACAGTTGCCGTGTTCCTCCTGGCCGCCACGCTGTGGTGGGCGTACGGGCGCCCGCCCGGGGAGCCGAGCGTGGCAGCGCTCATCGAGCAGGCCGTGGCGAGCGAGGCCGGTGCGATCTCGGCTTCGGAGGCCGTGCATCGCACTCTTACGTTCCACGTCCGGCGAGCGGACGCGCACGCGCCCAGCTCAACCCATCGCATCGAGGCGTGGACGCGCGGCGACACGGGGGCGCGCGCCGTTCGGGCCTTCGATCAGGGCGGCCATCTCGTCGCCGGACGGTGGCTGATAGACGACCGCGACGAAGGCATCGAACTTGGGCTGTTTGACGACATCTGGGCCACGGACCTGTCGGCCAGCGCGTTCCGCCAGCGGTACATGTCCATTGGTCCGTGCACGCGAGCCTCCGACGCTGCCGCCTATACGCTGACCTGCGAACGTCCCGTCGCCACGGGTTGGTTCGAGTGGACGATTCCCGCCGTCCACGCGCAGGTGACACCGGCGACGGTGCCCTCGCGCGCCACGCTCGTGCTCCGTCGAGCGGACTTGCACGCGGTCCGGCTTTCCCTGACCGTCTCAGTCAACGGAATCGAGCAGATCGTCACCCTCGAGGAGCACGTGCACGCCCGTCTGCCGGTGCGCGACATCCCCGCCGGCACCTTCATTCCCGAGACCCGTCGTCTCTTGACCGCTGCGCCCGTCGTCGAGCCCCGGTTGGACCGCGTGCCGACGCCCGCCACGCCCTCTCTGGAGGTGCGGCTGATGGAAACCGTCGATCGGCTTGGGGCAAGCGATTACTTGTTCGTGAGCCGCGCGGGGCCCAACGCCCTGTCGGTCGTGGGGCTTGTTAGCACCGCCGACCAGAAGACCGCCGTCCTCCGCGCCGTGTCCGCATGGGGCGCCGCCGAGGTGATCGCGGTCGATATTCAGACCTTCGAGGAAGCCGCCGAGCGGGCACCGAGTCGAACCAGTGGACCGACCGAGCTTCGTCTGCTGGAGTCAGCCGTCGAGACCGCGCCCATCGATGCCTATCTGCGGAGCCGTATGGGGAGCGAACAGGATGCGATGCCGATCATTCGCGCGTTGACCCCGCGGGTACTCGCCCTGTCGGAGCGCCTCAAGCGACACGCACGCGCGCTCAACGCGTTTGTCGAACGTTTCGACGAGCAGACCGTGGCGACGTTCGATCCTGGCGGCGCACGAGCCTGGCAGGCGCTCCTGGGCCGCCATGCCGCCGACACCCTCGAGGCGATCGACACGTTGGACGCCATGCTCGCCCCGTACTTCGACGCCGACGAGCGAGCGTCCTCGCTGCCGGATCACCTGCGATCGGCAAGCCGCCGTCTGGCCAACGAGGCGACAACGGTGGACGAAGCCTTGGCCGAGGCGTTCACCGCGGCTGACCCGACGACAGACGCCGCACACGCGGCGTCTATGCTTGACATTCGGCAGCACCTTCACCGCGCGCGGCTGGACGCGCGCTTCATCCGCGGTCAGACACCGCAATAGCCTCAGGAGACATTCGACGTGATCCTTTCGACATTCGCATCACCCTCGTTGCCACGACCGTGCGATCGCCGCCTTCACGACCGCGTGCCGCGTCTCATCGGGGGCGTCGTGGCGCTGCTTGTTGGATTTGCAGGCACAGGTATCGCACCGACCGTCCTGTTCGCACAGACGGCCGCCGCAACACTGAGCGGCGTGGTGGTTGACGAATCGGGTGCGGTCCTTCCGGACGTCGAGCTGAGGCTCATCAATGCGGAGACGGCCGTGGCCCGCGTCTCAACCGCGACGACGCAGGGGACCTTCACCTTCCCTTCGGTGACGCCAGGCCGCTACACCTTGCGGGCCCAGAGAGAAGGCTTCGCACCAGCGGAATTTCCGAACGTCGTGCTGAGCGTTGGCGACAATGTCACACTCCGCATTGCCCTGAAGATCGGCACCCGGGTCCACGAGGACGTCACCGTCGTCGGCTCGAACATCCGCGGCTTGAACATCGCGCCGTCGTCGCCAGTCCGGATTTTCGAGAAATCAGAGATCGCCCAGACCGGCGCTGCCACTGTTCAGCAGTTCCTGGAAACGCTGCCGCAGAACTTCGGGGGTGGTGCCAATGCCGGCAACGTTGCGAATTCCGGTGCGGACCGTGACGTCGGCGTCAACGACGGACGCGGCTCGAGCATCAATCTGCGCGGGCTCGGAACGGGCACAACGCTCACACTCATCAACGGCCGTCGTGTGACCGCGTCAAACCAGTTCCAATATGTGGACGTGTCCCTGATCCCGATGTCGGCGATCGAACGCATCGAGGTGCTCACGGACGGTGCGTCGGCCATCTACGGTGCAGACGCCATCGGCGGGGTCGTCAACATCGTGTTGCGAACGAATTTTGCCGGCTACGAAACGCTGGCGCGCGTTGGCAGCGTGACGACGGGCGGCCGGCAAGAAGTTCAGGGGGCGCTGACTGGCGGCTGGACCTGGAACGGCGGTAACGCGCTGGTGAGCTACGAGTACTTGACGCAGGACAATCTGCCGATCACGGACAGGAGTTTCTCGGTCAACCCGCCTCTGCCCTTTGACCTACTGCCACGCGCCGATCGGCACAGTGTCTACGGCTCGATGTCGCAACGAGTCGCCTCCGGTCTGTCCCTGGAAGCGACCGGCATGTACTCATATCGCGACATCGAGGCAATCCGTGGATTCTTCACCGACTTCGAGACGAATATTCCCAACACGAAGCAATACGATCTCACGGCGGGGCTGAAGTACAACCTGACATCACGGTGGCAGGCAAGGCTGAACGGGGTCTTCGGCCACAGCTTTGTCGAGAATACGGGATTCAGAACGACAACCACAGGCGTCCTTGGCGTCATCAGTCCGTCGTCGGAATTCCGCATCGCGACGGACTCCTGGTCCCTCGACCTGGCTGCCGATGGCCCGATCGTGGCGCTCTCGGGTGGCGAGGTTCGCGCCGCGATCGGCGCCACCTATCGCAGTGACGAGTATCTCCTCACCAACATCTCCTCCAGAGGAGTTCGAAACCCCGACACACGCGGTGCGCGCGGTGTGGCATCAGCGTTCGGAGAAGGCGTCATCCCCGTTGTTGGAACGGCCAACCGCGTGCGAGGCATCGAGCGCCTGGAGCTGACGGGCGCCATCCGGTACGACCACTACAGCGACTTCGGCACCACCGTGAATCCAAAGATGGGCGCCGCCTGGGAGGTGACGCCTGGGCTGCTGTTCCGCGGGACATGGGGCACCTCGTTTCGCGCGCCGCTCTTTCAGGATCTCGGAAGGCGAGTCGGCACAACCGTCTCGTATTTTCCAGATCCGCTTTCCACATCGCCCGCGGGCCGTACGGTTACCATGGTGCTCAGCGGCGGCATCCCTGATCTCGGCCCGGAACGTGCGACGACGTGGACCACGGGTGTGGAGGTCACGCCGAATGGGCTGCGCGATTTCTCTCTCAGACTGAACTACTACAACATCAATTACCGTGACCGGATTGATAGTGGCGGCCCTGCAAATACGTCGACCATCTTCGCTCAAGAAGCCGCGTATGCGGCGATTATCACCAGGAACCCAAGCCGGTCACTCATCGACGAAGCCATCGCGCTCGGGCAAGGCGGAGCGCAATGGACGGTGTTCCGCACCGGCGCCAATGGCCTCCCGCCGGAGCTGAACGAATACAACACGGCTGCACTCGTCGACAACCGGCTCAGAAACAACGCCTCCACCTTTCAGGATGGCCTCGACTTCGACGCACGCTACGGCTTCAACGTCGCGGAGAGCCGCATCGGCTTCACGTTGGCCGGACAACATATCTTCAACGGAACCAGGCGCGTGGTGGCGACCTCGCCCAGGGCGCAGGCGATCAACCTGAGTTTTCTGCCAGTGGATTTCAAGTTCCGTACGGGCCCGACCTTCACTCGTGCTGGCTGGTCGGCGGCGGCATTCGTGAACTACACCGGAGGTTACACAGACCTCTCGAATACCGCGGATCCCGATGTGGAGCCCTGGAAGACCGTCGATGTGAACCTCCGCTACGACCTCGCGAGGTCGGCTCCGGGGTTACTGCACGGGACGTCTTTCGCTCTCGGCATTCAGAATCTGTTCGATGCCGACCCGCCCTTTGTGGTCACCAACTTCGGGATCGGCTTCGATCCGGTCAATGCCAATCCCCTCGGGCGTTTCGTGTCGCTCACGGTGACCAAGCAGTGGTGATGCCAGGCGTGTGCGGAGCGGTGTGATGTCCGCGTTATCGCAGACGTGCGGCGTGGCCGCGACGCAGCTGACGCTCATGTGGCGCGAGCGGCGGTTGCTCTGGCTCGGCCTCGCGGTCCTGCTCCTCGCCGGCGCGTCGGCCGCGACGAGCGCGGCCCGCTTGTCCGCCCAGGCGCAGGAGCGGCGCGCCGTCGCTGAGGAGGAGGCGCGCCTCTGGGACAGCCAGGGCGTGATCGATCCCCACGACGCCGCCCACGTCGGCCGCGCCGTGCCGGCGCCGGTGCGGCCACTGGCGGCCTTCGACCCCGGCCTGTCCGACTTCGTCGGCACGTCGGTATTCATCGAGGCCCACGCGCAGAACCCGGCCCGGCACAGGCCGATCGAGGCGGGCGCCGCCCTCAGCCGCTTCGGCGGATTCTCGGCGGCGTGGGCGTTGCAAGTCGTCGCGCCGCTGCTGATCATTCTCGCGGGCTTCGCCACCATATCCGGCGACGTCGCCCGGGAGCGGCTGAGGCAAGAGCTCGGCGCCGGAGCGTCGGCCGCGGCGCTGGTCGGGGGGCGGCTCATCGCGCTGGGGACGGCCGCCGGGATGCTCGCGCTCGCCATGATCGGCGTGAGCCTTCCGGCCATCCTCATGCAGGGCGCCGGCGCGACCGAGGGGGCGGCGCTGGCGGCCATGCTCGCCGCCTATGCGTTGTACCTCCTGGCCTTCTCGGCCATCACGGTCGCCGTGTCCGGCCTGATCGCGTCGGCACGAACCACGCTTGTGGCGCTGCTTGCGTTCTGGGCCGTGGCGACGCTGCTCGTGCCGCGTGTCGCCCCCGCCGTGGCTGAAAGCCTGGAGCCGACGCCCTCCGCGCAGGCCTTCCGGGCAGCCGTCACCGAGGATGCGGAGAACGGCGTCGACGTTCACGATCCAGCGGACGAGGGTACGCTCGCGTTCAAGGCCGAGCTGCTGGCGCGCTATGAGGTCAGCGAGGTCGAAGACCTTCCGATCAACTTCCGGGGCGCCTCCTATGAGTTCGGCGAGCAGCTCTCGACGGACCTCTACAACCGGCATTTCGATCGCCTGTACGCCATCTACCACCGGCAGGAGGCCCGGCAACGCGCGTTCGCGATCATCTCACCGACCATCGCCCTGCAGCCCTGGTCGCGCGCCCTTGCCGGTACGGACTTCGGCGCTCACCTCGACTATCTGCGCAGGGTCGAGGACTATCGCTACCGGCTGGTCCAGCGACTGAACGGTTGGATGAAGGACCATAAGCCGCCGCGCGGCGAACGATACATCCTCGGCGACATCGCGACCATCACGCGTGACGTCGTCTATGAGCCGCACCACGCCGGCCTGGCGGTTGTGGCGGCAGCTCAGGCTCCCAATCTCGCGATCCTGCTGGCTTGGACCATGCTGGCCCTCGGGATGGCGGGCGTCTCGGCGCGGCGTCTGGGGCGCCTGTCATGAGCACCGTCGCCGTCGCGGGCTATGAGGTTCGCCGCCTGCTCCGCGACCGTGCCCTGCCGGTCTTGTTGAGCCTCCTTCTGAGTCTGGGCGCGTATGCCGCATGGAATGGCGCCGACTGGGTCGGCCAGCGCGAGGCGGCCATCGATGTGGTCAAGGCGGAGGAGCGGGCGCGGTTGGCAGACATGCGCCAGTTCGTCGTCCAGAACTACCCATCGGTGACCCTGCCGGCGTCGCAGGCCGTGCTGCCGCCAGGATCGATGGCGCCGCTGTCGGTCGGTCAGGCTGATCACTATCCGTTCACGGCCGACATCGTTCCGCTGGGTGATTACACGTCTCTCTTCAGGCGCGTCTGGGCGGACATCGGCAGTCCGACCGTGCGCGCCGCGGGCCGGTTCGACCTGGCCTTTGTGATCGTCTTCCTGCTGCCGCTCGTCCTCCTCGCAGCCTCCTACGATCTGTGGTCACGCGAGCGCGAACGCGGCGTCGCCGCCATCGTGTTGTCGCAGCCCGTCGCCATCGGGCCGCTGATCGCCGTGAAGGCGCTGGCCCGTGGCTTGGTGGTGCTGCTTCCCTCGGCGGCAATCATTCTCGTCGTCGCCGTCTGGGCCGGGGCGCAAGACCCGGCCGGCCTGGCAGCCCTGTCGCTGACGGTTCTAGCCTATGGCGGCTTCTGGCTGGCAGTGGCGGTGGCGATCAGCCTGTTCGCCCGTCGCTCCACCGAGGCAGCCATCGCCGCCGGCACCGTCTGGTTGTTGGTCGTGGTCATGGTGCCGTCGCTGACACTCGCCGCTGTCGATCTGGTGGCACCGTCACCGTCAGAGATGCGGTTCGCCACAGACCTGAAAGCCCGGGTGACGGAGATTGCCGAGCACCAGCGCCTCTCTCGCGAGGCTCGTCCGACACTGCTCCGTGCGCCGGCGCCGACGGTTCCGGATCGCCTGCGGGACCTCTACGCCGACCGCGTCGCCCTCGACCGCGAACTGTCGCCGACGATCGCGGCGCATCAGCACGCGAAGGACGCCCGGCGTCATCTGCTCGATACGGTGCGATTCTTCCTGCCGCCGGTGGCCGTGCAGGACGCCCTCGACCGCATCGCCGGCTCGGACGCGGACCGGGCGCTCGCCTTCGAGAGCCAGGCGCGGGCGGCCCAACTGGAGCGTCGGCTCTTGTTCGAGGCACAGTTGGATCGCGACGCTCAATTCACTCTCGCTGAGTACGACAACCTGCCGGGCGTGCGATTCCACGAGACGAGCGGGGCATTCCAGGCAGGCGTGCTGACGGACCTTACGGCGCTGGTCATTGCCACTCTGCTCATCCTGCTCTCCGCCTGGGCGTTGCGTGGCCAGGCGGCGACTCCATAAGGGACCCTCACATGCTTTCGGCAACGGCCTTGACCAAGGACCACGGCACTCATCGGGCGCTCGACGACGTCACCTTCACAGTGGGGCCGGGGGAGATCTACTGCCTGCTCGGGGCCAACGGCGCCGGCAAGACGACGACCATCAAGCTGTTCATCGGTTTTCTGAAGCCAACGTCTGGCTCCGTCAAGGTGGACGGTCTCGACCCGCAGGAAGAGTCGCAGGAGGTGCGACGCCGGCTGCTCTACATCCCTGAGACGGTCGCCCTCTACGACGAACTGAGCGGCTACGAGAACCTCGACTACTTCGCCCGGCTGGCCAGCGTCGAGGATCGTTCGCCCACGCGCCTGCGCGAGTGCCTGCAGGCGGCCGGCTTGGCGTCCGACGCCTTTGACCGTAGGGTCGGCCACTACTCCAAGGGCATGCGTCAGAAAGTCGGCCTCGCCCTCGCCCTCGCCAAGGAGGCGAAGGCCCTGCTACTCGACGAGCCCACCTCGGGTCTCGACCCCGAGGCTTCGGCCGAGTTTCACGATCTGCTGGTGCGTCAGCGCGACCGCGGAGCGGCGATCCTGATGGCGACGCACGACCTCTTCCGCGCGCGGGAGGTGGCGACCACCATCGGCCTGATGCAGGCCGGCCGGCTGCGCCGGACCATCGACGCCTCGACGATCACGGCGAGCGATCTGGAGGATATCTACCTCGAGGAAATGGGCCGGCGGCCATCGCGGGCGGTCGTCCAGCCCTGAGGCTCGAGTCGCGTCGCATTGCGTGGAGAGGGTCGATCCTGCTCGCCCGCACGCGGGAAACGGCCATGCCAGCCAGGCAAACAACTGCAGCGGAATGCCGGAGCCCCAACAGGATCACTTCGCGAAGGCTCTTCGCGATCCCATTTTCCCCCGCGAGCGCCAGCTCGCGGGCGCGGGCACGGGCGATCTCACCGCAGCCAGAGCGGCAACGGCGCGACTTGGTAGATGGGAGGACGCCGGTATTGCAGGTGCTCGACGAAGTGGTCCCAGAGCCGCCTGATGAAGTACGGGTCGTTCAGCACATCATGCCCGCGATTCGGCAGCAGGAGCACGTCCACGTCCCGATTGGCGTCGATGAAGGCCTGCGCGAGCGCCAGCGTCTGCGCCGGGTGGACGACACGGTCCAGGGCGCCGTGGACGAGCAGCAACGTGCCCTCGAGCCGAGACGCGAGCGGCGCGTTCGACTCCTGCTCCGGCGGTCCGGCGTCGAGCCCATGGTGTCGCTCCACCCACGGGCCGCCGAAGCGGAGATCCTGGTTGCCGCCGGACGCCACGCCGACGTGGTAGGCGTCCGGCCGTGCCAGCATGGCTCTCACCGTCGCGTTCGCGCCTCCGGAATTGCCGTAGACCCCGACGCGCGTCAGATCCATTTGCGGATGCCGCGAGGCCAGCACGTGCAGCGCGCGCACGCGGTCATCCAGACCGACGGCGTGCAGGTTGCCGCGGGATCCCGCACGGAACGCACGCGAGCGCAATCCGGTGCCGGGCGCGTCCATGAAGACCACGACGAATCCCAACTCGGCCACCGCCTGCGCGTGCGTAAACCGGTTGAGCAGCGCGTCGCCGAGGCGGATCGGCGCCCACGCGCCGTCGGGAATCGGATACAGAAACTCGATCACGGGATACCGGACCGTCGGGTCGAACGACGACGGACGCATGATGGTGGCGTAGACGTCGCCGGCGACACCGTCGAGTGTCAGGCGTTCACGCACGGGCCACGACCACCCGATGTCGCGCAGCCGCGAGACGTCTGCGGTCTCGAGGACACCCACGAGTGAGCCATCAGCGCGATGGAGCGCCATCGTGGTCTCACGCTCGAGCGACGAGGCGACGTCGACGAAGAAGCGGCCCGAGGGGGACACCGAGACAGCGTGATCAGCTCCAAGGGCCGTCAGTCGGCGCAGTCGGCCGGACGTCGCGTCGAGGTGGGCGAGATGGCGATGGTAAGGGTCCTCGGACGGGTCGTGACCGGCTACCGTGACGAGCATGTGCGTGCCGGTGTCGTCTATCCACAGCAGGTCCCGCACGACGAACGCGCCGCTCGTCAACGGGCGAGGCGGGGCGCTGCCGTCCAGCGTGTACCGCCACAGATGCCCCCAACCGCCGCGTTCCGAGAACCACACCGCGTGCCCGCTCTTAGCGTCGACTCGCACGTTGGGCGCGCCACCCCAATGCAGGTTCCACGACAGGCCGCCCTCGGCCCGCTCCTCGACGGCACCCGCCACGGCACCGGAGGCCGTGTCGATCTGCCACAGCGTCAGGGCCGTCCCATCGCGAGAGGCGAGCAGTATGAAGAGACGCGTGCCATCCCGTGACCAGAAGGTCTGTCCGCCCGCAATGGCCGACGACCACGCCTGGGCGTCGAGGTCGACGGGCACGGCGCGCCAGCCACCGTTTTCGCCGCCGGGGCCCGTGGTCGGCAGGACGACCGTGAAACGGAGCGCGGGAGCGTCGGGTGATGCGCGCGTGCCCCCGGTGAAGGGAACGAGGCGCGGCGCCGGTCGTCCGTCATCGTCGACGAACGCGAGCAGAGGCGCGCTCGTGACGTGCCGCCGATCGCTGTTCTCGACGAGAACAGCCTGTCCTCCTGGCGCCCATTCCGCGCGCGTGGCCACCGACGCATCCAGTGGGGCAAGATCCAGCCACGTGACTTCGTCAGGTTGTTCGGCCCACCGCATTCCCAGTCGTTGATCCGTTCGGATCACGTGAACGGTCCCGTCGGGAGAGCGGCCTCCAGGAATCGTGCCTGTCCCGGCTACGCCACATCGGTACGTGGTCAGCGTGCACGTGACGAGCCCCTCGGGCATGCGCACGTCGACGCGGCGCGCGAGTGCCGGCCCTCTGATGTCGGCGATCTCCAGGCGGTCCGCAGGGCGGCCCGTGCTGGCCGCGAGACGGGCATGGTCGAATGCGGGCCGACTCGACGCGACCGGCGCCTCGACGACTCGATACTCCCATCCGTCAGGACTATCACGACGGTACCAGAAGGTGTCTGCCTCGCCGTCAATCCAGTGCGGTTCGATCTCCAGGTTCGGGGCCAGTGCGGGGACGTTCCAGGGCAGCAGCCGCTCGGCGCGCGCGTAGGCGGCCGGCAGGCCTCCCTGCTCTGCCGACTGCGAGACGATGGCGGGCGTGCCCGTGCCGGCCGAACCGCCAAGACAAACGACCCATGCGAGACACAGTGCGAGTCTCGCCCGGCGAGGGGAATGCCACATGTTCAGTACGACAGGCGCAGCGAGAGTTGGACGGATCGAGGCCCTCCGAACTGGTACAACGGATTCAAGCCGCCGAGCCCGCGGTTGAGCATCTGCGTGGAGACGCCGAAGTTCGTGGCGTTGAGGTTCCCGCTCGGATCCGCAAAGTTCGCTCGATTGAAAACGTTGAACACCTCGAGTCGCAGGTCGGCTCGTGCTCTGCCGAGCGGCAGCGTGCGGGCAAGGCTCACATCCACTTGCGCGGCGCCGAACCCACGGACCGCGTTGCGCCCGAGCGATCCGTGGGTGGTCGCCGTGGGATTCGCGGCGAACGCGTTGCGGTTGAGCACCCACCCTCCCGGCGCCGAGCCGTCAGCAACCGTGAGCGGGACGCCAGGCACGAGGTCGGGCCGGCGCTGCACGCTCTGCTGGCTGTTGCGGGCCACGGGAACGTGCACATTGATCGGCAGACCTGAGCGGGCACGAAACATGGCGCTGAGGGTCCAATCGTTCGTCAACGTGCGCCAGCCCCGCGCGCCACCGGGCATGGCCCACACGACTGCCGCGCTGCCGGAGTGCCGCACGTCGAAATCGGATGGCCCGACGTCGTTGGCGATGGCGCTTCGCGACGCCGGCAGATTGCCGGCTCCAATATCGCTCGACTCGGTGTCGGTCGACGAGCTCCACGTGTATGACGCGAGCGTGCGCAGTCCGGCGCCCCACCGGCTGTCGTGCTGGAGCTGCAGCGCGCGATAGTCCGACCAGCCGGCGTTGGTCGTCACGTCCAGGTCGCTGAAGGTCGCACTGGGTTGTCGGTAGGACTCGAGGCGATACAAGCCGCGCCCGGCCGCGCCGACGTACGCCGCCGTCACGCGGTGACGCGAGCCGAGCGTCTGCTGAACGCTGGCGTGCCATTGCCATGTGCGCGGGAGCTGCAGGTTCGGGTCGAATGCCAGAATCTCGTACGGCGGGGCATCCACGAAGGGCGGCAGCGCTGCCGCGTCGCCCACCAGTGGATACGTCACCCCGACCACGGTCTTCTGCGCACGGAACGGATAGTTGAACGCGCGGTAGGCCGACCCCGTGCTGCCCGTGCCCAGATCGTAGTAGAGGCCCGTGCCCGCGCTCAGTACCGTGCCGAACCGGTCATCGTCACGCACGACGTACGATCCGCTGGCGCGTGGTCCGACGTTGTTCCAGTCGGTCCTCCACAACGGCGCGCCTGCCGGCGCGAGCGACGCCGTCGCAGGGTCGGACAGCCCTGTCGCCGTGCGAATCCCGCGATCGTCTCGTTCGGTCGGCGCCGGATTGACGTCCCACCGTACTCCGTATGTCAACGTCAGTCTCGGGGAGACGCGCCACGTGTGCTGGACGAATGCGGAGAAATTGCCGAACCGGGGACGCAGGGGACCGTCATACGCCGTCAGAATAGCGAAGTTTGTCTGCCCCGCGATGGCCGCCGGCACATCCCGGAAGAACACCACGGCCTGGCCGTCGCCAAAATTCACGGTCGGCATGAGCAGGCGGTAATCCAGGCCCGCTCTGAGTTCGTGCGCGCCGGCCGACACCGTCGTACTCGTCACGACCTGCGCCTGGCGCTGGACGCTGTCACCCGTGCTGCCGTATCGCAGCAAGGGCCGAAACGCACTCGTCAGAAACACACCCAACTCGGCGGACGACGTCGTCCAGGGTGACGGCAGCAGATTGTCGCTCGTCGGTACGACAGCGCCGTCGAAAGCGTCGACGCTACTCGTGCGGTCGCCCGCCAGATGACTGTAGTTGATACGGACGTCGGTGGCGGTCTTCGCATTGGGCAGCCACGACAGCCCCAGGGTGAACGTACGGCTGTTGATACGCGTCGCGGTCAGGACGCTGGGGCTGTTGGTCGACGCGCTTCGCGAGGCGCTCGACGATCGCGCCTCGCCGAATCGTCCGAAGAGATGCCATCCGGACACGTGGTGATCGACACGCAGGTTGACGTTGTTCGATGTCGATGGATCCGACCACGTGCCGGCGTACTCGGCCAGACCGGGACCGGTGGCGGCACCGGTCGGCGCCGGGAACGCGTCGAACACGGCCTTGGCGACTCCGGTCGCCATCTGGCGGCTGGCAGCGTCCGGTACCGACATGATGCCCACCTGAGGCAGGCGCAGTCTGGTGCCTTCATAGCCCGTGAAGAAAAACGTCCGGCCTTTGATGATCGGTCCGCCGAGCGTCGCGCCGAAGATATGCTGACGCAGTTCCGCCTTGGGCAGCCCGCGACGATCGGCGAACCAGTCGTTGGCGTCCAGCGCGTCATCGCGGAAATACTCGAACGCACTGGCCGTGTAGCGGTCGCTCCCACGTCGGGTGACGATCGAGACTTGGGCTCCAGGCGTGCGGCCGTACTCCGGTGCGTACGAGGAGGTGTGTATGACGAACTCATCGATCGCGTCCAGCGACACGAGCCCGCTCGTACTGCCCAGCGCGTTGTAGCCGGCGTACTGGCCTTCGATACCCGTGAAGCTCAGCGAGCCGACTGAGACCCCCAGGTTGGCACTGACACCGTCGACGGCGATCTGGTTGGCGGTCTCGCGCTGGCCGTTCACGCTGAACTGCCCCAATCGACGCAGGTCGGACGGCGTCGCGACCGCGCCTGGCGTCAAGGCGAGCAGCGACTGAATGCTGCGGCCGTTCAGGGGGAGTTGAGCGATCAGTTCCCGGTCGACGATGGCGCCCATCGCTGGCGACCGGGTGACCCCACGCGGTTCGGCCACCACCGTGACCGTATCCGTGAGACTCCCGATCTTGAGAGCAATGCGGATCGCAAGGTGGTCCCCGACGTTCACGTTCAGGTCCCGGACCTGGCTTGGCGCGAATCCGTCTCGCTCCGCGACAATGGCGTACCGGCCTGGCAGAACAAAGGGAAGCGTAAATGCGCCTTCGTGGTTGGTGCGCGTCTGCCGTTCAATCGACGTATCGGTGTTGACGAGCGTCAGCATTACGTCAGGAACGCCCGCACTTGACGCGTCGACGACGACGCCGGCGAGCGTGGCTGTCGACGCTTGCCCGGCGACGCGCTGAGCTCCGAAAACGGCAATCAGGACGATGAATACGAGGGACAGACGGGAGTAGGACAAGAGCACGTTCGGTATCCTCCAGTATATGGCGACCGCTAGCGTGGGATCAGTGCTTCCACGGACCGTGCAGCGGCCAACGCCTCTTGCACGTGTTGACGCACGTCGAGAACGGTGATGACACTCGTAGACTCGAGCGCGGGATCGGCGGCGCTGAAGGCACCGGTGACGATCTGCTCGACAATCAGCGTCTCGCGGGCGAAACGGCGAATCGAGAGGGTCACACCGACCGGTGTCGATAGGGCGGACGCGACGCCAGCGTCGAAGTACGGCGCCAGCGCCGCATCGACCGCGTGGAGCGCGCCCACGCCCTCGGCGAGATGCCGGCGCGCGAGAACGCGCCACGCGGCACGGCCTTGCGTATCCAGCGCCGCCAGCACATCCTCCGGAAACCGCTCGAGCAGTCGCTCGAGGACCACGGCGTGGCGTCGGGCGCGTCGAGCCTCCCGGACGACATCGGCGCCGAGCTCGCGCGCGAGTGCGCTGGTGTCCGTCTCCGTGGGCACACGCGTCCGCAAGTAGGGTTCGATGGGGGCAGGCCCAACGGGCGCGTCGTAGATCTCCAGCCGCGTCGCATCGCCGCGGGCGCGCTGCGCCTGTGTCACCTCGGCGAAGGTCGCGATCTCGGCCGCGACGGCCCCGGCGGCGTCGAGCGAGGCAATCGCGTCGAGCAACGCCCGTTTGCCCTCGGCGTCCTGCACCAATCCCATGACCGCCAGGGCATGCGTTCCGCTCCGCTCGATGGACAGGTATTCGCTGGCCGGAAACCGATCGACCACCTCGACGAGCCGCATTTCGAGCGACGCTGTCGCCTCGCGCAGGGGCCCGCTGATGGAGGGGACCATCGATGCGGTAGACGGGCGCCCATCGATTGGCGCGAAGATGCCAGCCGGTGCGTCAAGAGCGGGAATGTGATCGAGGGTCTCCTCCTCGATCACCACCATCCGATCCACGCTGCCCCGGCGCAGTGTCAACGCCAGGCGCACGGGGTGCAGATCGACCGATCGAAGGTCGAGCGCAGCGTGCAGCGGCGCCGCCGTGGCGGTCTGTGCGTGCACGGTCGGAAAGAGGGCATTGAGGCCCCCGACCGTTGTGGGCTGCTCGCAGAGGATCGTGTGGAGATCGGCGCCACTCGTCGCCGTACATGGTCCAATCGTCATGTACCGATTGCGGAACACCGTGGCCGATAGGCCCCCCTGCCACACGTCGTCCCATTCGCCGAGGCCAATCGTCGTGGTGCTTCCCGTCGAATCGGTCCACTGACCAGCGACGACATGTCCCGCCGCGTCGAGAACGCGTACGGCGTGCTGCCCCGTGCCCCCGAGCGTCCACGTCTCGAGATGGTGGATGACGTCGGCGGTGGACGAGTCGAGTCGACGAACGTCGAACCGCAGTGCACGACGGGTCACTCGTTCGGGTACCAGGGCCGTGCGTGCCTCCGTGGAGACCGCGCGCGCGATGAGGGCGGATGCATCCGGTGCAGGTTCGCCTCCCGTACGGACCCACCAGACGCCTCCTGCCATGAGCAGGAACAGGCCCAGGGCGCCGGCTGGCCCCAGCCGCCGAGCCCGCCACCGCCACAGGAGGGGCAGCTGCTCCCAGAGGAAGGGCAACAGCGTGCCGGCGGCAGGCGTGGATGTCGCGACGGCGTCGGCGTCCAGCCGTACCGGACGCGGCGTGGCAATCGTCGCAAGCGAGGGATCCGCGTACTCCACCGTCACGGCGGGATGCGGCTCCGTGAAGTCGACCGCCAGGGCGATGCAACGGTCGTCCGTGAGGGCGATCCGAGCCCCTTGAACGAGCGGCCCGTCCGGCGGCGGCGTCAGACTCACCAGCAACATCCGCACACACTGCTCGCTGTGCAACTCCGCGAAGGCGATCGGCTCGTCCACGCGCACGGTCCAGCGGACCCGGTTCTCGGCAGACGTCACCCGGAGCAGGCCAACACGCAGGCCGTTGATTGAGACCTGCAGCTCCTTCGGGCGGTGCTCCAGGAGGTCGCGGACGCCGCGGTGTCTCGCCCGGTGCAGCGCGGTGGACGACGCGCCGGTGGTCGCGTCGACAGCCCCCGGCCCGGCGGGGGGGTCGGTGGGCGGCCGTTCGTCCACGGAGGACAACGTCAGGGCCACGCCGACTGCCCCGAGACAGGTTCGACAGCTCACCACGTGGGCGAGTGTGCTGGTGCTGACTCTTGCGTGCGCGTCTCTGGCCGATCGACCGAGGACGATCGACTCCGGACAGGGGGGTGCACTCGTGGCAAAGATGGCGTCGCGAAGTGCGCCGAGGATCTCGGACGGATCGTCCGACGCGACCTGAGGCATCGCCACGACGATGCCGTTGCGGCCGTGAGGCGGTCGCAGCCGGCCTGAGGCGGCCAAGACGACCCGCGCCTCGGCGCGCGCCTTGGCCAGCAGACGGCTGACGGAGCGGGCCGGCGCTCCGAGCACACGCTCGATCTCGCTCGGGTAAAACCCGTGGAAAAACCGCAGGATGAGCACGGACGCGCTTCTGGACGTCTCCTTCCGTTGGCACAGATGAGTGCAGAGGCGGAGCAGCGACTCACGTGCAGCCAACCGCTGGTACGGTCCTGCTCGCTCCAGCGCCCGCTCGGCAGAATCGTACTCTTCGAAGCCGACATGCACGGGTTGTTGATTGGCCTTGCGCCGTTGCGTTGAGATGTAGAGATTCCGAACCAGCACATGCAGGTACGCGTCGAGGTCGGCAATCTGAGTCAGGTCGGGGCGGCTGATGACGAACTGCACGTATGCGTCGTGAAGGAGGTCTTCGGCGACCATGAGTTGGCCG
>CAZNOC010000040.1:0-4976 GCA_964574545.1 uncultured Bifidobacteriaceae bacterium | reverse complement strand
TTCAGCACTACCGCTACCTCGACATCCACACAGGGTCGATCGTCAAGTGAGCCGGCCCGGCTGGGGCGAGCGACGCCCGTCGGACGACAGGGGCCGGAACTCGCAGGGCGGACGTGCCTGGCCGAATCGACTTTCTCCCAGTCGAAGGAAGAGGGACCGGCGAGTGGCTGTCCGGGGCGCAATCGACTCACGTGCCGGCGGAACCCGTGCAACGCGTGGGCGCCGGTCTCTACGGGGCAGTGCGCAGGGTCGGCCGCCACACGGCCAGCAGCGCGACGGCAGGAAGCACCAGCAGCAGCGCAGACTTCGCCAGTGTGGCGACCACCGCGGCACCTGCAGTGATCCGCTCGTCAGCGAACCTCGGCAGGCCCGCGGCGTCGGTCTCACCGACCATGGTCCACGCCGCGATCCGCGGCACGAAGAACTCGCGATGCTCGCCCACGAGCGCGTCAACCTGTGCGCCAAAGCGCCTGTAGCGGCGTGAGTCGGTTCCCGCCAGCAGTGTGAGCGCTTCCTGCATGACCAACGGCGGTGACAGCCATGCCCACCGCGCGAGCGCCCAATCCCGGCTGGCGACCGCGCCGCGAATGTCGCCCGCTAGCTCGTCGAGGGTGTGCTCGTTTTCGAGATAGACCAGCAGGAGCTGCACCCGATTGGTCTGGCGCGGCGTGAGGCCGGATACGTCGGCCAGGTGTGCAGTGAGGTAGCGCTCGAGGGCCGCGGCGCCGTCGCGGTCGACATCGGGTTCTGCTGCGCGACCGGCCAGCACTAAGGTCGTCTTCGGCGGCACGGGATGCGCCATCGCGATCATCGACGTCAGCATCGACGGAACGACCATGACGATCGTGAGCCACACCCCGGTCAACAGCACGGCGTTGGTGACGGCGGCCCGCGGCACCAGGTTGGCCGCCGCCGCCAGCAGCAACCACGCGAACACGTAGACCGCGACCACCGCTGCCATCAGGCACAGACGCAACGCCAGATCACCGGTCCACACTGGCAGCCCGAGGATGGCCATCGCGACCGCACTGCTGATCAGGACGGTTCCGACGATAAAGGCCCAGCGAGCGAAGACTTTCGCCCACACGATCGTCGCGGCGTTGACCGGCTGGGACATGACCAGCGCCAGCGTCCCGTCCTCGCGCTCCGAAGCCAGCAGGTCGTAGCCAAGCACGATCACCAGCAGCGGGACGAGGTAGGTGATCACGAACGCCAGATCCATGCGCCCCAGGCGCTTTCTCGTGGGGTTCTGCAGGTCACTGGCGGCGAGGCGCTTGTCGGGTGAACTCCATGTGTAGACCTCAGCGGTGCCGGCCAGCACCTCGGCCTGGCCGATCGCCAAGGCCATCGCCGGTGACACAGGGAGCGCGACGTCCCACCGCTGGATCGACGCCGTGTACGCCTCGCCTCGGTTCCGCGCCACGCCTCCAGTCGCTCGGTGGTGCGGGCCTCCAATTGCTTGACCCGCTCGTCGTGGACGCGCCAGACGGTCATGCCGGCATGCACGCTGTAGCCGGCGATCAACACCATTGCCAGGACGCACGCGGCCAGCCGCCCGTCGGACCACCAGAGGCGCCACTCGTGCTGTACGATTCGCCAGAACACAGTGCCCATGCGAGTCACGCGCGCAGCGTCGCCATCGCGCGCATGCCAGCCAACGAGAACAGCGCACACCAGCCTGCCAGGATCACGAGGTTGACCGCTTGCTCGCGCAGGATGACCGAAAGGCTCGCGGGCCGATGCTGGAAGTCAGGCGCGGAGGCCCACAGTGCGGTGTCGCCGATATAGGCCGTTGCGCCCTGGGACCGATAGGTCAGCGCATCGTTCATCTGCTTGTTCAAGGTCCGGCGGTACTCCTCGACAGCGGCGACGAAGCGATGGTGTGCCCGGGCGTCGGTTCCGGCCAGCGCCATCGAAACGCATCGTAGCGCCGTCACCGGCAGGATGAGCGACGCCCAGCGCTGGAGGCGATCCTGGCGTTGATACTGCTCCCACAGCGCCCCGTGGTGACGGTCGAGGACCCGGTTGCCATATTCCTCACCGGCCTGCAGCGCGAAGCCGGTGAAGTTGATCGGCAAGTCCTCGACGCGGTGAACGCCGTAGCGTTCCAGCACTTCCTGCTGGAGCGCCAGGGTTCGTGCCGCCCTCGGGTCGTGCCCGTCCACACCATCGGTCATGTCGCGATCGATTGCCGCCCCGAGGGCGGTGGCCGTCGGCACGGGGTACCAGGACTCGGCAAGGTCGCCCAGGGCGCGTGGCAGAATCAGCGTGCCGCTCACCCACACCCCGGCGGCCAGCAGCCACGCCACGCGTACCGACCTCGCGCGCGCCGAGATCAGGAGCCCCAGCATCAGCAGACCCACGCCGTACAGGGCGTGCGCGCCGAGCCAGAGGCCCCAGCGTGCGAGTGTGTCGGCCCGGAACTCGAGCGGTGCCGACCAGTACAACAGCACTGTACCGACGACCGCGGCGGGCCCGAGCACGGGCAGGAGCACGGAGGCCATCGCCGCCAGCTTGCCCACGAACAGCTCTCGCCCGCTGACGCCGGCGGCGAGCTCCTGTCGAAGGATGCCGTTGTCGCGGGCCCCGGCCATCGCCGCGGCCGCGAGCGTGAGCAGGAGCAACGGCACAAGGTCCTGCAGGACCAGCGCAGGCGTCAGCGCCCCGAAGTGCAGGCTGCCGGCGTGCTCCTGTGCCGGCCGGTACAATGATGGATTTTGCCGATGCGCCTCGACCCATACCGCCACCCCCAGATACGGGTCGACGCCAGGATCGAGGTAGCCGAGCGGACCTGGCACCTTGAACGCGTAGGTCCCGAAGTGGGCCGCGCTGTGCGGGTTCTTGTCGTCCTGGCGCTCCCATTGCTCCCGGGTGACACGCTGGGCCTCGGCGCGGCTGTCGGCGGCCGCGCGCTGTTCCGACCAGGTCGTCAGAAGCGCGACGACGAGCAACACCGCCAGGAACCCGGCAGAGAAGACCGCGCGGCGATCGCGCCGAAGTTCCAGCAGTTCGCGACGTGTGATGGCGCGCAGCGGCACTCGACTCTCCTAGAAGGTGAGCTTCGCGCCCAGCTGCAACTGGCGCGGATTGCCCGCCGCCCCGTGCGACCCGGCCAGGGTGCTCGTGATCTGGCCGAAGCGCACGTTGTTCAGATCCGAGATCGGCGCGTTCAGGTTCGCTCGATTGAACAGGTTGAACGCGTTGATCTCGAGGTGCAGCGCCGTGCCGGCCCCCAGGTCGACCCGCTTGATCAAGGAAAGATCGTAGACGGCTACCGACGGCCCGCGGAAGGCGTTGCGCCCGATCGATGCGAAGGGATCGGTCAGTGGATTCGGTGTGGTGAGTCGCATGCGTGCATCCGCCTGGGGTAACAGGAACCGGGTCGGCCCCTGAGACCCATGCGTGTAGAGGTCCCTCAGCGTGCCAGTCACCAGCATGGGCCGGTCATCGAACGCCCCGTCATCATTGGCATCCGCGCCCAGCGTGACGGAGAATGGCATCCCCGATCGGATCAGCAGCGTTCCCGCGAGCGACCAGCCGCCCACAACAGCGTCGACGACGCCGCTGGCGCCGTTCAGGAATCGGCGATCGCGCCCGAACGGCAGATCGACGAGATGGCTGGCCACGAACTGGTGCCGCACGTCGAAGTTCGACGGCCCCCAATCCGCCTCCACCGGTCGTGGCACGAACTGGCTCCCCCCGCCTTGGAAGCCGGGCGCGGACGAGGCGCCAAGGTTGATCAGCGCCGGTCCCGCGCCACTGAAACTGAAGGCCGCCGAGACGTCATCCCGGGACGAGGCGAACGAGTAGAACGCTGTCAGGTCCACCCCCGACCGTCGATAGCGGCCCGTGATGTGAAGCGCGTCGTACGAAGACGAGGAGGCGTTGGTCAGGAAGCCCTGGTTCCCGAACCGCGGGTCGGGGCGAGCCGATAGTGGCACCGACCCCGTGGCGTTCATCGCTTCGTGTCTGAGCAGGTCATGGCCGCGCGCGCCGACGTAGCCGACGCCGACGGTCGCCGAGCCACCCACGCGCTGCTCGAGCATCGCGTTGAACCGATCGGTGCGGGGATTGCGCAGCGTCGGATCCACGGCGACGCCGGCAATCACGCCCTCCGACGCCGGCACCGGTGCGCCGAGCGTGAAGGGTACGCCGATCGCCCGTGTCGAGAAGGCGAACGGCGTGTTGCCCACGATGTCGCTGAATTCGAGGACCGACACGCGATCGTAGTAGCGGCCGTAGGCGGCACGCAACACCGTCGAGCCGCCGCCGCCGACGTCCCAGGCGGCGCCGACCCTCGGCTGCAGGTTGTTGCGATCGGGTTGATAGAATGGCCGGCCGTCGGCCACGGGAAGAAAGGCATTCGCGGTGCGGCCGAAGGCGAATGGCGAGACGTCAGCCACGGCCGCGCCTGAACCGTCAACCGCATACAAGTTCGCAATCGCGCCGGCAGCCTCCTCGTACACTCCGAAATACGAGTAGCGAATGCCGAGATTGAGGGTGAGCGACGGTCGGGCCTGCCAGTCGCCCTGGACGAAGTACTCCTGCTGGGTCGTCGAGTAGGAGCGCATCGGCGTGGCCGGGCCCGTGGTGCGTCCGAACAGTGTGCCTGACACGGAGTCGGCGACGGCCTGCGCCTGCCCGGCGGCAGTGCCCAGCAGCCCTGTCGGGCCGACGAAGCCGACGAAGTCGTAGGCCGGCAGGTCGATGTTGCTGCGGAAGTCGGCCGCCACGCGGCGGAGCTCCACTCCGGACTTCAGGGTCAGACTGCCTCGCAACCATCGCGGGCCTCCTCCCGGCGGTGCGCAGCGGGTCGCGCGACCTGCAGTCAGCGATCAAGGAGGGCGCGCGCGGTTCGTCCGCGGGGGCGTCACACCGCCGGTTGCGAAACGGCCTCGTGGTGACGGAGGTCGCAATCGCCTTCGTGCTGCTCGTGGGCGCGGCGCTGCTCCTGCAGACCCTTGCCGCGTTACAGC
>CAZNOC010000039.1:14499-23823 GCA_964574545.1 uncultured Bifidobacteriaceae bacterium | reverse complement strand
TGAACGCGACAAAGAGCGGCACCTCGTGCAGGCCGGCAGACTGGAGCGCGGTGGCACCCTCGACCGCCACGATCAGGCCGAGGTTCGTCCAGTTGAAGAACGCCACGAACTGCGCGGCGAAGAACACCAGCACCAGGTAGGTGCCCAGCGTGGACATCGCCTGGCCCATCCCCTTGATGACATCCGAATCCGACGTGATCGTGCCCGCGCCGACGCCGTAGGCGACGCCGAGCGACACGCCGATGATGAAGATGAACGCGACGATGCCGGTCAGGAACGGCGAGCGCAGGACCGAGCCGGTCCCCGTCTCGCGGAGGTAGCCCTGCTCCGGCAGCAGCCCTGCGAGGATGAGGGCGACCAGCACCAGCAGCGTGACGCCGGCAAACCGAAGGCCGCGACGTTCGGCGGGCGTCAGCGGCCGGAACTCGTCGCCCTCTGAGGGGCCGCTGCCGCTCCACGCGCCGAGCCGCGGCGCCACGATGCGCTCGGTCACCCACGTGCCCACGGCGGTCACGAGGAACGTCGAGACCGCCAGGAAGTAGTAGTTGGCCGCCGCGTTCACGGTGTAGGCGGGATCGACGATGCGCGCGGCTTCCTGGGTGAGTCCGGCCAGGAGCGGATCGACTGTGCCGAGCAGCAGGTTCGCGCTGTACCCGCCCGAGACGCCGGCGAACGCGGCGGCGATCCCGAGGATGGGGTGGCGGCCAGCAGCCTGGAAGATCAGGCCGCCCATCGGCACGAGCAGCACGTACCCGATCTCGCTGGCCGTGTTCGACATCACGCCGGCGAACACGAGGACCGCGGTGAGCAGCCGGCGCGGCGCCGACAGCACCAGCTTCCTGAGCGCGGCACCCATCAGGCCGCTCGACTCGCAGACGCCAATGCCGATGAGCGAGACGAGCACCGTGCCGAGCGGCGCGAAGCTCGTGAAGTTGGTGACCAGGTTCGTCAGGATCCGGTGCAGCCCGGCGGTATTGACGAGCGACACGGGGCGGACGGTCTCGCCGGACGCCGGATGCGTCACCGACAGGTCCACGAGGGACGCCAGGCCCGAGACCACGATGGTCAGCCCCGCCAGCATGGCGAAGAGCGTCGCGGGGTGCGGCAGCGCATTCCCCACGCGTTCCACCACGGCGAGAAATCGATCGATCCAGCTGCGACCGGCCGGGGTTCCGTCAGGCATGGCCACACTCTACACCCCGCCCCCGCCCATCCCACCCGGCGAAGTCGCGAATAAGCCGATAGCCGATAGCCGATCGCTGATCGCTGATCGCCCGACCTGCTATACTCCCTGCAGACTCTTTAACCGCGAGCCAGCGAGCTCGCAAAGAGGTACGCATGATTCCCTGCCCGAAGGCCCGGCCATGGCCGTAGTCATGGACGCGGACCGCGTCTCCCGCGCCCTCACACGCATCGCCCACGAAATCGTCGAACGCAACCGCGGCGTGGACGGCCTTGCCCTGATCGGCGTCCGCTCGCGCGGCGTCCCGCTCGCCAGGCGGCTCGCCCAGGCGCTCAGGGCCATCACCGGAGAAGAGGTGCCGACCGGCGCGCTCGACATCACGCTGTATCGCGACGACCTGATGCGCCACCAGGTGGGGCCCCAGCCGCTCGTCCGCCGCACCGAGATCCCGTTCTCGATCGACGATGTGAACATCATCCTGGTGGACGACGTGCTGTACACCGGCCGCACCACCCGCGCCGCGCTCGATGCCCTGATCGACTTCGGACGGCCCAAGGCCATCCAGCTCGTCGTCCTTGTCGATCGCGGGCACCGCGAGCTCCCGGTGAAGGCCGACTACGTCGGCAAGAACGTTCCCACCTCGCGCCAGGAGAGCGTCCGGGTGCGGCTCCTCGAGATCGACGGGGCCGACGAGGTCCTCATCGACCGGCCGGAGGCCTGACCCATGGACATCGTCCCGGCCGCCGCCCCGCCGCTCACCGGCCTGCGCCACAAGGACCTGCTCGGCATCGGCGACCTGTCGCCCGAGGAGGTCGTGCTCATCCTCGATACCGCCGAGGCCATGAAGGAAGTCGGGCAGCGCGCCATCAAGAAGGTGCCGACGCTGCGCGGCAAGACCATCGTCAACCTGTTCTTCGAGCCGAGCACCCGGACGCGGACTTCCTTCGAGATCGCCGAGAAGCGGCTGAGCGCCGACACGCTCAACGTCGCGATCGCCACCTCCAGCGTCGTCAAGGGCGAGACGCTGGCGGATACGGCGATGAACATCGAGGCGATGGCGCCGAGCATGATCGTGCTGCGCCACCCGTCCTCCGGCGCGTGCCACCTGCTCTCGCGCATCTGCAGGGCCGGCATCGTCAATGCCGGCGACGGGCTGCACGAGCACCCGACGCAGGCGCTGCTCGACGCCTTCACCATCCGCGAGCGCAAGGGACGCATCCACGGCCTCAAGATCGCCATCGTCGGCGACCTGCTGCACAGCCGGGTCCTGCGGTCGAACGTGCTGCTGCTCACCAAGCTCGGGGCGGACGTGTGGGTCTGCGGCCCGCGAACGCTGATTCCGACGGGCATCGAGCACCTCGGCGTGCGCGCGACGACGCGCGTGGAAGAGGCGGTGGAGGGCGCGGACGTCGTGATGATGCTGCGGATCCAGCTCGAGCGGATGCAGGGCGCATACTTCCCGTCGCTGCGCGAGTACTTCACGACATTCGGGATGACGGAGGCGCGGATCTCGCGCGCGAGCGACGACGTCATCATCATGCATCCGGGGCCCATCAACCGCGGCGTGGAGATCGCCTCGGAAGTGGCGGACGGCCCCTTCTCGGTCATCCTCGACCAGGTCGCCAACGGCGTGGCCGTGCGCATGGCCGTGCTGTATCTTCTGGCGGGTGGAGCGGAACATGAAGCGGCTGCTTAAGGGAGGGCGGGTGGTCGATCCCGTCAACGGGATCGATGGCGCCTTCGACGTGCTGATCGACGGCGACCGGATTGCCAGGGTCGCTCCCGATCTGCCCGGCAGCGCGGCCGAGGGCGGGGAGGTCGTGATGCTGCCGCCCGGCCTGATCGTCTGTCCCGGGCTGATCGACATGCACGTGCACCTGCGCGAGCCGGGACAGGAGCACAAGGAGACGGTGGCCACCGGCGTGCGCGCGGCCGTCCATGGCGGGTTCACCGCCGTGGCGTGCATGCCGAACACGAACCCCGTGAACGACACCGCCGGCGTGACGCGGCTCATCCTGCAGAAGGCCGCCGAGGCGAACCTGGCGCGCGTGTATCCGATCGGCGCGGTGTCGCGCGGGCAGCAGGGCGAGCAACTCGCGGACATCGCGGAACTGCGCGCGGCCGGCTGCGTCGCCGTGACGGATGACGGGCATCCCATCGCGACGGCGCTCCTGGCGCGGCGCGCGCTCGAGTACACGAGCATGTTCGGCATGCCGGTGATCGAGCACTGCGAGGACCAGACGCTCAAGGGCGACGGATGCGCGCACGAGGGCCCCCGGGCCTCGGAGCTCGGGCTGCGCGGCATTCCCGGCGTGGCCGAAGCCATCACCGCCAGCCGCGACATCCTGCTGGCCGAGATGACCGGCGGGCACGTGCACATCGCGCACATGAGCGCCTGGACCACGCTCGAGGCCGTGAGGCAGGGCAAGAGCCGCGGCGTCAAGGTGACGTGCGAGGTGGCGCCGCATCACTTCACGCTCACCGACGAACTGCTCGCGGGGCCGGTGCCCTACGACACGAACGCGAAGATGAACCCGCCGCTGCGCGAGGCGCGCGATCGCGATGCCATGATCGGCGGCCTGCGCGACGGCAGCGTGGACGTCATTGCCACCGACCACGCGCCCCATCACTACGACGAGAAGAACGTGGAGTTCGACCGCGCGCCGTTCGGCATCGTCGGCCTCGAGACGGCCGTGCCCATCGCCATCGATCGACTTGTCCACGGCGGCGTCGTCTCATGGTCGCGCCTGGTGGAGCTGATGTCGGTGAACCCGGCGCGGATCCTGAACGTGGCGGGCGGGTCGCTTGCGGAAGGGCAGCCCGCCGACGTGACGATTCTGGCCCCGGAACTGGCCGTGACGATCGATCGAGCGCGCCTCGTGAGCAAGTCGAAGAACACGCCGTTCGATGGATGGACGTTCCGTGGCGGCGTGGCCGCCACGATTGTCGGCGGCCGTGCCGCCTTCGTGAACCCGGCGGCCGGCGTGGGCATGTCCGTCGAAGAAGGGTAAGGCATCCATGAGTCACGATCGCCGGCGCGACACGTGGGCTGGCGCGATCCTGGGCGCGCTCGCATTCGTCTCGATGGCCGGAGGCGGCCGGCCCGCGGTTCTTGCGCAGCCCGCGGTCCAGGCGCCGGCCATCGAGGCGGAGGCGCTGATGTCGGTGGTACGGACGCTCGCCGCACCGGACATGGAGGGACGCGGCGCGGGCACGCCCGGCGGCCTGCGCGCGCGCGCGTTCGTGCTGGAGCGCTTCCGGGCCACGGGCCTCGAGCCGCTGGGCGACGCGTTCCTGCTCCCGTTCCGTTTCCCGGCGCGGCCTGACGGCACGCCGACTGACGGCGCCAACGTCGCGGGACGATGCCCGGGCACGTTGCCCGGCGCGCCCGCGATCGTCGTCTCGGCCCACTACGATCACCTCGGCATCCGGAACGGCGACATCTACCACGGCGCCGACGACAACGCGTCAGGCGTGGCCGTGCTCCTGGCACTCGCCGCCGCCTGCCGCGAGGCGCCGTTCGGCCACTCGGTCATCTTCGTGGCGTTCGACGCCGAGGAACACGGCCTGCAGGGCGCGCGCGCGTTCGTGGATGCGCCGCCGGTGCCGCGCGACCAGATCATCCTCAACGTGAACCTCGACATGGTGAGCCGGGGCGACAAGGGCGTCCTGTTCGCGGCCGGCACCCATCACACCCCCTCGCTGCGCGCGCCGCTCGACGCGGTCGCCGCCCGCGCGCCCGTCACGCTGCGCTTCGGCCACGACCGCCCGGAGGATGGCGCCGAGGACTGGACGATGCAGTCGGATCATGGACCGTTCCATCAGGCCGGCATCCCGTTCGTCTACTTCGGCGTGGAGGACCATCCCGACTACCACCGGCCCACGGACACCGCCGACAAGATCGACCCGGTCTTCTTCACCCGTGCCGCCGAGACCATCCTGGATGCGCTGCGCTCGCTCGATGCCGCGCTGACGGCCCGTTGATCCGGCATGGATCTGCTGCTCTGGCGCTGGAGCACGGCCGTCCAGGTGACGTCGATCGCGCTGATCGTCGTCTTCTTCATTGCGCTCCGACGCACGGACCGGCGGGCTGAACTCGACTGGTGGGTGGCGGCCTGGAGCGCGAACCTCGTCGCGCTCAGCGTGACGCTGCTGTTCTGGTACCTGGAGCCCGGACCCGCGGCCATTCCGATTGCCGGGGCCCTTTATGTCGGAGGGAAGACGGCATTCGTGCTGCTGCTCGTGCAGGGCGCGTGGTCGCTCGTGCGGCCGGGGGCGAACGTGCTGCCCGCGTGGAGCATCGCCGCGCTCGCCGCCTACATGCTTGTCGGAGGCGTGACGCTCACCTCCGTCCCGCTCGTCGGAGCGGTGCAGCACTCGGTCATGGGCGTGCTGCTGCTCGGGGCGGGGATCGCGCTGGCGATCGCGGGCCGGGCCCCCGTGGCGTTCCTTGTCGGGGGCATGCTGATTCGAGGGCTGTTCGCGATCGCCGAGGCCGCCGCCTACTTCGCGCAGGTGCGGTCGCCTGACTCGGTCGATCCCCGCATCGTCACGTTCCTGGCCGCGCACTCGTCGATCGACACGGCCGCGGAGTGGCTGATCGCCCTCGGGTGCGTTCTGGCCGTCACGGACCGCGCGCAGCGGGAGCTTCGCCAGTACAACGAGCAGTTGCTGGAGGCCTACGAAGGCCTGCGCCAGCTCGCCGATCGCGATCCGCTGACGACGCTGGCGAACCGCCGGGGTCTTCCGGAGGTGTTTCGCGCCGTGCAGCCCGGAGGTGCGACGGTGCTCTTCTTCGACCTGGACGGCTTCAAGCGCATCAACGATCGGTACGGGCACCTGACGGGCGACGACTGCCTGCGGCGGTTCGCCGCGGCGCTGCGCGATTCGTTTCGCCCGGAGGACGCGGTGCTGCGCTACGGTGGTGACGAGTTCGTTGTCGTCGCCGGCGGCATGGACCGCGCATCGGCGCTTCAGCGAGTGGAGACACTGCGCGCGCGGCTGCGCGACGCCCCGTGGCACGGGCCGCGCATCACCTTCTCGGTCGGCCTTGGCACGCTCGCGGCCGGCGGGCATCCCGACGCGGCGCTCGACGCCGCGGACGCCGCGATGTATCTGGCCAAGCGGCCGCCGCCCGGTACGCCGGCGGTGGACTGATGGCGCCCGCCGATCCCCTCGCCACCCGCCTCGATCGCCTCTATCTCGACTACAACCACGCGCACGTCGTCAGCGACCCCGTGTGGATGGTGCGTCGCTACGCGCGCGCCGACGATCAGGAGATCGTGGCGTACTGCGCGGCGGCGCTGGCGTTCGGGCGCGTGCAGAGCGTGCTGAACTCCGTCGAGGGCCTGCTGCAGGTGATGGGGCCCCATCCGGCGGGGTTCGTCCGCGCGTTCGTGCCGGCGCGCCAGCGCGGGAGCTTCGCGCATCTCGTCCACCGGTGGACGACGGGCGTGGACCTGGCCGCGCTCGTGTGGCTGCTCGGTCAGATGCTGGAGCGGTCCGGGTCGATCGAGGCGTTCTTCGCCGAGGGACACGAGGCCGATGCCCTGGACGTGGAGGCGGGTCTCGAGTCGTTTTCCGCGCGCGCGCTGGCGCTGGACGTGAAGGCGGTGTACGGCGCGCGGCGTCCGAGGCCGGGGGTCGCCTATCTGTTCTCGCGGCCTTCGTCGGGCGGGGCGTGCAAGCGGCTCAACCTGTTTCTGCGGTGGATGGTGCGGCGCGACGCGGTGGATCTGGGGGTGTGGTCGGCGGTCCGCCCTGCGCAGCTCGTCGTACCGCTCGACACCCACGTCATCCGGGTGGGTCGCTGTCTTGGACTGACGAAGTACACGAGCCCGGGCTGGCGAATGGCCGCCGACATCACCCGCGCCCTTCGCACGTTCGACCCTGTGGACCCGGTGAAGTACGACTTCTCGTTGTGCCATCTCGGCATGATGAACGCCTGCGGCTTCGGCACACCCCAAGGCAGCTCCCAGTGCCCACTTCGAGGCGCCTGCCGACCGTGAACGGGTTCGGACGGGTTAGCCTGAGGAGGGGACAGACCCCAAGCGTTGACGGGGGTCAACGCTTGGGGTCTGTCCCCTCCCCCCGGGCGGGTTGGGACACGTTCGGTCAGGTTGGGTCAGGTTGGTCGGGTTTCGGTTGGGTTTGAGCCCAATCTGACCGAACCTCTCCAAACCCGGGAAGGCGTGGGGTCTGTCCCCTCGTCACCCTCTCATCCGTCGGTAAGCGGCCAGGGTTCCGGCGACGAGGTGTTCGACGTCGAAATGCGCGGCCACGCGCTTGCGGCCGGCCTCGCCCATGCGCCGGCGCAGGGGGGCGTCCTTCAGGAGGCGGACGATGGCGTCCGCCAGGGCGTCGGGGTCGGCCGGGGGTACCAGCAGGCCTGTCTCGTGGTCCACAACGGCCTCCGGAATGCCGCCCGCACGCGTGCCGACCACGGCAAGGCCCATCGCCATCGCGTCGAGCAGGGTCGATCCCAGCCCCTCGGTGATCGAACTCATCACGAACAAGTCCGCGGTCTTCGCCAGCGACAGCACGTCTTCCCGGAACCCGGGGAGCAGCACGTGCTTATCGAGATGCAGGTCGTGGATCTGCCGCTCGAGCGCTCCGCGCAGCTCGCCTTCACCGAAGATGACGGCGTGGGCCTCGGGCACGGCGCGCCGGACGCGTGTCATGGCCTCGACGAGATAGCGCTGCCCCTTGTGGTCGACCAGGGCCGCGACGTTGATGATCACCGGCACACCGTGGGGCAGCCAGAGCTCCTGATGCAGGTTCTGCGCCGGAATGCCCGTGATGCGCTGCACGTCGATGCCGTCATGAACGACGACGATGCGATCGGCAGGGATGCCGTCGCGCACGAGGATGTCGCGAATCGCGCCTGAGGCGGCGATGAAGCCGTCCACCTGTCGGTAAACCCATCGCGAAAAGGAATGCCGCTGCAGGTGGAAGTCCACGCGCCGCGAGGCGACGAGCTGCGGACGGGGATCCGGCGCGCCGAACGAGAGCGCCATTGCGGCCATCGACACTGCGTGCGCGTCCTGCGCGTGGACGACCTCCGGCCGATACTGCCGGATGAGGGCCGACAACCGCCACGCGGCGGCCAGATCGACGGCGTTGCGCGGCGCCAGCGGGACGAGGTCCGGCCCCTCGCGCGCGCGCTGAAACAGCACGCCACGCGGATGCGCGACGAGCACGGCCCGATGCCCGAGGCCGCGCAGGCCCAGGACGGTCAGGAGGGCCTGGTTCTGCCCGCCGCGCCAGGTGCGTCCGGTGTCGACGTGGAGAGAGAACACAGCTCCCACAGCTTGGCGAACTTCATCCCGACGTAGCCGGCATTCATCAGCGAGACGATCAGGCCGACATGGCCGTCGCGCAGGCCTCCGCGGAGGAGGTAGTTGCGAAAGAAGGCGAATACGGGATGCAGCGCCAGATCGCTCCAGCTCGCCCGGCGGCCATCCTCGAACATCTGGCGCGCCGCCAGCGTCGTGTAGCGGTCCATGGTCTGCAGGTGATGGGAGAGATCCCGGTAGGCATAGTGCTGCAGCTCGTGCCGCAGCGTGGCGACGGGCCCCTCGGCCGAGACGGACTCGTGTACGTGGCGCCCCGCCCATCGGGCGCGCCGGCGATCGTAGAGGCGGAGCTGATAGTCCGGGTACCAGTCGGTGGACCGGATCCACCGGCCGAGATGGAAGGTGACCCGCGGGACGCGATAGCCGGCTGCCGTCGGGCCCACGCGCATCAGCGTGCGCACCTCTTCGGCGAGCGCGACCGGCACGCGCTCGTCGGCATCCACCGACAGGATCCAGTCGTGGGACGCCTGTTCCGCGGCGAAGTTCTTCTGGGCCACGTATCCCGGCCAGGGCCGCACGATGACGCGCTCCGTGTAGCGCCGCGCGATCTCGACGGTGTCGTCGGTGCTCTTGCTGTCCACGACGACGATTTCGTCGGCAAAGGCCACCGACTCGAGCGCGGCGGCAAGGTTGGCCGATTCGTTCTTCGTGATGACCGTCGCCGTGAGAGCGGGCACGGGGAGAGTGTAACCTAGCGAACCCTTCAGGGTCCGACAGGTCCGACAGGTCCGACAGGTCCGGACAGGTCCGCACAGGTCCGAGGTCCGGGACGGACCCGCCGGACCC
>CAZNOC010000039.1:0-14399 GCA_964574545.1 uncultured Bifidobacteriaceae bacterium | reverse complement strand
GCCGGACCTGACGGACCCGCCGGACCCGCCGGACCTGACGGACCCGCCGGACCCGCCGGACCTGACGGACCCGCCGGACCCGTCGGACCCGTGTGATACACGATCCAGTCTGCGGCGTCCGGATCGAAGTGCGACGGTCCGACGAAGACCATGAGGTGGTCGGGTTGCGTCTGGTCGGGCTGTTGGAAGTACAACAAGTCGCCCGGGCGTAACGCCGCCACGTCACGGCCGAGGCGGCGCGCGTTGAGCCCGACAATCGTGCGCGCATCAGCGAACTCCGCGTAACGGACGTCGGGCGGAGCACTCACGCGGAAGAGCGGCCATCCCTCAGCGGTCGGCTCCGGGCCGCTGCGCACATCCGGGTACCGCGGGGTCACGGGCAGGCCGACGCGCCGGGCCCACTCGGGTGTGTGCGCGCGCAGCGCCTCGCGGAACGCGAACCGCACCAGCGCCGCGCAATCGATCACCTCCGGGGCCGGCCGTTCGAACTGCACGTCGGCCAGGAAGACGAACCACGCGCGGAACGCCTCGCGATCCCCCTGATCTGCGAGGCGAACCTGAGCTGTCGCAGAGGCAGCCAGGAGCAGTGTCACGAGCAGGGACGAGCCGAGCTGCGCCGACCGAGAGCGGGAGCGGTGTCGAGATTGAGTGGTCACTGGCACCGTTGGAAGCGAGAGGGCCAGTATAGCGAGAATCCGGAGAGCCGTGGAGTCGCGCCTGGCTCGGCCGTGAGCCGTTCAAACGGAAGCGACGCGAGTCGAAGGAGAACTGCGAATAGCGAATAGCGAATAGCGAACAGCGACTAGCGAATAGCGTCGTCACCCCGTCGTCGCCAGCACGACCGCGAAGGTGACGGCGCCCATCGCCTGGGACTGCTCGGTGATGATGCCGCCGTGCGCTCCGACAACGGCCCGCGCGAGGGGGAGCGCCAGGCCCAGCCCCGCGCGCGATTCGTCGAGCGGTGTCTCGGGCACTGGGTTGGTCGCGCGTCCGCCGGACGACACCATGAGACGGACTGCGGGTGCGTCGCCCAGCGTGCCAGAGAGGTGGACCAACGCGCTCGGGCCCTGGGGCCGGGCAGCCGCCCGGATAAGCGCCGCGAGGGCGGCGACGATGCGGATGCGGTCCACTTGCAGCACCACGTTCGGCAGGGGACCGACGTCCAGAGAAGGCGCCTCCGGCAAGGATTCGGTCGCCGCGGCCAGGTCGGCGGCGAGGGTCTGCAGCGGAACAGGCCGTCGCTCCGGCCGGAGTTCCCCCGCGTCGATCTCGAGAAGATCGCGCAGGTCGGCCAGCAGGAAGTGCAGCTTGTCCCCCGCGGCAAGGGCGTTTCGAACGAGCGTCTGCTGGCGGTCCGACAGTGCGGCCTCGCGTGCGAGCAGCTTGAGGTAGCCGGAGAGCACTCCCATGGGCGCCCGCAACTCGTGCGAGAGAAGAGCCAGCGTCCGGAAGTCGTCGCCTGCCGCCATCGGCAACCACGGTACTATGAGCGGTGGGCGGTTGGAAACAGCGGCTGATGTCTTGAGGAAGGCCTCCGTCTGGCGCTCATGGGTGCGAGCGCTCGTAACGCCATGCTCGTCTCCATCGTAGTTCCCGTGCGTACGGACACCGAGGCGCTCCAGTCGCTGCTGGCGCGGATGCCGCCATTGCCGGACGTCGAGGTCATCGTGTCGGTGGCCGGCGACATCGACGCCGGGCTCGACGAGACGCGTCGCGCGCATACGGGCGTGCGCTGGGTGAGCGGCTCACCCGGACGGGGTCCGCAGCTGAACCGGGGAGCCGGCGAGGCAAGCGGTCGATGGCTGTGGTTCGTCCATGCCGACAGCGAGCCTCCGCGCGCCTGGTACGACGAGTTCCAGCGGCTCGACAAACAATCGGGCATCGTGGGCGGCTCGTTTGCGTTCGCCCTGGCGTCGACGGCCTGGCAGGCCCGGGTGCTCGAGTGGGGCGTGCGATGGCGCGTCCGGCTCTTCGGCCTGCCCTACGGCGATCAGGGCCTGTTCGTCAGGCGGGCGGTGTTCCGCGAGATGGGCGGCTTTGCACCGTGGCCCCTCATGGAGGACGTGGACTTCGTCCGCCGCCTGAACCGCCGAGGCCGGGTGGCGCATCTTACGTCTGAGTTGCGAACGTCGGCCCGGCGATGGGAGCAGCAGGGCTGGTGGCGTCAATCGGCCCGGAATCTGGTGATGCTGAGCTTGTACGGGCTGGGCGTTCCCCCCGAGCGCCTCGCCAGGAGTTATGATCGTCGGACGTAGCCGAGAGGACCTGTCACCATGCTGATCAAGAAGTCCCCAGACATCCGCGAATCAGAGGTCACTCCAAAGGCCCTCTTCCTGCGACGCCGCGAGTTCATAACGGCCGCCTCGGTGACTGCGGCGGCCCTCGCGACGGGGGTACTCGGTGCGGAGCTCGATGAGGAGGCCTGGGCGCAGAACCCGAAAGCGGAGAAGTTCCCGAATCTCGTTCAGAGTGCACTGAGCACCGACGAGAAGCTGAACTCCTACCGGGACGTGACCACGTACAACAACTTCTACGAGTTCGGTCTCGACAAGGCCGACCCGGCCCGCCACGCGCACAACCTGCGGCCGCGCCCGTGGACGGTCACGGTCGAGGGGCACTGCGACAAGCCGGGCACCTACAACATCGAGGACATCCTGAAGTGGTTCCCGCTCGAGGAGCGCATCTACCGGCTGCGCTGTGTCGAGGCCTGGTCGATGGTGGTGCCGTGGGTGGGCTTTCCGCTTGGCGACTTCGTCAAGCGCATGGAGCCGACGTCAAAGGCGCGGTATGTCGAGTTCCGGACGCTGGTTGACATGAAGCAGATGCCCGGCCAGCGCCAGCCGGCCCTCCAGTGGCCTTACCGCGAGGGCCTGCGCATGGACGAGGCCATGCATCCGCTCGCGATTCTCGGGGTCGGGCTTTATGGCGAGGTGATGCCGAACCAGAACGGCGCGCCCATCCGCCTGGTCGTGCCGTGGAAGTACGGCTTCAAGAGCATCAAGTCGATCGTGAGTGTCCGCTTCGTCGAGAACGAACCGATGAACACCTGGAAGCAGCAGACGCCACGCGAGTATGGGTTCTACGCCAACGTGAACCCGGACGTCGATCACCCCCGTTGGAGCCAGAAGACCGAACGCCGCATCGGGGAGTTCTTTCGCCGGAAGACCCTGCCGTTCAACGGCTACGGCGATCAGGTAGCGGCGCTCTACGAGGGGATGGACTTGAGGAGACACTACTGATTCTGCGATCTCTTGATCTCGTGATGTGGTGATGTGGTGATCGGAATCGGCGGATCTGCAGATCGATCTTGTGATCTTTGATCTTGTGATGCGGTGATCCAGCCGCCCACTACCCACTACCCACTACCTACTACCCACTACCTACTACCCACTACCTACTACCCACCCCCCACTGCCCACCGTCCGCTCTCTCGGCATGACCCAGCCACAATTCATTCGCCGTGTCGCGAAGCCCGCCGTGTTCCTCGCGGCGCTTGGGCCGTTCGTGTGGCTGGTCTACGGGGTGTTTGCGGATGCGCTCGGCGCGAACCCCGTCGAGACCATCACCAACACGACCGGCATCTGGACCTTGCGCCTGCTTGTCGTGACGCTCGCCATCACGCCGGTCCGCTGGGCCACCGGGTGGAATCCCGTCATCCGGTTTCGGCGCATGCTGGGCCTCTTCGCGTTCTTCTATGGCTGCCTGCATTTCCTCACCTACTTCATCCTCGACCACTCGCTGATGTTCGCCGGTGTCTGGGAAGACATCGTGCAGCGGCCGTACATCACGGCGGGATTCACGGCGTTCGTGCTGCTGATTCCGCTGGCCATCACGTCCACCCAGGGCTGGATTCGCCGCCTGGGCGGCCGGCGCTGGAATCTGCTGCACAGGCTCGTCTACGTGAGCGCCGCGCTCGGCGTCCTGCACTACTGGTGGAAGGTGAAGCTCGATGTGACGGACCCGGCGATCTACGCCGCACTCGTGGCGGTGTTGTTGGCGGTTCGCGTGTGGAGGGCGGTGCGTCGTGCGCAGGCCCCGCTTCAGGCGTAGGGAGCTGCTTGCTGCGGGGCCGCGGCGACTCCATGGCCGGGGCCGTGTTCGGCCGGACCGAGGTGGCATGCGCTACAGTGTGCGCATGCGACTACTCTCTTTCGTCATCACGACAGGGGTCTTTCTGACGGCCTGCGCCGGCGAGGGCCCGTCCTCCGACGCCACCGTGACGCTGGCGCTCGTCAACGGCCGGGTATGGACAGGCGATGCCGCCCGTCCCGACGCGGAGGCCGTCGCCATCGCTGGGGACCGGATCGTCGCCGTCGGGTCGTCCGAAGAGATTCGTGCTCTCGCCGGCGCGGCTGAAGCCGTCGATCTCGGTGGACAGTTCGTCACCCCGGGGTTCATCGACACGCACGTGCACTTCCTGGAGGGCGGCTTCCGGCTGGCGTCGGTGCAGCTGCGCGACGCCGGGTCACGCGAGGTGTTCGTGGAGCGCATCCGCGCGTTTGCGGCCACGGTGCCGGCGGGCACGTGGATCACCGGTGGGGACTGGGACCACACGCTGTGGGGCGGCGAGTTGCCGCACCGGGCATGGATCGATGCGGCCACACCCGATCACCCGGTCTGGGTGAACCGGCTGGATGGGCACATGGCGCTGGCCAACAGCGCGGCGCTGCGTGCGGCGGCGGTACCCGACCGCGTCGACGACATCGCAGGTGGCGAGATCGAGCGCGATCCGGATGGGGCGTTGACCGGGCTGCTCAAGGACAACGCGATGGCCCTCGTCGAGCAGAACATGCCGCCGCCGACGGCCGAAATGCGTGACCGCGCGCTCCAGGCCGCGATGACCTATGTGGCGGAGCAGGGGGTGACCTCGGTTCACAACATGGGATCGTGGGACGATCTCGAGGTGTTCGCGCGAGCCCGCCAGTCGGACGGGTTGCGCACGCGCATCTACGCGGCCGTGCCCCTCGACACGTGGGCACGACTTGACGAAGCCGTCCGTGCGCGCACCCATGGTCCCGATGGCCGTGGAGACGCCTGGCTGGGCGTCGGCGTGCTCAAGGGGTTTGTGGACGGCTCGCTCGGTTCGCACACGGCCGCCTTTCACGAGCCGTTTACCGACGCGCCGGGAAACAGCGGCCTGTTCGTCAACACCCCAGAGGACCTCTACGTGTGGGTGAGTGGCGCCGACAAGGCGGGCCTGCACGTGGCGGTGCATGCCATCGGGGACCGCGCCAACGGCATGCTCCTGGACATCTTCGACCGCGTGGCGCGCGAGAACGGCATGCGCGACCGCCGCTTCCGGATCGAGCATGCGCAGCATCTCGCCCCCGGCGACATCCCCCGATTTGCCTCGCTCGGAGTCATCGCCAGCATGCAGCCGTACCACGCCATTGACGATGGCCGTTGGGCAGCGCGCGTGATCGGCTCCGAACGAATCAAGACGACGTACGCGTTCCGTGACCTGATCGACCGGCAGGCCCATCTGGCATTCGGGAGCGACTGGTTCGTCGCACCGCCGACACCGCTCGAGGGAATCTACGCCGCAGTGACACGGCGCACCCTGGACGAGGCGCATCCGGATGGCTGGGTTCCGGAGCAGAGGATCGGCGTGGAGGAGGCGTTGCGCGCCTACACCCGCGAGGGCGCGTACGCTTCGTTCGAGGAATCTTCGAAGGGGGTGATCGCGCCCGGGATGCTTGCGGACCTGACCGTGATGGATCGTGACATTCGCGAGGTGCCGCCCGCCTCGATTCGCGATGCCAGGGTCACCCGAACCATCGTGGGTGGGCGCACGGTGTATCAGCGCGCGAGACCGTGACCGCTGCCGCCTCCATCCGGATCATCGTGCTGGCCCGAGCTCCCTCCGCAACGGGCAAGACGCGCCTGACGCAGGGGCTCGCTCCGGCATCCGCCGCAGCACTCCGCCGCGCGCTGCTCACGGACACCCTGGCCGAGGCGTGTGCGAGCGGGGGCGCGGTGTGCCTCTGCTACGCACCGCCGGAGGCCGAAGGCGAAATGCGGGACGTGGGGAGTGACGCGGGGTGCGCGGGCCTGACGCTGCAGACCCAGGCCGGCGGCGACCTTGGGGCGCGAATGCACGCGGCCTTCGCGGCGTGCTTCGCATCCGGGGACGAACACGTCATCCTGATCGGGTCCGACCTGCCGTCCCTGCCACCCGAGCACCTTGTCGATGCCGCGGCTGCGCTCGTCTCTCCGGCGGATGTCGTGCTCGGTCCCTCCGAGGATGGGGGCTACTACCTGGTGGGGATCTCGCGCTCGCGCGCGGACGCCGCGCTCGAGGCGCTCTTCGCGAGCATGCCGTGGGGGGCAGCCGACGTGCTGGCGCGGACGCTCGAGCGGCTGCGTGAGGCCGGTTTGCGGGTCGAACTCGTCGCACCGTGGTTCGACGTGGATACCTCGGACGATTTGGCACGCGTCGCCGGAGACACGCGGCCGGAGGCGGCGGCGAGGACCCGCGCATGGCTCGCCCGTCATGATGCGCCGGATGGATAGGACGGGGGACCGTCCGGAGGACCCAGCACGATCAGCACATCGTGGGTCGCGCCGTCATCGCGCAGCGGGATCGCGCGTGCATCCACCGCGGCCCCATCGAGGATTGCCGACCGGACGCCCCGGTACTGGCCCTCGGGGTTTTGCACGGCGATGCGGTACTGGCTGCGGCCGTGGCGCCACTCAATCGAGTATCCGGGCCACATGGCCGGGATACACGGGTCCATGCTGAACGTGTCCCCGTGGCGCCGCAATCCAAGCAGGCTGTCGATCGCCGCCTGATACATCCAGCCTGCCGAGCCGGTGTACCAGGTCCAGCCGCCGCGTCCGACGTGCGCCGGGTGCGCGTAGACGTCGGCGGCAACTGCGTAGGGCTCGCCCTTGTATCGCTCGACGGCGTCCGGGGTGCGCGCGTGGTTGATCGGGTTGAGCATGTGGAACAGCTCCATCGCCTCGTCGCCCAGCCCCTGGCGCGCCAGGGCCATCACCACCCAGAGCGCGGCGTGCGTGTACTGCCCGCCGTTCTCCCGCACGCCGGGCAGATACCCCTTGATGTAGCCGGGGTCCTGCGCCATGCGGTCGAAAGGCGGCGTCAGCAGCAGCACGAGCTGCGCGTCGCGCCGGACGAGGTGCGTGCGCACGGCGTCCATCGCGCGCGCGGCGCGCGCAGGGCTCGCGGCCTTCGACAGCACCGCCCACGACTGCGTGAGGGAATCGAGCTTGCATTCCTCGTTCTGCACGGAGCCAAGCGGCGTCCCGTCATCGAAGTAGGCGCGACGGTACCAGCCGCCGTCCCAGGCGAGCTCCAGCATTCCGGTGAGCCACCGGGCCTGGCTCCGATACCGCTGTGCTCGTTCGCCCGCGTGGCGGCGGTCGCACAACTCGGCCATCTCGGTGAGCACCACGACAAGAAACCATCCGAGCCAGACGCTCTCGCCGCGTCCCTGCACGCCCACGCGGTTCATGCCGTCGTTCCAGTCGCCGGAGCCGATGAGCGGCAGGCCGTGCGCGCCGTAGTGCAGCGATCGATCGACGGCGCGGCAGAGGTGATCGAACAGCGACGCCGTTTCCCGAGAGACCGCGGGCAGGGTGTACACCTCCTGCTCTTCCGGTTCGAGCGGCGGCGCCTCCAGGAACGGGACGAGTTCGTCGAGCACCCCGTCGTCGCCCGTGTGCCGGACGTAGGCGGCTGCGGCGTAGGGGAGCCAGAGCAGGTCGTCGGAGCAGCGTGTCCGCGTGCCGCGCCCCGCCGGCGGGTGCCACCAGTGCTGGACATCGCCCTCGAGGAACTGCCGCGACGCGGCGCGCAGCAGGTGAGCGCGGCACAGGTCGGGCCGGCTGTGGAGCAGCGACAGCACATCCTGCAGCTGATCCCGGAACCCGAAGGCGCCCCCGGGTTGTGACGGGCCGCTTCGCGCCCAGACGCGGCAGCTCAGCGTCTGGTATTGAAGCCAGCGGTTCACCAGCAGGTCGAACGAGTCGTCCGGCGTGCGCACCTGCACGGCGCCGAGTGTCTCGTCCCAGAAGCGCTCCGCGCGCGCGAGCGACGCCTCGACTTCCCCAAGTGCGCCGTAGCGCGCGGCAAGTCTCGAGGCTGTCTCGGCCCCATCGTCCTGGCCGAGGACGAACGCCACCCGGCGCGACGCGCCTGCCGGGATCTCCATCGTGAGCTGCAGCGCTCCGCACGGATCCAGACCGGCGCCGACACGCCCGGCGAGCGTCGCGCGCGCCAGTGCCGCCGGCCGCGCGAGCGTGCGATTGCGGCCGATGAACTCCGTGCGGTCGCAGGTGTGGGCGCGGGCGGCCTCGGTGCTATGCCAGAAGGCCGTGCCATTCCGGAACTCCTCGTTGTACGGGTTCCGTGCCAGGATGGCGCCCGTGGTCTCGTCGATCTCCGTGACCACGAAGCGATGGTCCCCCGCGCGCGGCGGGCCAAGACGCCACTCCACGTAGCCGAAGACGTTGAGGCGGCGCGTCGTGGTGCCGGTGTTCGTCACCGTGAGCATCGCCAGCTTCACCGGATCATCCGGATCGACGAACACCGCCAGCTCCTGCGCCAGGCCGTGCGTCCCGTGCTGGTAGCGCGTCACACCGGCCGCGTGGCGGACGACCCAGCGGCCTGCGTCACGGCTGCGCGGTAGCGGGGCCGGTGTGGCGCCCCAGACCGCGCCCGACTCCTCGTCGCGCAGGTAGATCGCCTCACCCGTAGGATCCGTGACGGGGTCGTTCGCGAAGGGCGTCAGGCGGTTCTGCCGGCTGTTGCCGGCCCACGTGAACGCCGCACCGCCGCTGCTGACCAGGGTGCCGAACTCCGGGTTGGCGATCACGTTCGCCCAGGGCAGCGGCGTCTCGCGATCGCCGTCGAGGACCACGACGTACTCGCGGCCGCCGGGTGTGAACCCTCCGACCCCGGTCTCCATCACAAGGGCCGGCACCTCGACCTGCGTGGCGGCCGGCTCGGGCCGCCGGAACTCCTCCGGCGGCATGGGCCCCGGCTCGTCATACAGCCAGGGCGCGGGACGATGCAGTTGAAGCGAGAGGGTCCCGAGGTCGCCACGCAGCACGACCCGCGCAGCCGCACACAGAAGGTGGCGGTCGGCCTCGGGCATGCCTTCCGAGCGGAGCAGGAAGACACCGCCCGGCGAGCCCTGCCAGCCCGCCCAGCTCGGGTCCTGGACGAGCGACGTGAGCAGGTGCTGCACCTCGTCGAGGTAGTCGGCCGGGTGCTCGTTGAGGATCACGACCTCCGCGCGCAGATCCTTGACGCGCCAGTGCTCCTGGGCGAGCAGCAGCTGGCGCACCATCGGCACGGCGCGCGTGTCCGACAGGCGTACCAGGACGATCGGCACGTCTCCCGAGATGCCGTAGCGCCAGAGCTGCGACTGTGAGAGCGTGTTGCGTTCGAGATCCTCGCGGCTGATGCACGACGCATCGTCACCGAACACGCGCGAGGCAACGCGCGCGAACAGCATCGCGTGGTCGTCGCTGATGTCGAGGTGCTGCAGCGTGACGCGCGCGTGAGTGAAGGCCATGGCGAAGGCACGCGAGGCGGCGCTGCCGTCCCGGTACTTGCCCACCAGCGCGCGAGCGGTGTCGCGGTGTTCGGCCACGCCCGTGGCGAAGGTCACGCGCACGAAGGCGCCGGGGACCAGGCGCACGCGGTCGCGCAGCGCCGCCACGGGATCCAGGACGGCGCCGGTCGTGCCCGACAGTGGCCGGCCCTCGAGGGCCACAGGGTTCGAGGGCGAGCGTCCGCGGCCCAGGAACTGCGCGCGGTCGGTCTCCCATTCGACGGCGCCACCGAGGCGATTGTCCACGCCGAGCACGTGAAAGCCCCAGATAGGCGCCTCGTCGACGCCGCGGGGCCGGCGGCTGAAGAGGAGGCCGGCGTTCTGCGAATCGTACTCCGTCTGGATGAAGAGCTTCCCGAACGCCGGGTGCGCCTCGTCATCCTCCGGGCGGCCAAGGACGATCTCCGCGTAGCTGGTGACCTCGATCTCGCGCACGCGATGGCCGTGATTGACGATCGACAGCCGCCGCACTTCCACGTCATCCTCGGGGGACACGGCGATCTGGAGCTGCGTTTCGAAGTCGCCATCGCGCCGCTGGAACGTGACCTTGTCGAGCTCGAACGTGACGTCGTATTCGTCCGGCTCCCGACCGCCGGGAAGATAGGTGGGCGACCACACGTCGCCGGACCAGGGATCGCGCAGGTAGATCATGTGCGCGCCGGCATCCGAGGTGCGGTCCTCTCGCCGGCGTGTGACTGCACGGCCGCGCCACATGCTGTAGCCGCCGCCGGCGTGCGTCACCGCCGTGGTGTAGCGGCCATTCGACAGATAGTGGGTGTGGACGCTGGTCGTGTGCGGCGATCGATAGCGCCGTGAGACGAGCACGGGGACGGGGGGCGTCACGACCGCCCCCTCCGCGGGTCGAGGCTCGGTCAGGATGGCCTCGCGCGGCACGCGCTCCTGCAGGAGGAGCTCGGTGGCCTGAACGCGGGGATCCGCATGGAACCGTGCCACGAACACGTCGCTGCGGACGACGTTGGCCAGCGCCACGAGGGACATGCCCTGGTGATGGCTGAAGTAGGCGCGCACGACCTCCGGCTGCGTCGTCGTCCCCGTCGCCGTCGTTCCGCCCACGGCGTGAGGGCGCGCGCCGAAGTCGATCGACTCGTAGAAGCCGAATCGCCCTTCTGCGCCGTGACGGGCCAGGTGCGTGAAGTTGGCCGCCGCCGCGCCGGGGTCCACAAGACTTGCCAGCGCGGTCGCGTAGGGCGCGACGACGAGGTCGTCGTCGAGGCCGCGAGCGAGCCCGAGCCCCGGGACGCCAAAGGCTTTGTACTGGTAGGTGCCAGCGCGATCGGTCAGGGGATGCGCGGATTCCGAGATGCCCCAGGGGATGTGCCGCCGTCGGCCGTACTCGATCTGGCGCGCGGTGCTGGATCGACAGCTTTGGTCGAGCAGCGTGCCCGGGAAGCTGCGCATCAGCAGCAGCGGCATCAGGTACTCGAACATCGTGCCGCCCCAGGACATCAGCGTGGCGCGGCCGTCGACGCTCGTGACGAGACGGCCGAGGTGGAACCAGTGGTGCTGTGGCACATCGCCCTTGGCGATAGCCACGAAGCTGGCCAGGCGCGCCTCGGACGCCAGCAGATCGTAGAACGACGCGTCGGGACGCCCCGGTCCGTGCGCGTCGGCGAGCCGGTAGCCGATCGTGAAGATGCGCCGGCGGCGATCGTAGAGGAAGTCGAACCGCATCTCGTCGGCCAGGCGCGAGGCGCGGCCTGCCAGCGCGTGCAAGGGCGCCGTGCCGTCGGCCGACGGTCGGGACGAGGGTCGCACTCCGGCAATCGCGTCGCCGAGGGCCCGGGTCCAGAAGGCGAGATCGTCGGTCGCGGACGGGGGCGTGCCGGCCGGGTCGATGACAACCGCCTCGGCCAGCTCGCGGCCGAGCGAGTCGAGCGATGCATGTTCGCCGGTGTGGAGGGCCTCCCGCGCTGCGGCCGCGCCCCGGCGGGCCAGGTGCGCGAGGAGTGCCGCCAGCGTTCCCTCTGTGGTTCCGGCGTCGAGCGTCGAGGCGACGTGTGCGAGCACCTCCGCCGTGTCGATTACGCCCTCGAGGCGGCGCGCCTCGGTTTGCGGCTCGTCGACGAGCTGTCGGAGGCCCTGCGACAGCGCGATCAGCGATCCGGCCAGGTTGCCGCTATCGACCGTCGAGACATACCGCGGGGCCAGGGGGGCCAGCGTCCTCGCGTCGTACCAATTGAGGAAGTGGCCTTCGTGCCGCTCGAGCCCTTCGAGCGTCGTCAGCGTGCGGTCAAGCCGACCAACGAGCGCGTCTGTCGAGATGTACCCCAGGTCGTGTGCGGCCAGCGTCGAGAGCAGGCTCATGCCGATGTTGGTGGGTGAGGTGCGGAGGGCCAGTTGCGGGGCGTCGCCGTCCTCCTGGTAGTTGTCCGGTGGCAGCCACGCGCTGTCGGCCGTCACGAACGTCTCGAAGTACCGCCAGGTGACCCTGGCTGTGCGCCGCAGCAGCGCGCGCTCGGCGTCATCGAGCGGCCGGAGACGCAGCGCGGCGGGCAGGCTGAGCCAGTACGCCGCGGCGGGCGCGAGCGCCCACAGGAGCAGCAACGGCGCAGCGGCGGGAAGCGCCTCCGGACGCACGATCGCGACGAGCAGGGTGATACCGCCCGAGATGAGGGGGCTGGCCATCATCTGCACGACGACCCGCCGCACGCCCTGGCGGCCGGCGAGTCCCTTCGAGCGCGCATCCATGACGGCCGCGGTTTCCCATTCGAGCAGCCGGCGCCTGGTCACGGCCAGCCGCACGAGCGTCACGACAATCGCGTGGATCGTCTCCCACGCGCTGTAGGCGAGGAAGGTCAGGCCGAGCACGACCTGCGCGAAGGCCGCGGCGGCGTCCTCCCGGAGATTGCGCCAGAAGACCGGGAACGACTGCGCGCGGCGGGGGCCGACGACCAGGCGTCCGACGAGCGGCAGCAGCTGTGACGCGAGGACGACCAGCACGGCGGTCATCCAGTACCACCGCGGGCCCGGCAGCACCGTCCAGGCGGCGACCAGCATCAGGAGCAGCGTGGGCGTGACGAGGCTCCGGCGCAGGTTGTCGAGGATCTTCCATCGGCCGATGATCGGCAGGGGATTGCGTCTGATGCCGTGCCGCGACGGCACCCACGGGAAGAGCCAGGCGAGGATCTGCCAGTCGCCGCGAATCCAGCGGTGCTGACGGCGCGCGTGCGAGAGCACGCTCGAGGGGTACTCGTCCACGAACTCCACGTCCGAGACGAGGGCCACGCGCGCATGCAGTCCTTCGAACAGATCGTGGGACAGCAGGGCGTTTTCCGGGACGGCGTCGTTCACGGCCGCCATGAACGCATCGACGTCGTAGAGCCCCTTGCCCGTGAAGATGCCTTCGTTGAACAGGTCCTGGTAGGTGTCGGACACCGCGGTGGTGTACGGATCGACGCCTGTGTGTCCGGAGTACAGCCGCGCGAACAGCGACCCCGCCGCGCTGGCGAACGTGACGCTCACCCGCGGCTGCAGGATGCCGTAGCCGTCGGTGACGCGCCCGGCCCCGGGATCGAAGGCCGGCCGGTTGAGGGGATGGGTGATGACGCCGATCAGTTGGCGCGCGACATCACGCGGGAGGCGCGTGTCGCTGTCGAGGGTGATGCAGTAGCGCACCTGCGGGAGGATTGAGACGTCACCCACCTGGAGCACGAAGCTCGTATCGGTGGCGCCGCGGAGCAGGCGGTTGAACTCCTCGATCTTGCCGCGCTTGCGCTCCCACCCCATCCAGAGCCCTTCCTGTGCGTTCCAGTGGCGCGTGCGGTGGAAGAGGAAGAACTGGTCGGTGCGAGCGGGGCTGTACTTCGCGTTGAGCGCGGTGATGCCGTTGCGCGCCGCCTCCAGGATCTCGGCATCGCGAGGCAGCGTTTCGGTGGGCGCGTCCGGGACGTCGCTCAGGAGCGCGAAGTGAATGTGCGGGTCCAGATTGCCGAGTGCCTGCACCTCGAGGTGCGCAATCAGCGCCTCGACCCGCTCGACGCTGTCGAACATCGTGGGAACGATCACCATCGTGCGTGCGTCGGCGGGGATGGTGACGAGGTCGAGGCGGGGCAGCCGCCGGGGAGGGATCAGGTGGCTGATGATCCGTTGCAGGATCTGGATCGCCAGCTCGCTTGCCGGCACCATGGTGAGCAGCGCCACGGCGGCCAGCCAGCCGTCCCTCCAGCCGTGCGCGTACGCGACGGCGAGCGCCACGGAGACCAGCGTGGCGGTCCCGGCCGCGATGGTGCCGAGGTAGCCGAGGGTGGCGTGCCGGAAGAACAGCCGGCGGAGCTGGCCGGTCAGGCGCGGGCTCCAGCCGAGGCCCTGCTCGAACGCCCGGCGCCCGCCGCCGATCAGGTAGTAGCCCACATGGGCGCCGCGCTCGCCCGGCGCCCCGTCGGCGACCTGCCTCGCCCGTTCGACGCTCTTCAGCGCCAGGCGCAGCTGAGCATCACCGGTGGGCTCCGCCAGTTCTTCGACCGCATGGCGGTAGCGGTCGCGGCTCCGGAAGTCCATCCGGCCGTATACCCCCGCGGGGTCGCGTTGCAGGACCTGCTCGACCAGGCTGACGCTTTCGAAAAACTCCGTCCAGTCGAAGTCCGAGATCAGGCGCAGGCTGCCGATGAGGCTCGACATGAAGGCCTGCTCGGTGGCCTCGTGGCGCCCTTCCGCGCGGATCGCGTCTTCGAGCGTCTGTCCCCTGGCGGCGAGGGCGGCGTCGAGCTCCAGACGGAGCGGGCCGGCGGAGGGCCCCTGTTCGCGCGAGTGCTGCAGGAGGCGGATGGCGAAGGCCGGAGGCACATCGGCCGGCCAGAG
>CAZNOC010000038.1:0-23921 GCA_964574545.1 uncultured Bifidobacteriaceae bacterium | reverse complement strand
GGACGAACAGGCTGACACCCGCCGGCGTGATGTCGAGAGGAATCATGAAGCCTTCGATGACCACCATCTGCCCGTCGAGCGCCTGCACGGCGGGCGGGATGATGAAAGAAAGCGGACCGCTCTGCCGGTCCGCACCGGCTGGCGCCTCCAGGGCGACCGACGAGAGCAACCGCCAGTGCACGCTCGTGTAGCGCGTGCGCTGGGCCTCGGCCACGCCTGCGGCCAGCGTCGCCAGTCCTACGGCGAGCAAGGCGGCGATGAGCGGTTGGCGGGCGCGCGACATTCCCGAATCTTACGACAGAAAGGCCTGCCGGCGCCGCCCGTGCCGGATCCATACGGCGTGAGAGGAACGGCGCTGGTCACTGGTCCGGCTCCGGCTGGCCAGGGGCCTGCGCGGGCGGACCAGCCGGGTCCAGCCCTGCCGCGGCGGCCCACCGATCCCAGTCGCACGCGCAGTGGATGACCTCGTGCCACGCCACATCGGCCGCCGCCTTGTGGAACGTGTGCTGCCAGCGCAGGCCGGGACCCGGCATGACGGCGACGACCGTCTCGAGCGGCGGGCAGCCGGGCTCGCGGCACCGCAACTCGGACACCATCACGGTGACATCCTCACCGAGCCGGCACGCCGAGACGACCCACGCCTTCAGTTGCGACACCGCCGCGGGGGCCGACCGCGGCGCCTCGCCGTCAAGATCGATCATCCGACTCTTATACCGGTCCGAGGCGATCGGACCGGGTGCCGCGCGTCGCCGTTGCGCAGTGCGATTCGACACCTGATTCGTGCACCAGCCGCAGCGGCGTCTGCTCCGAGTACGGCCACCTCAGCATCTCCTGGTGCCTCGGCCCTTGATTGGTTTCCTCGTGCGCTCACCGAAGCACGCTGCCATAGACAACCGACACCGGCACACGCCCGCCCGCTTCCTCGTGGCGCCGTTTCTTGACCATGACGCGGTTCCACCAGACGAGGAACCCGGTCACAAACAGCGTGCCGGGCACCAGGCCCGCTACCAGCCAGATCGTCCGCACGATGATGTTGCCAGGCCGGCCGCCGAGGTTGCCGATAGTCCCGAAGTGCAGCGGGCCAAACCAGGCAATGACCCGCGCGCTCAGCGGAAACTGCCGCGCATCGTCAGCGCGCAGCACGCGGCCATCGTGGGCATCGACGTAGACGTAGCTGCGGCCCGAATCCGCAAACTCGCCGGGGAGCCGCAGGCGCACGCGGATGGCTTCGGCGGGCGCGAGCGGAGGATACACGAACGTGATCGCGCCCTCGGGCCAAAGCCGAGCGGCCGTCGCGGCGGCCTCATCCAACGTTGGCGCCGCGGTCCGGCCTGACGAAGGCGCCGGACGCCCGACTGGAACGGGTGGGAGGCCATCGTCGCGGGCAATGGTGGCCAGCGCCGCGCGGAACGCGTCGGGAAACGCGAAGTAGACGCCGGTCACGCCGAACATGCCGAGCAGGACGAGCGACGCGATCCCGACGACTCGATGGAGGTCGTAGGTCAATCCCTTCCAGGTGGCGCGGCGATTCACCTGAAAGCCTCGACGCCAGTGCCTGAGGCCGGGCCACCAGACGGCCAAGCCGGTGAAGCACATCGCCACGAGGAGCGCAGCCGCCACCCCGTTCACCATGAGGCCGGTTGTGCCGCCCAGCAGGTTGAAGTGCAGTTCCTGCAGCCAGCGAAGCGCGCGGTTGCGATCGCGCACGGCGAGCGCCGCACCGTTGACGGGATCGAGATACACGTAGGTCCGATGCTCGTCCGGGTGCCGCATCGTCACTTCCAGTGCACCGGTCTCGCTCTCGGGGAGGCGGATGGCGGTCACCACGGCCTGCGGGTACACCTCGAGCGCCGTGTCCCGCGCCACGTCGAGCGAGGCCTGCACGGCGGCAGCAGCGACCTGTGGGCGCGGCGTCAGCAGCCTGTCAATCTCGGGCCGAAACACGAGGGCGCTGCCGCTGAGGCCGACCACGGTCATGAGCAGGCCAGTCGCGAGGCCGGTGTACAGATGAATGTGATACAGCCAGCGCCGTCCGGACGCCATTCGCGGGCGCGTGAGCCAGGTGCGAAGAGACATGCGGTGAGAGGCCTCCTACGCATCGAAGGCTAACGTGCATGCAGTGGGTCGGTGGTGCTGGCCAAAGCCACGCCCTGGTGTCGATCGGCACATGGGCTCGCGCGACAGGCCTCCGCGTCAGTGGATCGAGATGGCGTCGGCGGTGATCTCGTAGAGCCCTGCGAGCCCGCCGCCGCGCATCTGCGGGGACACGCGCATCCGTCCGAACACGGTTAGCGGCAGGTTCTGCGGAAACGGTACGTGCCGGCCCGGCGCCATCGTCACGAGGACCCATTCGTGGGCCTGACCGAGCTGGCCCCAGTGACACGAGTCGATCGTCGAGGTCAGGATGAACCGCGTGACGCGCGGCCCGTCGACGTCCACCGGCAGCATGAAGCCGCGCACCGACACGGGCGACCCGTCGAGCGCGCGCACCGCCGGCGGGACCACGAGCGGGGCCGCGCTGGCGGGCGCCGCGTGCGGGGAGACGGAGAAGATGTCGCTCTTCAACTCGGGCACGTCGAAGCCGCTGAGGAGCGTCCACCGCGTGTAGGGATAGTCGGCCTTGCGGGCCGAACTCTCGGCGCCGGACCACACGGCCGGCTGCGCCGCGGCTGGAGCCGCGGCTACCAGGCTCAGCAGGACGAGCATTCCTACGCGCATAGGTTCACGCTACCATGACGCGCATGACGAACGTCCGGCTGAGGTGGCGCCGGTCTTCACGTCCGAGCGCGTGTCTGGCATTGCTCGAACGCGCCGAGCAGGTCGCCCTGTCCCAGGGCGTGTTCGAGCATGGTCAACACCGCGCGCACACGCGTGGCATCGATGCCGTCGCCGTGAGCAGATCAGCGACGGGTGAACGCACGGGCGGCGCGATCCAATCGGTCGCGGAGCTCGAGATGATGAGCCAGGTCGGCGCGGCGCGCGCGGGCGCTCAGCCCGGCCGCGCCCAGGCGACGGGCGTGTTCAAGCAGCAGCGTGGCGGCGTGGCGCGCCGGCGCGGCGCCGGCGCCGCGGTAACGCTCGGCCCAGTACTGTTGTTTGGCTCGCTCGGCCGCCGCCCAGTCGCGGTAGGCAAACGCGCGAAGGTCCTCAGGATTCACGTGGCAATTGTACTCGCCGATCGTGAGCGTCGAGGACATCTTCGATTCGTACGCTGTCACCCGCCTCTGGTGGCCCCGTGCTGGACGGTGTGCTCGTGGGCGGCCACATGATGGTGGTCATGATGTGCCATGGCGGAGGGGACCCGCGCATGCAAGAGCCGGAGTCCGTTGGCGGTCACCAGCAGGGTCGCGCCTGTATCGGCGAGCACAGCCATCCACAACGTGGCTTCGCCAGTGGTGGCGGCAATCAGGAACGCCACCTTCATACCGATGGCGAACCACAGGTTCTGTCGCACGACCTGCAAGGTACGCCGGGCATGGCGGATCAGCCAGGGCAGGCGCCGTAAGTCGTTTTCCACCAGGACCACATCAGCCGCCTCCAGGGCGGCATCGGTGGCGCGGGGGCCGACGGCGACCGCAAGCGTGGCCGCCGCCAGTGCCGGCACGTCGTTGATGCCGTCGCCGATCATGGCCACCGGGCCGTCCTCCGCCAGGCGGCGAACGGCGGCCGCCTTGTCCTCAGGCGTACACTCGCCATGCACATCGTCGATCCGCATGGCCGTCGCCGCGGCGCCGACCGCGGTCGGATGATCGCCGGACAACATCGCCAGGCGGGTGATCCCCAATTGCCGCAACTCCGCCGCGGCCGTGATGGCATCGGGCCGGACGGCATCCTCGATTCCGAAGACCGCCCACACCTCACCCTCGCGACCGCAGGCGACCACGCTGTGGCCGGCCGAGCGCAGCCGGGCGATGTCGGCGGCCACGTCGCTGGAGAGCGGCGCATGCTCGCCAAGGAACCGGGCACTGCCGATCCAGAACGGATCGCCAAACGCCACACCGACCACGCCGGTCCCCGGCACCGCGCCGACGTCGTGCGCATCGACCGCCGACGTCGCGACGCCGTGCCGTCGCGCGAAGTCAATCAACGCGCCGGCCAGCGGATGCTCGCTGTGTGATTCCAGAGCCACGACGTGCTCGAGCACCTCGCGCTCCGGCTGCGTCGTCACGACCCGCCAACTGACTACGCGCGGTCGTCCGGTCGTGGTCACACCGGTCTTGTCGAATGCGACGGCGCAAAGCGCCGCGCAACGTTCAAGGTGTTCGCCTCCCTTGACCAGCACACCTCGGCGCGCGGCCGATGAGATGGCGGCCACGATGGTGACCGGCGTTGAGATCACGAGGGCGCATGGGCACGCGACCAAGGTCACGACCAGCGCCCGGCGGAACCACTCTTCCCACGTGCCGAAGCCTGCCATCGGCGGCCCGAGCCAGATGAACAGTGCGAGGCCGACGACAATGGGGGTGTAGATGCGCGCGAACTGCTCGACCCATCGCTCGGTCTCGGTCCTTCCTTCACGCGCGTGCGCGACCGCCGCCAGCATCCGCGCCAGCGTCGCCTGATCGGATCGACTCGTCGACTTGATTTGCAATGCTCCCGATCCGTTGACCGAGCCACCTGTCACGTGATCGCCGGCGCGCTTGAGAATGTAGGCGGGTTCGCCGCTCATGGCCGATTCATCGACACTCGACGAGCCCGCGATCACTTCGCCGTCCACGGCGATTCGTTCACCCGGCCGAACGAAGATCGACATGCCGGGCTCGACGTCCGCCGCGTCGATGGCGTGCTCGACGCCGTCGACGCAACAGCGGGCGGGCGCCGCCGACCCCTGCATGAGTGCGCCGATCGCGCCTCGAGCGCGCGCGGCGGTCCAGGCTTCCAGCAACTGCGCGCCGACATAGAGGCTTGCCACGGTTGCCGCTTCGGGCGTCTCGCCGAGCCAGGTCGCGCCTGCAACGGCGATGACCACCAGGACGTTCATGTCGAGGCGGAGACCCCGTAGTGAGATCCAGGTGCGTGGCAGGATGACGACGCTGGCGGCGGCAGCGGCCGCCGCGTAGAGGACGGTGCTGACCCAGGCCGACCCGGCCGGCTCGACTTCTGCGACGAGGGCCAGCCACGAGCCGCCCGATTCAACGACCTGGGCGGCGAAAGCGGCGATGAGGCACGCGGCGCTGATGACGCCGGCCCACCACACGGTGGGATCCACGGCTCGGTGCGCCACGGTCGCATCATCCTCCGGAACCAGTCTCATGCCGGCGCCCATGACAGCGGTCGATACTGCCGCGAGGGTGGCCGGTGACGCCACTCGGCATGACACTCTCGCGCGCACCTGATCAATGTGCACATCGGTGACGCCACAGTGACGACCGAGGACACGTCGAAGCGTGGCGACCTCCTCGGCGCAGTGCAGGCCGATGACCCTTAGGCCGATGCGCTCGCCCGATAATTCGTTCACTTGCATGATTGTGCAACTATCGCTATGATTCGTTCATGACTCGCCTGCGAGTGGCCGCGCCGAGAGAATCCTGTGATCCCCCGCATGTGGGCACGGACATTCCGGCCTTCGATGCTTCCGCGGCGGCGCTCGAGCGCGCGTCGCGGTTGTTTCGGGCGCTGGCGGATGAGGCGCGACTGCGCTTGCTGGCTCGTCTGGCTAAGGCGCCCGCCTGTGTCACCGACCTGGCGGCGGCTGAGGGAGAAAGCCTCTCGACCATCTCGCAGCGGATACGGGTATTGCGCAATGAGCGTCTGGTTACTCGCAAGCGGGACGGTCGCCACATCACCTATGCGCTCGCTGACCATCACGTCGTCGCCATCGTGCGTGCCGCACTCGATCACGCCGTGGAGCGTTTTCCTCAATGATTGAAGGAGTCTCAATGTCAGAACACCGCACGCACCCCGACCATCCTCACCAGCACGGCCCGGACTGCGGCCATGTTGCCGTCCGTCACGACGACCATGTGGACTACCTCCATGACGGCCACATGCACTGCCCGCACGAGGACCACGTCGACGAGCACCTCGTCGCGATCTCCGACTCCAACCCTGCCGCCTGCACGCCCACGCACAACTGCGGGTCGCACGATAGATCGCATAGGCACGGCCCGGCTTGCGGGCACGCCGCCGTGCCTCATGGCGACCACGTGGACTACCTGGTGGACGGCCACCTGCATCACCCGCACGGCACCCACTGCGACGACCACGGTCCCTTGTCCCTGGCGTCGTAAGCGCACGGGTCATCTCACCGGCTGGGGGCAGGCACGCCGACCACAGGCGTGCGGGACCCCAGCCATTGTCCCAGCCTCCCAGGCGCGCGACCATCGATCCGGCATGAACAGTCGCTACCGGGGCACAGACGGTTGATTGCGGCCGCCCAGCGCTGAAGCACCTTCTGATCGCTCTACGCGGGACGCCTGGCAAAGAGCTCCGCGTGATCCTCCACGTACTCCAGGATGCTGCGGCCGGGGCGTCCGAGCAGGCGCTCCAAGGTGGGATCGACCGTCGTCCCCTGACCGAAGCGCAGCAAGACATGCAGCACTGCCTGCACCAGGATCGCACCCCGTGGCAGACCTTGCCGACTGAGATGCCGCATGTACCCGAGGACCGAGGCCGCCTCGTAGCGAACGGGCCGGCCGAGCACACGCGTGAGCGCGGCCGTGACGTCGGACCAGGGCACGGGCCCCGGGCCCGCGAGCGTGTAGTTCTGGCCTCGGTGCGCCGCGGGCGACAGAAGCACGAGCGCGGCCACCTCGGCGACGTCGCGGACGTCAATCCAATTGACCTCGCTCTGCCCGGCGGGCACGTAGATACGGCCGTCGTCGACGATGTCTTTCAGATAGGCGGACTGTAAGTTCTGGGCGAAGAAGCCAGGCCTCAAGTTGGTGTAGTGCTCGCCGCACGCGCGGAGATGATCTTCGACCTTGCGGTGGGGCACGACGCTGTTTCGGCCAGCGCCGGCCACCGAGAGAAAGACAACGTGCTGCACGCCGAGTGAGCGCGCGGTGTCGATAAACGGATTGAGGGTGTGCTCGACATCCGCGATGGCGGGCGGCCGCATCAGGAACAGATGCTCGACTCCGTCGAGCGACGGCGCCCAGGTGGCGCGACTCTGGAAATCGAGATGGGTGGCGACGACGCGCTCACCGAAAAGCGCCGCCACGCGGTGCGGACGACGCTCGCCAGCGATGACGCGTGCGCCTCGTCGAAGCAGGGCGCGGACGACCTCCTGGCCGACATGGCCTGTCGCACCGGTGACGAGGATGGTGTGCATTTCGGCCCCGACTCCGCCTCCTCATCCGCGCCGCGGCCGGCGCCCGCCTCTATTGTGTCGCACAGGGCATGTCCAGACGATCGGCGCGACGCGAGCCCGACCCCGTAAGAAGCCACTCGTTGGCCGAAGCCGCCCACTGATTGAATTTCTCCGGGCCTCTGCCAGAAACGCCCGGCCTCAGGCGTCATAGTTCGGCACACGCGCCGGTTTGCTCGAGCGATGACACGCCCTCTACCCACCTCGGAGTCCGCCTGGAAGGCGCGCCCGTCGGTCGCGCGATTTCAGGAAGCGTACGCGCAGCACTACCGTGCGATCGAGCGGTTCGTGCGCCGTTTCTCCGGCCGGACCGACGAAGCCGGTGACATCACGCAGGAAGCATTTACGCGGCTGTGGCGCGAACTCGACGAGGGTCGTGAGGTAATTGACGTGCGCCCCTGGCTCTACCGGGTCGCAAGCCACCTCGTGATCAACCGCGGCCGCGCGGCCGCGCGGGCGCAGGTGGCTCAGGCACACGTGGAGGACGCCGTGCAGAGCTGGCACCGCCAGTCCCCCAGTGTGGAACATGCGCTGGCCGAGCACCAGATCGTCCACGCCGCCCTCGGCCGGCTGCCCGAGCCCATGGCCAGGGCCCTGCTCCTCTTCCACGCGGGACTCACTGGGCGCGAAGTCGCCGACATCATCGGCGTGGCGCCTTCGTACGTGCACAGCCTCATCATCCGCGGTCACGAACGCTTCCGGCGCGAGTACGACGCGCTGCGGAGATCCCCATGAGATGTATCGACGCTGAAGCTGCCGTGGCCTACCTCGGTGGCGATCTCGACCACGAGCAGAGTGGCGCGCTGGCGCTGCACGTTGCCGATTGCGACGCCTGCCGGGCCACGCTCGAAGGTGTGTCGGCGATGGTCGAGGACGTCCGGCGGCGGCTGTCGGTCCTCGACCACTCGGGAGAACGCCGGCTCCCGCCCGGTCCCGAGCAGCTCATGGCCCGCGGGCGGCTGCGGGTCATGCGTCCACGAGAGGTCTCTGCCGACGCGACAGGCAGCGCCGCCGATACGCTCCTGCGTGGGTGGACCACCTCGCGGATGGAGAGCGCCCGGGGACGGCACGTGGCGTTTGTCCTTGCGGGAAGCATCCTGCTGGCTGCGGCGGCCTACGGCCTCTGGAGCAGCGCACCCGTCGTCTCGGCCGAAACGCTCGTGGCGCGGGCGGCCGAAGCGGACGCGCCACGGGCCGGGTTCGCGCGGCGGCAGTCCTACGTGGTCGAGGAACGGCGCAGCGCCGACCGTGCGCTCGTGTCACAACGACAGATCGAGACATGGGGACGGTCCTCCGATCCCGGTCCCGCCGACGCGGCGCCTGTGCGAGTCCGGCGGGTGGTCGATGACAACGGCGCCCGTGTCGTCCCTGACGTCGCCCTGATCGAGACGCTGGACCCCCGCGACTACTGGCGGCTCGATCCCGGCCCCGCCGCGTTCGCGGCGCTCGTCGATCTCTCACGAGCCACCGTGGAGGAAGGCACCACGAACTACACGGTGGCGTACGCGGCGGACAGCGGGCCGGTGCACGCAGCCACGCTCGTGCTGAGCAAGCCCGACCTGACATTCGTCCGCCAGGAACTCGTCGTGGCGGACGGCATCGCGTGGCAGTTCGTCGTCGTCGCCGTCGAGCACGTGCCGTGGTCCGCCGAGGTGGCGAAGCACTTCACGCCGCTGCCGGCGCCAGCGCCCCGAACATCACCAAGTGCGGACGCCCCGGCGCGACTCGACGTCTCGACACTGGCCGCCCTGGAGGCAGACCTCTATCTGGCGCTGGACCGGGCACGGGCCGTGGTCACCGACGAAGTCCGTATCGACGTCTCTGTGGCCGGCGCGCTGCACGTGCACGGCCTCGTGGAGTCGCCGGCTCGCCGTCGCATCCTCGCGGACGCGCTCAGCGTGCTGGCCGGCGAACCAGGCGTATACGTGGATCTCGTCACCGTCGACGAGACGCTGCAGCAGCGCAGCGCGCCTTCGCCGACCGTCGTCATCGCCGCAAGTGGCGACCCCCGGCTGCCTCCAGGCTGGCAGGCGCTTCGAAGCGCCGCGCCCTCGGATGAGGCGGCGCTGAGGATGGCCAACGACGCCCTCGATGCGGCGCGCGCCTTGCTGCAGCACACCAGCGCGCTGCGGCGACTGGTCGACGCGTTTGGTCCAGCGCGCGCCGCGACGCTCGACGCCCGGCGCGCCACTTCGCTCGAGGCGTTGGGTACGCGCCACGGCACTGAGGCGATTCGGCAGGCCGATCGACTGCGCGCGGACCTCGCCGGGATCTTCCAGGTGGAGGACACGCAGGCACAGTCGCTCGATCCGCTCGACGAGGCAAGGACCGCACACCGCGTGCTCGAGCTGGCCGTTCGTGTGGACGACGCCGTCCGGCAGTCGCTCGCCTCATCGAACGGGGAGGGGGCCGAGACGCCTCCCCTCGTCACATCGCCGGCATTCTGGCTGGCGCTTGACGAACTCGTCAGGCGTCTGCAAACCACCGACCGTTGGTTCGTCGTTGTTTCCTGAGGGGTGTACGAATGGTTCGATCGCTTGTGTCGTGGCGTGTCCTGTGGTGTGTAGCCGGCGCTGTTCTCGTAGCGCTGCTGGCCCTGCCCGGCGTGAGCGCCGCGCAGGGTACGCTCGCCACGCTCAGCCTCATCGTCAGCGATGAAACGGGCGCCCCGGTGCCCGACGCGCGAGTGGCGGTACGCGCCGACGCAGGCGGCGTCCCGCGCGCCCTGATCACCCGCGCCGACGGAACCACCGTCGCCGCGCTGCTGCCGGCGGGGCGCTACACCGTGACGGCGCAGCGGGACGGCTTCGTGCCCGTGGAAGCGCGAGCCGTCACCCTGAACGTGTCGGACCACCTGCTGCTCCAGCTCCTCCTCCGGGTATCGCCCGTCGAGCAGGCCGTCACGGTCGTGGGTGACGCGAGCGGCGTCCGCATCGCGCCTTCGGTCGCCACCGTCGTCGATCGGACGCTGATCGAGCAGCTGCCACTCAATGGACGAAGCTTCCAATCCCTGCTCCAGCTTACGCCCGGCGTCGTGCCGGTGTTCTCGAACCTGACGCGGCTTGGGCAGTTCAGCACGAACGGCCAGCGTGAAGCGTCGAACTATGTGACGGTGGACGGCGTGAGCGCCAACGTAGGCGTCATGTCCGGCGTGACTTTCGACGGCGCCGGCGGTCAGTACCCGGCCTTCAACGCTCAGGGCGGCACGAGCAGTCTCGTCTCGCTCGACGCCATGGAGGAATTCTCCGTCCAGACGTCGAGCGTCTCGGCGGAGCACGGGCGCACACCCGGCGGCCAGGTGTCGATCGTGACGCGCGCCGGGGGCAACGAGCTTCGCGGCAGCGCGTCGGAGTACTTCCGCCACGATCGGCTCGACGCCAATGACTGGTTTGCCAACCGGCAGGGACTCGCCAAGGCGCGGATGCGCCAGCACCAGTTCGGCGGCACGCTGGGCGGGCCGCTGATGCGCGACCGCAGCCACTTCTTCGGCTCGTTCGAGGGTCTGCGCCTGCTGCTGCCGCAGGTGGTCACCGACGTCGAAGTCCCGTCGATGGCTGCGCGCGCGGCCGCCACCGGTCCCATTCGCGACATCCTGCGGGCATTTCCGGACGCGAACGGCCGCGAGGTCGGGGGTGGGTTGGCCCTGCACTCGTCGAGTTACTCCGACCCGGTGCGCTCTGACACCGCCAGCGGGCGGATCGACCACGTGCTGAGGCCCGGGACGACCATGTTCGGCCGTTACAACGCCTCGCGTTCGAGCACCACGACACGGGGTGGAGGCTCCCGCAGCCTGGCCGTGCTGTCCGACACGCAGTTCCGCTTCAGCAGCCTGACCGCCGGCGTCATGTGGGCACCATCAAGCCGCCTGATCAACGACCTCAGGATCAACGTCACGAGCAACACGGCCGAGCGGACCTACACGGTCGACGACTACGCCGGTGCAGCGCCGCCGCCGAACGCGTCACTCTATCCCGCCTTCGCGGCCCCGGAGACGACCGAGCTGGCGATCTCGCTCAAAGGCTTCAGCGGGCCCTCGCTGCTGGTCGGGCGTGCCGGTCGCAATGTCAACCGGCAAATCAATGTTGTCAACACGGTGTCGCTGGCCGCGGGTGCCCACCAGATCCGCGCCGGCGTCGACTACCGCCGTTTGCTGCCCACCTACGATTACGCACCGTACGCCCAGTATCTGTACTTCACGGACGTGAACGCAGCGATCAGCGGGCGCGCGTTCTACGGACAGGTGTACGGGTTCGACAGCCAGCTCGAGCCGCGATTCACGAACCTGTCCCTGTTCGTGCAGGACGCCTGGACCGCGACACCACGGCTGACGCTGACGATGGGGGTGCGCGGCGAGGTGGTGCCCGCTCCCACGGAGAAGAACAACCGCGGCCCGGTGACGCTCTCCGACGCGCGGACGCCGTCGGCGTTTGTGCTCGCGCCACGGGGCGCCGCGCTCTGGGAATCGAACGGCCTCAACATCGCGCCGCGCGCGGGCGCCTCCTATCTGCTGCGGGCGACACCCGGACGTGAAACCGTCCTTCGCGCGGGCGTGGGGCGCTACTTCGACCTGACACCCGCAGCGGCCAACCACGCGTATCACATCTTCAACTACCCGTTCAATGCGTACAAGGAGTTCGACGACGTCGCCTTTCCGCTGACAACGGCGGAGGCGACGCCCCCGCCGTTCGATCTCGGCCCGCCCTACGGTCCGATCATCGCATTCGATCGCAATCTGGAATTGCCCAGCACGTGGCATTGGAACGTCGCGGCCGAACAAGCGCTGGGATCGCAGAGCGTGTCGGTCACCTATGTCGGGAGTCGCGGGGAGGGTCTGTACCGGCTGGAGCGATACGTGAGGCCCACGCCGGCCTTCACCAGCGTCCGGGTCGTCCGGAATGACGCCGACTCGTCGTACCATGCGCTTCAGTTCCAGTACCGGCGCCGCCTGAGCCGGGGGGTGCAAGCGTTGGCCTCGTACACCCTGTCGCGCGCCATCGACACCGATTCGGTCGAAGTCGTGACCACGCCGGGATCGGCCGCCGACAGTCGAGGCCACGCGGACTTCGACCGGCGCCACGTCCTCAGCACCGCGCTGAGCTGGCAGCTGCCCTCGCCCACGCGGCCCGGCGTCGTGCGCACGCTGGTGGGCGGGTGGGGCGTGGACGCCGTATTCAAGGCGATGTCCGCCGCGCCCGTTCCCATCCTCACCAACGTCAACAGCCTGCTGGGGTCGTTCCGTCCGGACACGGTGCCGGGGGCGTCGCTGTACATCGACGACGCGACCGCGCCGGGCGGACGGTACATCAATCGCGCCGCGTTCACACCCCGCTCGGACCGGCACGGGTCGCTCGACCGCGGCGTACTCCGAGGCTTCGGGTTCTCGCAGTTGGACGTGGCGGTCTGGCGGCAGGTACGATTCGGTGACGCCGCCCGCGTGCAGTTCCGTGCCGAGGCGTTCAACGCGCTCAACCGGCCCAACTTCGCCGACCCGGTCGCAAACCTGAGTCAGGCGGCATTCGGTCGATCGACGCAGATGCTGAATCGCGGCATCGGCGGGTTGAATCGGCTGTATCAGATTGGCGGCCCGCGCTCGATCCAGTTGAGCGCGCGCGTGACGTTCTGATCGCGGCAGTGTTCCATGATTACGCGTATCGCCAGGAGGGAGCTGCGGGAACTCAGCCGGGACGGACGGCTCGGGTGGGCCTCCGCGCTGATGCTGGTCCTCGTCGGCGCGGCCATTGTCACCGGCCAGCAGCAGGCGCGCGACACCGCCCGCGAGCGCGACGAGGCGGCGGCGCTGCAGCGGCAGGTGTGGGTCGACCAGCCGCCACAGAATCCGCACGGCGCCGCGCACGACGGGCTCTTTGCCTTGAAGCCAGTCCGCCCGCTCGCCGCGGCGGACCGTGGGCTCGACACCTTCGCCGGCACGGTGATTCCCATGCAGGCGCATGCGGCCCAGCACGCCGCGTATCGCCCGGCCGCCGACCGCACATCGCTCGTACGCTTCGGCGAGTTGACGGCCGCCATGATCCTGCAGGTGCTCGCACCGCTCCTCGTCATCCTCCTCGGGTTCGACCTGCTGGCCGGTGAACGCGAGCGCGGGACGCTGCGCCAGGTGCTGAGTACCGGCGTGCCGCGACGGACGTGGCTCGCGGGCAAAGCCCTGGCACTGGCAGCCGCGGCGGGCGCCGTCGCCGTGCCGGCAGCGCTCGGCGGCCTCGCCCTCATCGTGGCGGGCGACCAGGCGACACGCGGCGATACCGCCATGCGCGCGGCACTGCTCGCCGGCGCCTACACGATCTACCTGGCAGGGTTCGCGGGCATCGCCCTCGCGGCGTCGGCGGTGGCGCGCTCGACCCGCGCCGCCCTCGCAGGCCTGCTCGCGTTCTGGATCCTGGCGGTCGTGATCGCTCCGCGTGCCTCGGCGGATCTGGCCGCGTGGGTGGCGCCGGTGCCCACGGCCGGGGAGTTTGCGCGGCGTGTCACCACGGACCTGCAGGAGGGCCTCGACGGACACAACCCTCGCGGCGAGCGCGAAGAGGCCTTCAAGCAGCAGGTGCTCGCCACCTACGGCGTCGACGACGTCGACGCGTTGCCGGTGAACTTCGATGCGCTCCTGCTGCAGGCGGACGAGGAGTATGCGGCGGACGTCTACGCACGGCGCATGGCCGAGATCTGGGACGCCTACGAGCGGCAGGCACACCTGCAGCTCCTGCCCGGTCCGTTCACACCGGTGATGCCCATCCGCCTGATCTCGATGTCGCTGGCCGGCACGGGACTGGCACAGCATCGTCACTTCGCCGATGCGGCCGAGGACTACCGGCAGACGTTCATTCGCACGTTGAATCACGACATGGCGGTGCAGTCGCGGTCGGGCGACTGGAACTATCGCGCCGGGCGCGATCTCTGGGAGGGCATTGAGCCGTTTGCGTACGCGCCCCCTGGCTGGCGCGCCGCGGTCGCTGCCAGCCGCGAGGCGTGGGCGGCACTGGCGGCATGGTGCCTGCTGGGGCTGCTGGCGGCGCTGGCCGGTGCGCGCCGCGTCACGCCAGTCTGAAATATGAAACCGCTGATCCGCAACGACGTTCGGCTGCTTGCCCGCGACCGCCTGCTCTGGATCGCCGGGGCGGGCCTGGCGCTGGCGATCGCAGTCGGACTGCTGAACGGGGTGCACTGGGCGGAGCAACACGTCCGCACCATGCACGACCAGCAGGCGCTCGAGGTCGAGTGGAAGACGCGCCAGCTGCGGCAACTCGACGCGTGGGAGGCCTCACGCGAAGGCCGTCCGCCGAACGCGGCCAACCCGTCGTTCCTGGGGGGCGCGGCGACGCAGGCGTTCCTGACGCCGGCCCCGCTGGGCGTCCTCGGCATCGGGGACACCGACCTCCACCCGCGCCACGCGCGTGTGGCCATGTGGATGCAGCGCGCAGCGCAGTTCGACAGTGTCGATCTGCAGAGCCCGCTGCACCTTCTGACCGGACGCGTCGACGTGGCGTTCGTGGTCGTCGCCCTGTATCCGCTTGTGCTCATCGCCTTGAGTTACGGATTGCTGGCCGAGGATCGCGCCGACGGGACGCTGGCACTCACGCTGGCCCAACCCGTCAGCGTCGGGCACGTCCTCGCCGCGCGGGTCCTGGTTCGGCTGATGCTGGCGGCCGTCCCGCCCGCCTTGATCGTGCTCGTCACGGCACTCGTCGCGCCCGAACCGACGAGCAGCTGGCGTCTTCTCGCCTGGGCCGCCGTCGTGTGGGCGTACGGCGCGTTCTGGGTGGCGCTCGCGGCGGCGGTCAACGCACGTTCGTCAACACCAGCGAAGAACGCACTCGTCCTTGCGGGCGCGTGGCTTGCACTCGTCGTCGTCGTTCCGGCGGGGCTGGCCATGGCCGTCGAGCGGTGGCACCCGTCGCCGTCACGGCTCGAGGTCGCGCTGGCCCTGCGCCAGGCCGAACACGCCGCGACGGCCGATTCGGACGTACTGCTCGAACGCCACTATCGCGATCACCCGGAGCTGGTGGCCCCGGGCGAGGACGCGGCTCGTCAGAACAAGGTGTTCGTCGTGCGGACGCGCGAGGTCGATCGCCAGCTTGCCCCGCTCCTCGACGCCTTCGAGGTACGCGTGGCGGACCAGCAGGCCGCCGCGCGAAGCTACCGACTCGCGTCACCCGCGATGATCGCGCAGGAAGCGCTGAACGAGGTGGCCGGCACCGGGCGAACGCGCCACACACGTTTCCGGGATCAAGTGCGCACATTTCAGGAAGCGTGGGCCGATCGCTACGCGGCGATGGTGTTCGCCGGCGCCGTCGCGACCCGCGCCGACTGGGATGAACGACCCGTGTTCACGTTCGCCGAGGAGGCAGGCTCAGCCGCGGCGCGGCGTGGACTGTCGTCGGCGGCGGCGCTGCTCGCTCTGTCGCTGCTCGTCCTGGGGGTCGCCGCGTTGCGCGTTCGGGGATGCCGCTCGTAACGGCACGCCGATGAAATGGGGACAGTCCCCTTTTCAGTTTCTGCCAATCTGGCTTGGCTGCGACAATGAGGAATCTGATCGGTCGGGGTCACCAGTGCCGCCGGTCGGATGACCAAGGTGACGGCCAATCCGCAGATCCGCGCGCGGGCATGCACAGTGCATCTGATCCTCCCGCACCGCACGGTCCGCGGAGCAGGAGGACGATGGTAGGATGGCCGACGGGATGAGTGTGGAACAGAAGATCGACGTGCTCATGGAGCGCTTCGGTGCGCTCGAGCGCAAGGTCGACGCAATGGACCAGCGGTTCGACGCGGTCGATCAGCGCTTCGATGTGGTCGATCAGCGCTTCGATGCCATCGACCGGAAGTTCAGCATCCAGTTCGACGAAGTTCGCGCTGCCATCCGGCTGGTGGCCGAAGGCGTCGACGCCGGTAACCAGCGCCTCGACCGCGTGGCCGCCGAGGCGCGCGACCACCACGACAAGCAATTCCGCCTGCTCGGTCAGGTGATGCGCCACGTGCGCGTGCGCGTCGAACGCCTCGAAGGCGAGCGGCGGCGCAAGTAGTCGCGCATCTACTCCGCGCGGAGGGCTTCGCTGGCCTCGACGCGGCCGGCGCGGCGGACCGGGACGTTGCACGCGAGCAGCGCGACCGCCATCAGCAGGAGCGAGAACCCGGCTTCTACGTGATGACGCGCGCCTGGGCAAGCTCGAGCGGGTTCGCCTACCGCGGCACGGACGAGACTCCGGCAGGCGTCACCGTGGAGCTGCTTCTCGACTTCGCCCGCTTCGCCGCGAGCGAACACGGGCTCGATGTCGACGTCGAGTGGGTCGAGGAGGAGCGGGGGGCCGGCGAGCCAGGCCGTCGCCGCCGCCATCATTGACGGTACACCCCGCACAGCAACCATCGCCCGGCCCGAATCGTCCATTCGTGGAGTTTCGCTCGCCTGCGGCCCGGATCCCGCCGATGCTGCGAAGGATGCGGAGACCACTCATGCGCAGGGGCAGAGTGAGCCCGATGGCGATGGACGTGGCAGGCCTGATCCTGGTGATGGTGCTGGCCACGGCAGACATGGCGCACGGACGGACGCCCGTCGAGGTGAGCCAGGGAGGACAGGCGCCGTCCGCACCACCAGAGCCGGTCGCCCCCGCCGCCGCGATGCTGACCGCTCGCGCCGTTCTCGCACGCGAACCCATCGTCCTCGACGGCCGACTGGATGAACCGGATTGGGCACGGGCGCCGGTGATCGGCGGGTTCCGGCAGATCGAACCCGTCCAGGGGGCCGCGCCGTTCGTCGAGACCGCGTTCCGGATCCTCTACGACCAGCGGTACCTCTACATCGGCGCGGAGGTCCGCGACCCGGAGGGCCGTGCGGGGCTGCGGGTTCCCGAACTGCGCCGCAACTTCGGCTACTTCGAGAACGACCTCGTGGGGATTGCGCTCGACGGGTTCGGCGACGGCCGCAGCGCCGTCGCGTTCCAGGTGAACCCGCACGGCGCCCTGCGCGATCTCCGCGTGTTCGACGGCCAGTACTTCGATCGCGAATGGCAGGGCGTGTGGGATGCGCGAACCGACATCCATGACGAGGGGTGGTCGGTCGAGATCCGGGTTCCCTGGTCCACGCTGCGCTACGATCCTGGCGCAGCGGCGTGGCGCATGGTCCTCGTGCGCCGCACCCGCCGCCTGAACGAAGAGGTGGGCTGGCCGGAATGGCCGCGCCAGAACAACGCCTACACCATGCGCTACGCGGGCCGGCTCGAAGGGCTCGAGCCGCCGCCGCCGGCGCGCAACCTGCAGGCGCAGCCGTATGCGACCGCGCGCGACGAGCGCGGGGCCGCATCGGGACCGGCGCGGGGCGTGCAATTCGGCGGGGATCTGAAGTGGGCCCTCACGCCCAACACCGTGCTCGATTTGACCGCGAATACCGACTTCGCGGAGACAGACGTCGATCGGCAGGTGGTCAACCTGACGCGCTTCTCGGTGTTCTTCCCGGAACAGCGTGCGTTCTTCCTGGAGAACGCCGGGCTCTTCCGGCTCGTGGACGGGGCCTGGGTCGAGCCGTTCTTCAGCCGCCGCATCGGCCTCGATGCCGACGGCAGCCCCCTGACGATTCCGGCAGGCGTCCGCCTGACGCACCAGACGCCGACGCGCAGTGCGGGCGCGCTCGTCGTGCGTCAGGACGGCGCGTCGGGGCTCGACGGATCCACGTTTGCCGTGGGACGGTTCCAACGCAACGTGGGTGCGCAGCATCGCGTGGGCGGCCTGGTCGTCTCGCGCGTCGACGACCGCGCGGGCGGCGGCCAGGCCGTGAATACGGTCGGCGCCGTGGACTGGTTCACGCGGCCGACGCCCACCGCGTGGTTCCGCGGGATGGTGTCGGGATCCTCGGACACGGATCGCGGCGACGGCTGGTCGGTGTTCCTGCACGGCGCCAACAGCGCGAGCTGGGGTTACGTCGGGTGGATCCAGTCGGTGATCTCACGCGGCTACGTCCCGCGGACCGGCTTCATCCCTCTCGAGGATCTGATCACCACGAGCCCGGCGGCCACGCTGGATCTGCGCCCGGCCTGGCTGCCGGAGCGCGTGCTTGCGCTTCGTCCCGGCGTCACGGCGCTCGTCTACCACCGCGCGTCGGACCGGGCCTTCCAGGAGGCGCGCGTCACGGTGCGGCCGCTCGTGCTCGGACTGCGCGACGGCGGCGAGGTCTCGGTCCGGTGGGAACCCAACGCCCAGCGGCTCGATCGTCTGTTCACGCCGTTGCCCGGCCTGTCGGTCGCGCCCGGCGACTATCGCTACCAGCGTTACGGCGTCACGGTCAGGACGGACCCGAGCGCGTCGTACTCGGTCCTGGCGGGCTGGACGGGCGGCGGCTTCTTCGATGGCACCCTCGACGAGCTGGAGCTGTCGCTGCAAGGCGGTCCTTCGCCGCGACTGCGCGGGGGCGTCGGCTACCGGCGCAACCGCATTGCATCACTCGGCCCTGCTGGCGCGGCGGCGACGACGCACCTCATCGTGCCGCAGGTGCGCGTGTCGTTCGACCCACGCACGCAGGTCTCGGCGTTCTACCAGCACAACACGGCCGCGGGGCGCGGAACCGTGAACGCCCGCTTCTCGTGGGAGTTCGCCCCGCTGTCGTTCCTGCACGTCGTGCTCAACGAGGGGCGCGCCATCGACACCACCCTGCCGGACCGGACCCTGCTGCCCGACCGTCCGCGCGAACGGCAGCTCGTGGTGAAGCTGACCTATCTCTGGCAGCTCTGAACGAATCGGCCGTTCGCCCGTGGGTTCGCTCACGGCCTCCACCCGCGAGGTAGACCGCGCCCACGATGCACAGGCGACACGTTCTCGGGGTGGCCGACGCGGGGAGAAAACCGCGGCGCTGGTGCATTCACTGGCCCTAAACTACCCGTCCGTTGACGGCAACACGAGTGTCGCGGCGCACGCAGCGGTGTTCCTGGCGCTGGTCAATGGTTGCGACTGCCTGGCCAGGCGCGACGCTGACGCATGGGCATGCGCCAGACGAGAAGCGCCGGCATCCCATCTGCTCGGGCCTCATCCCCGCATCCTCCGCACATCCGGGGCGAATGGCTACGGCACCAACACGCGCATGATGCCCCACGTCTTGATCTCGCTCACGAAGGGGTCTCCCGTGCGCACGTCGGTTGCCATGTTCGTCGGGCCCTGGCTACAGCGTGTCGCACACCGACGTGCTGGCGTATCAGGCAGCACTGGGGACCGAGTTTCGTACGGTCTGGTTCGATCGCGCCGGGACGGGACTCGCCGAACTGGCCCCGCCGGCCGACTACGGTGACGTGGCGCTCTCGCCAAACGGGTCGGCCCTAGCCATCAGTGTCATCGATTCGGCGCGCACCACACGGGATCTCTGGCTGTACGATACCGACGGCGGTCTGGGCCAGCGGCTCACGTCCGGTCCGGGCTACGAATTCGCACCGGTCTGGTCACCGGAACGCGCCTGCTGTCCAGTGGCCTCGTCGATCTGTTCATCAAGGAGTTACGACTTGCCGGCGACGGGGTGCCCTTCGCGTCGGGCAGGGGCGCTTCGCGACGGACTGGTCGCGCGACGGTCGGTTGCTCATGTACGTCGGCGGCGACCGCGCCATGGCGAGAAGCCACCTGTGGGTGGCGCCCGTCAGCGACGCCGGTCAGCGGCGTGCGCTCCTCGATGCGGCCTTCATCCAGACGCACGGCCGCATGGCTCCGTCGGCCGACTGGTTCGTGTACTCCTCGAACGAGACCGGCCGGATGGAGGTGTACGCGGACCGCTTCTCCCGAACTTGGCGCCAGGCGGGTGATGTCGGTCGGTGGCGGCGGCTGGGCGCGGTGGTCGCGCGACGGCACCGAGATCTATTGCCTGTCGCCCGGCAACGACCTGATGGCCGTGGCGGTGCGGACCACGGATGCTCGGATCGACCTGTCGGCGGCCCGGCGTCTGTTCGGTCTGCGGCCGCCCGCCGGTCCGGCTCGACGCGTACGCCTGGGACGTGTCGCCTGACTTCCGCTTCGTCGTCAATACGCTCATCGACGAGCCAGCCTCGACCATCATCACGATCGTGTTGAACTGAACGGCAGGATTGGCGGGCCGCTGACGCGCCGTGCCCTGGCCGAACCGACCCGTCAGCGAGGCCTGGACGCAACGCAAGCACTGCTATTCCGCTCCGCAGCGCGAACAGTCGATGTCATGTCGAAGCTCAGCAATTGATTATCGCCGGGGAGTCAGATCCTCGTGACCGGTTCAGACATCCAACGGTCGCTCTCATCCGTAGAGGCATGTGTAGGTTCAATCACACCCCACGTCCCTACCGGGAGGACCGATGACCAGCCAAACCGTTCGTCGTACCAGAGCAACCGTCTCGGCAGCCGCACTCCTCGTGCTGGCGGCCATCGGCCTCGGCGCATCCAGCCATCGCGAGGCGCCGGGCATCGCCGGTTTGCCCAGGGTGGATGGCACAGACTTCTACATGTTCCGCAGTTACGAAGCCGGTCGCGAACGCTTCGTGACGTTCGTCGCCAACTACGTGCCATTGCAGGACCCGTATGGCGGCCCGAACTACTTCATGCTCGATCCGGACGCAATCTATGCCATTCACGTCGATCAGGATGGCGACGCCGTCGAGGACCTCACGTTCGCCTTCAGAGCCACCAACACCAATCGCGACATCTCGCTGTCGATCGACGGTCAGACGGTGCCCGTTCCCGTGATCAACGTCGGCGCGATCGGCCCGGACGCAGCCGACACGGCGAACCTGAACGTGGTCGAGACGTTCGAGGCCTGGGCCGTCCGTCGATCGGGACACGCGCGCACCATCGGCCGCATCACCGACGCCGGCACGGGTGCCACCACGTTCCGCAAGCCGGTGGACAACATCGGCAACAAGTCGATCCCCGACTACGCGTCGTACGCAGACAGCCACATCCGCCCGATTGCCATTCCTGGCTGCGCCGAGGGCGGCCGCCTGTTTGTCGGTCAGCGCAAGGAGTCGTTCGTAGTGAACCTCGGCGAGGTGTTCGACCTGGTCAACATCAGTAATCCCCTCGGTCCGGCCGACGCCGAAGCCAACGACCTCGAGGATAAGAACGTCACCTCGTTCATTATCGAGGTGCCTATCAGCTGCCTGACGGCTTCGTCCGCCGCGCCGGTGATCGGCGCGTGGACCACGGCCAGTCTCACCAGAGTGCAGCAGAGGCGTGTGCCGTTCCGTGCCCTGCTGCAGTCGGCCGTGCAGGTGTCGCGCCTCGGCCATCCTTTGGTCAACGAGGTGGTCATCGGCCTCCCAGAGAAGGACGCCTTCAATGCCAGCCATCCGTCGATGGACGGGCAGTTCGCGACCTACGTCACGCATCCCACCCTGCCGGCCATTCTCGAGTTGCTGTTCAGTGACGCCGGCGTGCGCGCGCCGACGCTCTTTCCACGCACCGATCTGGTACAGGTGTTTCTGACTGGTGTGCCCGGCCTCAACCAGCCGACCGGCGTGACGCCATCCGAGATTCTCCGGCTGAACGTGAGCGTCGCGCCCGTGCCGGCGGCGGCACAACACCCGCTCGGGGTCATCGGGGGCGACCTGGCGGGCTTCCCGAACGGCCGGCGCCCCGGCGACGACGTGGTGGACGTGGCGTTGCGGGTGGTGATGGGTCGGCTGTTGCCTGCGGACGTCGCCCCCTCCGGGCAGCTGCCGTTCACCGATGGCGCGTTTGTCGACGCTTCTGGCTTTGACGAGGCGTTCCCATATCTGCGTTCACCGATTCCCGGTTCGCCCAATGCCACCCCGCCGGCGAACCAGACCGGCAACACCTCTCCGTTGGTTGAACGGTAGGCAGGGGCACGGCAAGCGTTCGGCAGCAAGGGGTGCGACCGGCCACGGGCGACCCCGGGAGACTGTTCATGCGAAAGACGATACTGAGGCGTCTCGTTCATCTCGCGCTCGTGCCGATGCTCGCCTTCGCAGGGAGCGCGCTGCTTCACGCCCACGACTTCTGGATCGTGCCGTCGGCGTTCCGGGCCAATGCCGGCGCACTCGTCCGGATCGCGTTGCACGTTGGGCATGCGTGGGACGGCGAGCCAGTCCGGCGCGTGCCCGCACGCTTCACACGTTTTACGGTGGTAAGCGACGAGGGCGAACAGGCCGTACAGGGGCAGGACGGCGCACATCCGGCGGGCTTGCATCGGCCCGCCGGAGCGGACGGCATCCAGGTCGTGACGTACCAAAGCGTGCACGTACGGCACCTGATGGACGGCCCGGCGTTCGAGCGCTACCTGGAAGAGGAGGGCCTCACCGGCATCAGCGACCTGCGACGCTCGCGTGGCGAGACCGACACGCCAGGGCGTGAGGTGTACTCGCGCTGTGCCAAGGCCCTGCTCGCCATTGGCGATCCCGCCCGCGGCGGCCACGACCGGCGTGTCGGTCTGACGCTCGAACTCGTACCGCAGGTCAACCCGTATACGCTGCGACCTTCCGAGCAGCTGCCCGTCCAGGTGCTTTACAGGGGAGAGCCCGTGGCCGACATCCTTGTGGTCGCGGTGAGCCAGCGGGCGCCGCACGACACGGTGCGGGCCCGCACCGATCCAGACGGGCGGGTGCGGCTCCTGCTCGACCGGGCCGGCCCGTGGCTCGTGAAGGCCGTCCACATGGTGGCCGCGCCACAGGGCGTGGACGCCGACTGGGAAAGCTTCTGGGCCTCGCTGACCTTCGAAGCGCCCTGACCGTCACCGACGGCTGGCGGCGCCGTCGTTCACGCCTCCACTCCGAAGCGGGCGAACGGCCGGTCTCGCAGGCCCCCACCGGGCACGTCGCTATTCGGTGCGCAGCGCGACGACCGGATCGACGGCCATCGCCCGCCGCGCTGGCACGTAGCAGGCGAAGGCGGCGATGGTGAGAAGCAGGAGCGCCACGCCGACGAACGTCGCGGGATTCGACGGGCTCACCTCGAAGAGCAGCGCCGACAGGCCGCGCGCCATGACGGCCGCGAGCACGACCCCGACGACGACGCCGAGCCCGGCGAGCGCGAGACCCCTACCCACGACCAAACGAAGGATGTCGGACCGCGCGGCGCCGAGCGCCACCCGCACGCCGATGTCGCGCGTCTGCTGGACCACGATCTGCGCCAGGACGCCGTACAGGCCCACGGCGGCCAGCAGCACCGCGAGCGCCGCGAACCCGGTGAAGAGCGCGCCCGACAGCCGGCGCTGCCACATGCGGTTGGCGATCCGCTGATCGTAGGTCTGCACGTCGAGGAACGACTGGTTCGGATCGACGCGGCCGATGATCGCCGTCGCCGCCTGCGCGATCCGCATCGGATCCCCGCTCGCGCGTAGCACGTAGTACGGGCCGTTCGACCGCTCCTGCGTGAACGGGATATAGGTGTCCATCCCGGGCTCGCCGTCGAGCTCGTGGTGCAACACGGGTGCGGCGACTCCAACCACGGTCAGCCACCGGTCCCGGTCCGCGGTGTCGGCGTACTGGAAGCGCTGTCCCGTTGGGTCCTGTCCGGGCCACAACCGTTCCGCCGTGCGGCGGCTCACGATGGCCACCGGTTCCGTGTCGATCCGATCGTTGTCGGTGAAGGCCCGCCCGGCGGCGAGCCGGATGCCCATCACGTCGAAGTAGTCCGGCCCGACGATGTGGTAGTGCAC
>CAZNOC010000037.1:0-24148 GCA_964574545.1 uncultured Bifidobacteriaceae bacterium | reverse complement strand
CGTCTCGTAGTCGTCGAGGTGCGCGCCGTTGCCGTGCACCTCCTCGCCGAGGCTGTGCCCGGTGCGGTGCAGAATCGCCGCGCCGAAGCCGGCCTCCTCGAGGACGGCCCTGGCCGCCCGGTCTACTTCCCAGCCGCGTAGTTCGCGCCCGGTCGCGGCGGCCGATTCGACGAGCAGAATGGCCGCGTCCCGCGCATCGCGTACGGCCTCGAACGCGCGCGTCATCTCCGCCGGCACTTCGGGTCCTGTGAAACCCACCCAGGTGATGTCCGCGAAGACCGCCCCTGGACGGTCGAGCTTCCCCCACAAGTCGATGAGCAGCAGTTCGCCGGTCCCGATCGCCCGCGTCCTGTCCGCGGTCGGCAGGTAGTGCGGGTTCCCCGCATTCTCCTGCGCGGAGACATTCGGCGCCGAATCGCTCACGAGTCCCTCGTCCGCAAACCAGCGGCTCATCAGCGCCTGAATCTCGAACTCGGTCGTGGCCTGCCCATCTCGCACGCGCCTGGCGACCGTCTCGAACGTCCGATCCTTGATGCGGTACAGCTTCTCGGCGGCGGCGCGATGTGTCGCCAGCTGCTCGTCGCTCCACGCGGCCTCGAACCGCTGCACCAGGTCACCGGACGACACGACCTCCACGCCGCGGGCCCGGATCATCTCGATGGTCCCGGCGTCCACGCGCGACACGTAAGGAATGGCGCACAGGGGCGAATACTCCATCGCGATGCGCCGCATTCCCGAAACGAGCGTCGTCAGTCCGGCGTCCAGCTGCGAGCGGCCCGCGTAGACCACCGTCGCGCCCGGAAGGTGATCCAGGTTGTGCCGCTCGATCGCATGCACCAGCGCACACGGCTCGCCCTCGGCCGGAATCAGGTAGTACCACCGGCGCGTCGTCATGTGGCCCCCGCGATTGAGGCCGGCCAGTCGCTGCGCGACGGGGTTGGATCCGTGAAAGTCGTAAAGGAGCCAGCCGTCGACGCCTTCCGAGCGCAGCGCCGCCTGCACGGCGGCAATGTCCAGGGGCATATTTCTCCGAGTATAGCCGGTTTGACTGGCCTCCTCCGGCTGCAATAGTTTGACGCCATCTCCCGCCTGAAAGTCTTGCGCGGCCTCGCCGCGCGCCGCACCGGCACGATGTTCGCGCGGCCGACGACGCCCCGGCAGACGCAGGCCGACCCGAGTCCTGACGGGGTGTGCCTGTTGAGATGGACGACCAGAGGCGCCACAAGGTTTCGTCGAACCGCAGTCGTCCGGGCCAGGGAAACGCGGCGAAGCTACCGAGCGCCGGGGAGCGTCCTATAATGGTGGCCTGCACGCTGCCTGCCTGCGCACGGTGACAACGATGACACGAACGGTTGCACGGATTGCCCTCACGGTTGCCGCGCTTGCCGGCACCATCGCGCTGCACGCGCAGGGCCAGCCCCCGCCGGAGGCGCCTCAGCCGCCCGTCACCTTCAGGGCGGAGGTCAACTACGTCGAAGTCGATGCGCGCGTGATCGATGGGGACGGACAGTTCGTCGTCGGCCTCGGTCAGGACGACTTCGAGGTGCTCGAGGACGGCAAGCCCCAGAAGGTCACGGTATTCTCCCTCGTCAACATCCCGGTCGAACGGGCCGAGCGCCCCTTGTTCGCCGCAGCGCCCATCGAGCCCGACGTGCAGAGCAACTGGCGGGGCTACGACGGCCGCGTCTACCTGATCGTCCTCGACGATCTGCACACCCATCCGCTGCGCACCGTGCGCGTGCGCCAGGCGGCGCGCGAGTTCGTCCAGCGGTTCGTTGGCGCGAACGACATCGCGGCCGTCGTGCACACCAGCGGCCGTACGGATGCGGGCCAGGAGTTCACCGCCAACACCCGGCTGCTCGTCGAGGCCATCGACAAGTTCTCGGGGCGGAAAGTGCGGTCGGCCACGCTCGAGCGGCTCGACATGGAGTACATGACGCGCGGCCAGCGACAGCAGGGCGAGCGGATCGACGACCCCTCGTCCTTCGAGCGCGGCCATCAGGCGCGCAACGCGCTCACGACGATGAAGAACCTCGCCGACTTCATGGCCGGCGTGCGGGGGCGTCGCAAGGCCATGGTCGTCTTCAGCGAGGGGATTGACTACGACATTTCGGACCCCTTCAACAACCGGGACGCGACCCTCGTCCTGGACTCCACTCGGGACGTCGTCGCGGCGGCCACCCGGGCCAACGTGGCCATCTACGGCGTGGACGCGCGCGGCCTGGCGTCCGCCGGGGATGAGACGATCGAGGTCGGTGCGTTTCCGGACGACCAGACGCTCGGCATCAACAGTTCCGCGATCCAGAACGAGGTGCGCCTTGGGCAGGACAGCCTGCGTGTGCTCTCGGACGAGACCGGCGGCTTCGCCGTGGTCAATCAGAACGACCTGACGGGTGCCTTCCGCCGGCTGGTGGACGACAACAGCTCGTACTACGTGCTCGGGTACTACCCGTCGAATGACCGCCGCGACGGGCGGTTCCGGCAGATCGACGTCCGCGTCAACCGCCCGGGACTGACCGTGCGCGCACGGCGTGGCTACGTGGCGCCGCGGGGACGGGCGCCCGCGGATACCACGAGGGCGGTGCCGGGCGGAGCGCCCGCCGAACTGCGCGACGCCGTCAGCAGCCCGATCCCCGTCTCGGGGCTGCCGGTCAGCGTCAATGCCGTGGCATTCAAGGGGCCCCGCCCCAACGCTGCCGTGGCATTGTCGATCCTGATCGATGGCCGCGATCTCGCGCTCGTCGAGAAGGACGGACTCTTTGTCAACGACATCGACGTCGTCGCGACCGCCGTGAACTATCAGGGAAAGGCGTTCCCCGGCGATCGCAGTACCGTGAACCTGCAACTCAAGCCCGACACGGCGGCTCGAGTGCGCGCGGCGGGCTTCAGGGTGCTTTCGCAGCTCGCCCTGCCGGCGGGCCGATATCAGTTGCGGGTCGCCGTGAGCGAGTCCAACGGCAAGCGGGCGGGATCGGTCTTGTACGATCTCGAGGTCCCCGACTTCGACCGTGAGCGGTTTTCCATGAGCGGCCTCGCGCTCACCTCCGCGTCGAGCGGCCTGACACCGAGCGCGCGGCAGAACTACCCGCTGGACGAATTGCTGCCCGGACCGCTGTCCACCTTGAGGGAGTTCCCCGTCGGCGACGAGATCGCCCTCTTCGCCGAGGTCTACGACAACACCGCGGCGACGCCGCACAAGGTGGACATCAGCGCCGTGGTCAGGTCCGAGACCGGACTGACGGTGTTCCAGGCGCGGGAGGAGCGAGACAGCACGGAACTGCAGGGCAGCGCGGGCGGCTACGGTTTCGCGGCCAGGATTCCGCTCGCGGACGCGGCGCCGGGGTTGTACCTGCTTCGGGTCGAAGCCGCCTCGCGTGTCGGGAACCAGCCGCCGGTCGCCCGCGAGGTGCTCTTCCGCGTGGTACCTCGGTCCGGCGCCCCGTAAACCGTCCCACGCTTCCCGGAGGTCACACATATGCCGTGGATGTTCGCCGCGCTCCTTGCGGCACAGGCTGGAGGCGCCGGGATGGTCACCCTCGCGCTCGACTTGATGAGCAGCATCGACCGTCCACGGCAGGTGGTCGTGCAGGATGAGACCGCGTGGGCGGCGTTGTGGCGGGCTCACGCGGGCGACGCCCTGCCCCCGCCGGTGGATTTCTCGACCAGGACGGTGCTGGCGGTTTTTCTGGGAACGCGGACGACCGGTGGGTTCGAGGTGGAGATCACCGGCACGCGCCAGGATGGCGGCGTGACGGTGGTGGAGTGGGTGGAGCGCCGCCCGGCGCCCGGCCACATGGCGGCGATGGTCATCACCTCGCCGGCGCACGTGGTGACTGTGCCCCGCATCGTCGGGGACGTGCGGTTCGAGCAGGTGGACGGTCGCGGCCCCGGGTGACGCGCGGACAGCCCGGTCACCAGCCAACGCCCGGGTCCGGCTGACCCGGACCCGGCCACGCTCTCTCCAGTCGCGCTACGGCTGGGGCGTGAGATCGAGCTTGCCGACGAGTTCGGGCTTGATCGTGCCGTTGGCGTGCGTGAACACGTACTGCGGGCTCGACATGCCCGGCCTGCGCGGGGTGCTGAGCGTGATCTCGATCACCGCGTCCGGCGGCAGCGGTCGGGGGTGGCGGTAGGTGTCCCCGCCCACGGGATTCCCCCCGGCGTACCAGTTCTCTTCAACCCGCAGCCCCGCAATCGGGGCCTTGTTGATGTTCTTCAGCCGGATGACCGTCACCACTTCGTTGGCGCTGACCTTGGTGGCCGGCTTGGTGTACTGGACGAGCGCCTCGCCGCGAACGGGCGCCACCAGCCGCCGCTCCTGGGCCTCGAGGGTCCCCACGAGGACGACCACGGCCACCGCTGCAATCATGAACTGACCTAAGCGCCTCATTCTCGAAACCTCCGGAAGTGTGAAACCACGGTACCCGCGGATTATAGACCCTTACATCTCGCCATTCCAGTCCTCCGGCTCGGCGGTAAGCGACCGGAAGATCTCCAGGTGCCACTTGCCGCCGCCCCAGGGCTCGATGACCTCCGTCGCCACGACATCCACAAGGATCTCGGCAAACGTCCGGCCCTCCGGGTCCCCGTCGAGGTGATACGCCGGCTCGTCCCACTCGAACGCCGGGTAGAGCACCATCGTGAGGAACAGGTCGTACCCGTCATCGACGACCAGCAACTGGCCGCAGGGGCGCTTCTGGGTGGAGTGGTAGATCAGGTACTTCTCGGCGCTGTGCGCCCGGATGTACCGCTTGAGCGCGAACTCGCGCGCGACCACCTCCTCGACCGCGATCTTCTTGTCCCAGCAGTCGCGGCAATACCGCTCCTCCCCGCGGGGCTCCGAGACTTCCTTGGCGCCGCACAGAGCACAGCGCTGCTTGTTGACAATCGACTTCCGGGACATAAGGCAGAATTGTACTGCGTCAGGCGCCAGGGGTGCTCGCTCGACGCGCGCCCTGGCCCGGTGTCGAGGGAAGTGCGGAGAAACCTTCAATTCGGGCAGGAGTCATGGTGAAGCGCGTGTATGCCGTGGTGATGGTGACCGGTCTGGCCGTGGCCGGTTTCGGGGCGCAGGAGCCGCACCTTCCTCCCCTCGACCGTCACCTTCCCGATCGTGTCGAGACGATCTACCGGTACCTCTCCTCGCGCGTGGATCCGACGATCGGCATGGACGTCGTGCGCTTTATGGACCCGTACTGGCGGCTGGCCGGCAACGAGGGCTTCGAGCGCTCCCAGCAGTTCATCTTCGACGTGCTCGTGGCCGGCAGTTTTGCCGACGCCCGGGGCGAGATGCGCGACGCGCCAGGCGCGCGGGTCTGGTACGACGTGTTCGAGAATGCGGGCCACGGCTGGAGCGTGGACCGCAGCACCCTGGCGCTGGCAGGCCCCAATCCCGAGGTCGTCCTCTCACGTGAGGAACACCGCGTCACGCTGGCCATCAACTCGTTCTCGACCAAGGGGCCGGTCACCCATCGGCTGATCGATGTGGGGCAGGGCACCGATGCCGCCGACTACGCCGGGCGTGAGGTGAAAGGCGCCGTCGTGCTCGCCGACGGTCCCGTCGGACAGGTGTGGCTCCAGGCGGTGCGCGCGCACGGTGCCGCCGGCGTGGTCTCCACTGCCGTGGCCGCCTACACGCGTCCGGAGGAGACGCCGGACGTGCTGCAGTGGGGAAGCATCCCGTACGACGAGAAGGCGCGGTCGTTCGCGTTCAAGGCGACACCGCGCGCCGCCGCGCGCCTGCGCGAGCGGCTTTCGGCCGGACCGGTCGATGTGCTCGTGGACATCGCCACAGACTTCGCCCGCCGTCCGAACCGCACGCTCGTCGCGGAGATCCCCGGCCGCACCAGGCCCGACGAGCGTGTGGTGCTCGTGGCCCACGTGCAGGAGCCAGGCGCGAACGACAACGCGAGCGGCAGTGCGACGCTGCTCCTCGCCGCGCTCGCCATGCAGCACGCCGCGGCCTATCGTGCGCTGCCCCTGCCCGATCGGACGATCACGTTTCTCTGGGTGGACGAGATCCGGGGCAGCGAGGAGTGGATCCAGCGTGATCCCGATCGGGCTCGCCGCGTCCTCGCCATGATGTCGCTCGACATGACCGGCCAGGACACGACGAAGACGGGCGGGACGTTCCTGATCGAGAAGACGCCCGACCCCTCGGCGCTCTGGGACCGGCCGTCCGACCCGCACTCGGAGTGGGGCAAGGGCACGGTCGATCCCGCCTGGGTCCGTGGTCACTTCCTGAACGATCTCCATCTTGCCATCAGCCTGCGCCGCGCGCGGGCGACCGGGTGGGTGGTGCGCACCAATCCGTACGAAGGCGGGAGCGATCACACAACGTTTCTTCGTGCAGGCGTGCCGGCCCTGCTCAACTGGCACTTCACGGACCGCTACTACCACACGAACCTCGACCGGCCCGACAAGACCAGTCCGCTCACCATGAGCCACGTCGCGACAACGGTGGCGACGACGGGGATGTTCCTGGCGACCGCGGGCGCTGAGGACGTGGCGCCGCTCGCGGCCCTCATCGAGGCGGCCGCGGATGCCCGCTTCGACACCGAGCGACAGAACGCCCGGACGCTGCGCGCCACGGCCGAGGACGGCGACAGCGCGGCGCAGATCGAGCGAGACGTCTGGGCCGCCTGGCAGCGCTGGTACGCCGAGGCGCTCGAGAGCACGACCACGATCGCGCCCGGCACGGTGCCGGCCGATGCGCGCGCACGGATCGACCGCGCCGTGGCGCGTGTGGCCGGGACGAGGCCCTGAACGGGCGGGTCAGGGGTCAGGTTGGGTCGGGTTCGGGCGGGTTGGGGCAGGTTGGGTCAGGTTGGGTCAGGTTGGGGCGGGTTGGGTCAGGTTTGGTCAGGTTGGGTCGGGTTGGGACAGGTTCGGGCAGGTTCGGTAGGTTCGGTCAGGTTGGGTCAGGTTGGGTCAGGTTGTTGTTGCGATGAGACGCCCGCGCCGGTACGCGCCGTGCATTGGTTGGCGTGCATGGCGACCATCCAGAGCTACCGAGAACTCGTCTGCTGGCAGTTGTCGGTCGAACTGCGGCGTGGGTTGATTGCAGTAACCGATCGGCCGCGCGTGAGACGGGATCTCTCTTTCTGCGATCAGGTCGGCCGCTCGACGCGTTCCGCGCCGGCGAACATCTCGGAAGGCTTCAACCGATCCAACCGTGTGTTCATGATGCACCTGGACATCGCGCTGGGATCGCTCCGCGAGACGGAGAACCACATCGACGAAGCGCTGGAGCGGCAATATGTGTCGACCGACGAGCACTTGCGCTTCCGCACCCTGGCCAAGCGCGCGATTCGCGCCGCTCAGGAACTGAACGCCTACTTGCGTCGGCGCACTCCACCCCGTCGTGAGGCCAAGCCAGCGCCGAACCAAACCTGACCCAACCTGCCCGAACCCAATCCAACCCAACCTGTCCGAACCCAACCCAACCTGCCCGAACCCGCCCGAACCCGTCCGAACCCGTCCGAACCTGTCCGAACCTGTCCAAACCAGCCCTGACCTGTCCTACCGTCCTCCCGTTGCGGCCGGCAGGTACATCTGCCGCACGTAGTCTTTCAGCATCCGCCGGCTCGAGAAACGGGGCAGGTTCGACCGGATGGCTTCGCGCACCACCTGCAGCCATCGCGTCGGGATTCCCTGCGTGTCGCGATCGTAGAAGGCCGGTACCACCACGTCCTCGAGGAGGCGGTACAGCGCCTCGGCATCGGCGGCGTCGGTCGCGCCGTAATCGTTCTGATCCGCCTGGCTCTCGATGAGCCAGCCGTTGCTGCCGTTGTAGCCTTCGGCCCACCACCCGTCGCCGATGCTCAGGTGAGGCACGCCGTTGATCGCCGCCTTCATTCCGCTCGTGCCGCTCGCCTCGAGCGGCTTCCGGGGGTTGTTGAGCCACACGTCGCACCCCTGCACCAGGTAGTGCGCGACGTGCAGGTCGTAGTCGTCGATGAAGGCCACGCGGCCGGCGAACATCGGGTCGAGCGCGCGCTTGAAGACGCGCTGCAGATGATGCTTGGCCGGGTCGTCTGCCGGGTGCGCCTTGCCGGCGAACACGATCTGCACGGGCCGGTTGGCCCCGTTCAGGATCCGCGCGAGGCGCTCCACGTCATGGAAGATCAGCTCGGGGCGCTTGTAGGCCGCGAACCGGCGCGCGTACCCGATCGTCAGCGCGTCGGGGTCGAGCATCGTGCCGCCTGCGACCACGCGGTTGGGGCTGACGCGTTCGACGGTCCAGCGCTGGCGTGACCGCTCCCGGATGTAGGCGAACAGGTACGAACGGAGGGCCTGCCGCATGGCCCAGACCTCGGCGTCCGGGATCTCCAGCACGCGGTCGCAGAGCGTCTGATCGTCGTGCCGGTCCAGCCAGTCCACGCCCAGGTGCCTGTCGAGCATGGTCGTCGTCTCCTGCGACAACCAGGTGGGCACGTGCACGCCGTTGGTGATGGCCGCCACGGGCACTTCGGCCGCGGGCCGGTCGGGCCACATCGTGCGCCACATCTCGCGCGTGACCTCGCCGTGCAGCTGGCTGACGGCGTTGATGCGCCTGGCGCTCCGCATGGCCAGCGCCGTCATGTTGAACAGCGACCCGGTGCCGCTGTCGTGTTCGCCAAGCGCGAGGAACCGCGCGCGTGAGTCGCCGAGGTCTCCCCAGCAGCCCGCGAGGTGCTTCTCCACGAGATGGAAGGGGAACGCATCGTGTCCCGCCGGGACGGGGGTGTGTGTCGTGAACACGGTCGTCTCCCGCACCTCCTCGAGCGCATCGTCGAACGAGCGGCCCTGCTCGAGCAGTTCGCGGATACGCTGCAAGGCCACGAACGCGGCGTGTCCCTCGTTGAGATGCCAGACCGCCGGGGCGATGCCCATGGCGCGCAGCACACGGACTCCGCCGATGCCGAGGATCACTTCCTGCTGGATGCGCGTCTCGCGGTCGCCCCCATACAGCCGCGCGGACAGGTCGCGATCCCACGGCTGGTTCTCCGCGAGGTCCGTGTCGAGCAGCAGCAGCTTGACGCGCCCGAGATTCACGCGCCACACGGCGGCGAGCACGGTCCGGTCGCCGAGCGGGACCGCTGTGATGCACGGCTTGCCATCGGGCGTGATCGCCGCGGTGATGGGCGCCTGCGCCCAGTTGATCCGCTCGTAGTGTTCTTCCTGCCAGCCGTCGTTGGAGACCCGCTGGTGAAAGTAGCCCTGGGGATACATGAACCCGACGCCGACGAGCGGGACCCCGAGGTCGCTCGCCTCCTTGCAGTGGTCCCCCGCGAGCACGCCCAGCCCCCCTGCATAGATCGGCAGGGACTGGTGCAGCGCGAACTCCGCCGAGAAGTAGGCGATGGAGCGTCCGTTGATCTCATCGCTCTGGCTTGCCCACCACGTGCCGCGCGACGTGCGCGCGCTGTCGAGGCCTGCGACGGCGCGATCGTACCGGGACAGGATGTCCGGATTCTCCGCGGCGGCGGCAAGCTTCTCCGGCGCGATGAGCTGAAGAACGCGGACGGCGTTGTGCGCGACCGCGCGCCAGAGCGGGTAGTCGAGCGCGCGGAACACCTGCCGGGCGTCCTGGTGCCAGCTCCACCACAGGTCGAGCGCGAGCTCGGGCAGGCGGTGCAGGCGATCGGGCATGGGCGTCGAGAATCGTTGCATGATTGGGGACCGGGGGAGAGTTAGGCGCAGGCCCCGACGAGCGCTGCGAACCGCGGGAGATCGATGTTGCCGCCCGAGACGACGGCGACGATGCGCCCGTGGCCGGCCTTGCCGGAGAGCGCGGCGGCCACGGCGCACGCCGCGGCGCCTTCAGTGATGACGTGCACGCGGTTGGCGACGAGCCGCATGGCTGCGCGCGCCTCCTCGAGCGAGACGACGATCGAATCCGAAACCGACGACTTGAGCAGGGGCCACATCCCTGGCAGGACCGACTTGCCGCCCGCGCCGTCGACAAACGACGGCTGCCAGCCGTCGAAGTAGCGTGCCTCGCCTGCCGCGAGCGATGCCGCGAGCGGCGCCGCGGTCTCCGGCTCGGCCGCGAAGATCCGCACGCCGGGACGGGTCGCGTGCACGGCGGCGCTCAAGCCGGCCAGCAGGCCCCCACCGCCGAGCGGCGCGACGATCGCCTCCACGTCCGGCAGGTCCTCCAGGATTTCGAGGCCTGCCGTGCCGTTCCCTGCGATGAACGCGTCGTCGTCGAACGGGTGGACGAAATGGCCCGTCATGCGATCGGAGCCGTGGGAGACGACCGTGCGCCAGCACTCGTCGTAGCTGGCGCGCACGATCGAGGCCCCGAGCCGCGCGATGGCGTCGATCTTTGTGTCGGGGGCCGTGTCCATGACCATGACCGAGCACTGGATGCCGGCCTTGCGCGCGGCGAAGGCCAGGCCCTGAGCCGCGTTGCCGGCGCTGACCGTCCACACCCCCTGCCTGAGCGCCTCGGGCGGCAACTGCCGCACCGCGTTGTACGCGCCGCGTATCTTGAACGACCCGATCGGCTGCAGGGACTCGAGCTTGAGGTAGATTTCAGGACGCGGCTCGCGGTCGTCCTGCGGAAACGGAACGTCGAGCCTGACGAGGGGGGTGCGCACGGCGGCGGCGTAGACGGCCGTGGCCGCCTCCTGGACAGCGGCCAGCGGGATGTGCCTCATGATGCTGATAACCGCCGAATCGTATCACACGGCCGGGCCGCGACGGCCACAGGAGGACAGGGCATGCGACTGGTGATGGTGCTGCTGATGTGCGCCACGGCGATCGCCGCGGCGCAGAACGAGCGGCCGCGCGCGCGAGAGATCGGAATCGCGCCGGGCGTGTTCGCGCCGGGCGCGCTCAATGCGATCACCGACGTCGCGGGCGTCCAGGTCGGCCACGTCACTATCGTCGAGGGCGACCGCGTTCGTACCGGCGTCACGGCGATCCTGCCGCACGGCGGCAACCTGTTTCAGGAGAAGGTGGCCGGCGGGGTGTTCGTCGGCAATGCGTTCGGCAAGCTCGCCGGCTCGACGCAGGTGGAGGAACTCGGGACGATCGAGACGCCCATCGTGCTCACCAACACCCTGGGGGTGGCCGCCGGGATCGACGGCGCCGTTCAATGGACGCTGGCACAGCCCGGCAACGAGGAGGTGCGGTCGGTCAACGCGCTCGTGGGCGAGACCAACGACAGCGGGCTGAACGACATCCGGGGCGGCCATGTCACGGCGGCGCACGTGAGGCAGGCGATCGCCACCGCGCAGAGCGGCCCGGTGGCCGAGGGCAGCGTCGGGGCGGGAACGGGGACCCGGGCCTTCGGGTGGAAGGGCGGCATCGGCACCTCGTCACGACGGCTCGAGGCCCGCTATGGCGGCTATACGGTCGGCGTGCTCGTGCAGTCGAACTTCGGCGGAGTGCTGACCATCAACGGTGCGCCGGTGGGCAAGGCCCTTGGCCGCTATGCCTACCAGCCCGCCCCTGGGCCGGTGGACGACGCCGGCGACGGTTCCTGCATGATTGTCGTCGCCACGGATGCCCCGCTCGACGCCCGTGATCTGACGCGCCTTGCCGCGCGCGCGATCTTCGGGATGGCACGCACGGGGTCGTCGTTCAGCAACGGCAGCGGTGATTTCGCGATCGCGTTCTCGACGTCGGAGGCGCTGCGCGTGCGCGGAGGCGCTGCCGCGCCCGTCACCCGGCAGGTCCTGGCGACCGACCAGGTGTCGCCGCTCTTTCAGGCCGTGCTCGAGGCGACCGAGGAGGCGCTCTACAACTCGCTTCTCAAGGCCACGACGGTGACGAGCGCCATCGGCACCGCCGAGGCCATCCCGGTCGATCGCGTGCGCGAGATCCTGCGGCGTCATCAGGTGGTGCCGTAACGCTTCGCCGAGGCCGGCGTCATCGACAGGCCGCCGGTGTGAAGGAACAGGACGCGGGCGCCTTGCGGGATGCGCCCCTCCTCCACGAGCGTCAGCAGGCCATGGAAGGCCTTGGCGGTATAGACCGTGTCCAGGAAGTAGCCCTCCGCCGAGGCCAGGAGCCGCATGGCGTGGTCGCTGCCCGCGTTCGGGACCCCGTAGCCCTCTTCGGCGCAGCCATACAGGATGTCGTGCACGCCGGCGTCCTCGGCGGTCAACGGAAGCCCGAAGTGCGCGACCGATTCATCGAAGAGCTGCCGTGGCGGCCGCAGGCCGAAGGCCTCGGCGGCGCGGCGGTGGGTGATGGCCACCGGATGCACGCGCGCCGTGAAGCCGCCGAGCGCCAGTCCGAGCAGCACACCCGTCGTCGTCGAGCCCGTGCCGAACGCCAGGACCACCTCGTCGAAGTCGAAGCGGCCGCCACGCTGCCGGGCGATCTCGGCCACCGCGGCCATGTAGCCCGGTTCGGCCTGCGGCATCGTCCCGCCCGGCGGCACGAAGTAGCCGGCGGTTGTTGCCGTGACCTCGTCGCACACGGCCTGCACGCGCCGGGCATCATCGGGCGTGGGCTCGGTGAAGTCCATCGGACAGAAGTGGAGCGTGGCGCCCATGTAGTCGAGCAGCAGGAGGTTGCCGCTCCAGCCGTCCACGCCGGCGGGCCGGGGTCCCGCCACGACGCAGTGAATGTCGAAACCGGCGCGTCGGGCGGCGGCCGCCGTCATCATCGTGTGATTCGAGGTGACGGGACCCACCGTGACGATCGTGGAGGCGCCGCGCGCGCGGGCGTCCGCGAGGATGAACTCGAGCTTGCGCGTCTTGTTGCCGCCGAGCGCGAGCCCCGAGCATTCATCGCGCTTCATCCAGAGGTCGATGCCGAGTCGTGCGCTCAGGCGCGCGAGGGGTACGAGCGGCGTCGGAAACGTGCCGAGTCGGAGACGGGGAAGGCCGGCGAGGAACTGGAGCAGCGTGTCGAGGGACCGCACGCCGGGATTGTAGCGGATCGCTCCTGCGCGACGGCTGCGCGCGGCGCGCCCGGCAGGTGCGGGTGGAACGTCGGGCGGCGCTGGAAGGAGCGCGGGATGTGGCCGTGGGATCGTCCGCACCCCGGGTCGCCGTCGCGGTACCTCGCGGCTGGACGACCCTCTGGGACGTACGCTATAACTAGGGATTCCTGCCGGCGTGATCGACGCTTCGATGTGCGGAAGTGGCGGAATGGCAGACGCGCTAGCCTCAGGAGCTAGTCCGGGCAACCGGGTGGAGGTTCGAGTCCTCTCTTCCGCACCAAGACCTTCGTTCACCCCGTCCGCCAGGGCGTCACCGTAATGGACGCGCGCCGTTCCCCCATCATCATCGGTGTCGCTGGCGGCTCCGGCTCCGGCAAGACCACCGTGGTCCGCAAGATCGTCGAGAGCCTCGGCGATGCGGGCGTGATCGTGCTCGATCACGATCGCTACTACCGGGACAGAAACGATCTGCGGCTGGAGGAGCGCGCCGCGCTCAACTACGATCATCCAGACGCGCTCGAGACCGACCTGATGGTCCGGCATGTGCGCGACCTGAAGGCCGGCCGAACGGTGGAGGTGCCCCGGTACGACTTCACGCGCCATGCCCGGCTTCCAGAGACCGAGACCCTTCATCCGCGCCGCGCGCTGATCGTCGAGGGCATCCTCATCTACACCGACGCGGCCCTCCGCGATCTGATGGACCTCAAGGTGTTCGTGGACACCGACGCCGACACCCGGTTCATCCGGCGGCTCCAGCGAGACGTGGCCGAACGCGGCCGGACCATGGACTCGGTGATCGATCAGTATCAAGGCACGGTGAAGCCGATGCATCTCGACTTCGTCGAGCCGAGCAAGCGGTACGCTGACATCATCATTCCCCAGGGCGGCCACAACTCCGTGGCGATCGACCTGTTGCTCACGCTGATTCGCAGTGTGGCCGGCCGGTGATCCGAAGCGGTCCAGCGGGATCGTTGTCGCAGGCGCGCCCGGCCGCTCCGGATTCGGCTGCCAAGCCCACCAGGAGCGCACGGGACCTAGGACGTAGAATGGGTGCGTGCCCCAGGATCTGACGCCCATCTTCGGCAAGCGGGTGATCGTCATCGGCGGCGGCGCCCAGGTCGGCCAGGTGGCCCTTGGTGCGATCAGCGAGGCCGACCGCCACAACCTGCGAGGCGAGCGCATCTCCATCGATACGATTCCCCTCGTGGGCGAGGCCAATCTCGCCGCCGCGGTGCGTGCCGTGCCGGACCTCCCGCGCGCGGCGATCCTCGTGTTGGCCGGCGCGTTGATGGGCGGTGATGTTTCGAGGGCGGTCTCCGACGTCCGCCGCAGCGGCATTCCGGTGATCGCCCTCAGCATGGCCGGCAGCGTGCCCGACGCGGCGGATCTGGTGGTCTCCGATCCGGTGCAGGCGGGGGTCATGGCGGTGATGGCGGTTGCGGAGACGGCGGCCTTCGATCTCGGGCGGCTGCGGGGGCGCCGCTACTGACGCGGGGTGGCCATGGCGATCCACGGAGTGGCCCGCCGGCTCTCCCTCTCGATCGCGGCGGCCTGTGCCGTGCTGCTGACGGCCGCCTCCGCGCAGCCTGACCGCGACGCGGACGTCGACGCGTGGCTGCAGAGTGTGGTGGGATTCCCGGCGGGGGACCTCGCCGAGCTGGCGCTGGGCCGTGCGGTCGCCCGGAACGTCGAGACGGCTTCCGTCTCCGAGTCGTCGGCGGCCGGGGCCGTCGTCATCAACGCGCCCCCCGATCGGCTGTTGCGTGAGTTCGAGCGGATCGAGACCACGCGGCGTGGTCCCGGTGTGCTGGCGATCGGCGCATTCAACGAACCGCCATCACTCGCCGATCTCGCGGGCGTCGTGCTGACGGCAGAGGATCTGACCGCCCTGCGGCGCTGCCGCCCGGGCGACTGCGGCCTCAAACTACCTGCCTCCGCCATCGAGCAGTTTCGTTCGACGGTCGACTGGGGCACCACCGCGGCCGCCGCGCAGGCCACCGCCGTGATGCGGAGCCTGCTGCTGGCGCGCCTGGCCGAGTATCGCAGCGGCGGCAACGCGGCCCTCGGGCTGGCTGACGACAAGCGGCCGCCGCTCGATCTGGCTGAGGAGTTGTCGCTCGTCCTGGCGCACGAGGACTGGCTGCCGGGGCTGGCCCCCGGCGTCCGCGCGCACCTGTCGGACTTTCCGGCGACCCGTGCCCCACAGGTCCGCGACTCGTTCTACTGGGCGCGCGTGGACTTCGGCATGAAGCCGACCATCCGTCTCAACCACGTGTCGGTGCATCCCACTCCCGGCGCCCGCCTCGGCCTGTCACACGTCATCGCCACCAAACAGATCTACGCCAGCCACTATCTGCGCGCGGCGCTCGAACTGCGTCTCGTCTTCCCGCGCAGCGACGGGGGGTTCCTGCTCGTGATGGCCACGCGGAGCCGCAACGACGGCATGACGGGACTGCTTGGTTTCGTGGTTCGAACCAAGGTCCGTGGCCGCAGCCGCGAGGGGCTGGCGCGATACCTGCAGAACGTCAAGGCCACGATCGAGACCGGGCGCCGCGGCGAGGTGGTGGGCGCCCCCTGACGGCACGCTTGACTTGTCATTTTAGTTTGATCTAAAGTGATGGCCGTGACCATGACCGCTCCCGTCCTTGCGGCGCTGGCCTCGCCACGGCGGCGCGAGATCCTGCGGCTCACGTGGCGCCGCGAGCTGGCCGCGGGCGAGATTCACCGGGCGCTGCCCGACGTCACCTTCGGCGCCGTCTCGCTGCACCTGCGCACGCTCGCGCAAGCCGGCCTCGTCGAGGCCCGAGTCGATGGGCGGTTCCGGCGCTACAGGGCGAACCGCGCCGCCTTCGGCCCCTTGGCCGCGTCGCTCGAACGCATGTGGCGCGACCGGTTGTGGCGTCTCAAGCTGCTCGCCGAACTTGAACAGGCCCGCCGCGGACCCCGCGCGCGGGCCTCGTCCCGGGTCCGTTCCCCAAAGGCCTGACCATGACCAGCGCAGCCCTGCCGCACCGTCTCGATCGCACCCTGACGATTCGCGCCCCTCGTGAGACCGTCTTCGCGTTCTTCACCGACCCGGCGCGCTGGGCGGCGTGGTGGGGCGCCGGCTCCACCATCGACCCGCGGCCGGGCGGGCGTGTGTACATCCGCCATCCCAACGGCATCGAGGCCGGCGGGGAGGTGCTCGAGATCGACGCGCCCGCGCGCCTGGTCTTCTCCTACGGCTTCGCGAGCGGCACGCCCATCCCGATCGGCGCCTCCCGCGTGACCCTGACGTGCGATGACCACCGGCGCGGCACGCTCGTGCGCCTGGCGCACGAGTTCGCGGAGGCGCCGGCGCGTGACGAGCATGTGCAGGGCTGGCGCTACCAGCTCTCCCTCTTCGCGAATGTCGTCGCCAACGAGCAGCACGAGAACGCGGGCGCGCGTATCGATGCGTGGCACGGCGCGTGGGCCGAGACGGATCCGGCGGCGTGCCGGCGGCAGCTCGAGGCGATCGCCTCGCCGGCAGTGCACGTCCGCGATCGCTATAGCGCCGTCGAAGGGCTGGAGGAACTGCTGCCGCACATCGCCGCGACCCAGCGGTTCATGCCGGGTCTGGCGCTGCGGCGCGACGGCGAGATCCGCCACTGTCAGGGGATGGTGCTGGCCGACTGGATCGCCGCGGCGGCGGACGGACAGGAACGCGGGCGCGGCACGAACGTGTTCATCTTCGATGCCGACGGGCTGATCGAATCCGTGACGGGCCTCTGGCGCTGATCCACGACGATGCGGCACCACTGACGTGGTGCCCTCCTTGCCGGTAGGCCATCCGCAGATTACGCAGAGGACGGCAGACGTCCTTGAACGCTGGGCGGCGGGTGGTCTGTCCCGCGGTCGGCCTTGGCCGACCGGGCACGCGTCTGGATGGCGCCGGCGTGAGTGGCCACTGTCCGCCGCGGGCCATTCACGTCGGCACCATCCGGACGCGCGCCAGGCTGCCGGTCGTGGACCGGCAGCCGCGGGACGCCGCAGCGGGAGAGCATCTGCGAAATCCGCGTCATCTGCGGATGACCCAACGGGGTCGCCTTGACAATTTAATCCACTATGTAGATATTAATCGTCATGCCCGCGCGGCCGGACCCGATCGGTGAGTTCGAACAGTTGGTGCTGCTCGCGTTGCTCCGCCTCGGCCCCGACGCGTACGGCGCGAGCGTCTGCGCCGAGATCGAGGCACGCGCAGGACGCACGGCGTCGCCGAGCGCCGTGCATACCACGCTCGACCGGCTCGAGGCCAAGGGCCTCGTGCGATCACGCGTCGGCGCCCCCACACCGCAGCGGGGCGGGAAGCGCAAGCGGCACTATGCGCTCGAGCCCGCGGGCAGACGTGCCGTCCAGCACGCGGTGCGGTCGATGCGGCGCATGACCGATGGCCTCGAGGATCTTCTGGGAGAGACCGCATGAGCGGCCCGGTGCGCCTCGACCCTCAGGTGCCCGCGGCTGTCCCGGCGGTGGCCGCGCGGCTGCTGCGAGCCATCGTGCCCGCAGGCGATGCCGAGTTTCTCGAAGGCGACCTCCACGAACTCTTCCTCACCCGGTCGGCGCGCGAGGGCGCGTGGGCCGCGCGACGGTGGTACTGGCGGCAGGTGGGCCGCACCCTGATCGACTACCGCCTCGCCGCGCGCCGCCGCCACGAGGCCCCCGCAGGAGACCACATGCTCACGATGCTCGCCGGTGATCTGCGCTTCGGCCTGCGCTCGCTCGGACGGCAGCCCGGCTTCGCCGCCGTCGCGGTCCTGATGCTCGCGGTCGGCATCGGCGCGAATGCCACGGTGTTCAGCTGGATCAACTCCGTGCTGCTCGACCCGCTGCCCGGCGTGCAGCGGCCGTCGGAGGTCGTGCAGTTCTCCTATCTGTTCCGCGGCCAGCCGATGACGAGCGTGTCGCATCCCGACTACCGCGACCTCCGCGAGGGCACGCGGCTGTTCTCGGGGGTGCTCGGCCGCGACGAGCTGGCCGTCTCCGTGCGCATCGATGAGACCACCGAACGGGCCTGGCTCGAGATGGTCACCGACAACTTCTTCGACGTGCTCGGCGTCACCCCGGTGATGGGACGGGCCTTCACGGTCGACGAGGCCGGACGTGGCACGTCGCCGGTGGCGGTGCTCGCACACCATTTCTGGCAGCAGCGCTTCGGGGGCGACCCCGGCGTCGTGGGGCGCACGCTCGTGGTCAACGGGCACCCGACGACCGTGATCGGGGTGGCGCCGGCGGCATTTCAGGGCGCCGTCACCGGCCTGCGGTTCGACCTGTGGATGCCGATGGGGACCCAGCCGCTCGTGGCGGGCCCTGACCGGCTCGACGTCCGAGGCAACCGCTGGATGACGATGATCGCGCGGCTCGCTCCCGGGGCGACGCGCGCGCAGGCCGTCACGGAACTCGACGCGATCATCGCCGGCTGGCGAGCGGACTACCGGATGTACGATGAACTGTCCGCCGCGCTCTTCCCGCTGGCGGAAGCGCCCACGGGCGGCGTGAGCGTCCTGCGTCCGGTGCTGCTCGTGTTGATGACCGTTGCCGGGGTCGTGCTCCTCATCGCGTGCGCCAATCTGGCCGGGCTGCTCCTGGCGCGCGGCAGCGCGCGCCGCCGCGAGATGGCCATCCGGCTGGCGGTCGGCGCCACGCGCGGGCGGCTCGTGCAGCAACTGCTGGTCGAAGGGGCGCTGCTGGCCGTGCTCGGCGCCGTGGGCGCCGTGATTATCCTGCGATGGACCGCGGCGCTGCTGCTCAACTTCGCGCCGCCTTCGGAGATGCCGATCCATCTCGCGGTGAGCGTGGACTACCGGGTGCTGGCGTTCATTGCCGCCATCGCGGCCGTGACCGTCCTGCTGGCGGCCCTCGTGCCCGCGTGGCAGTCCTCGTCCGGCGAGGTGCAGGGCGCCCTGCGTGATGGCGCCCGCGGTACCGACGCGCACGGGCGTCACTGGCTGCGCCGCGGCCTGGTCGCGGCGCAGATTGCCCTGTCGATGGCGCTGCTCGTGGCCGCGGGCCTGTCGATCCGCAGCGTGCTGGCGGCCGGCGCCCTCAGCCCGGGGTTCGACGCGCGGGGCGTGGTGATCGGCTGGCTCGATCTGACCGCCGCGCAGTACGACGCGGACGGGCGCCGTCAGCACTTCGCACGGGTGCTCGACGAGGTGCGGTCCGTGCCCGGCGTCGAGTCCGCGACGTTCGCACGATCGGTGCCGCTCGGCTTTGCCGGACCGAGCAGCTCGATGGTGCGGATCGACGGGTACACGCCCGCAGAGGGGGAGGTGATGGCGGCCTTCATCAACACGGTCGGCCCCGACTACGTGCGCACGATGGGCAGCCGGCTTCTGGCGGGCCGCGACATCACGACAGGCGACGCGTCGGGGACGCCGCTCGTGGCGGTGGTGAACGAGACGATGGCCGCGCGGTTCTGGCCGGACGGGAACGCCGTCGGCGGACGCTTCACGCTCGGGGGCGCGGACACCTGGATCACCGTCACGGGCGTGGTCGAGGACCTCCGCGTACGGGCGCTCACCGAGCCGCCCTTTCCGCAGGTACTGCTGCCCCTGCTGCAGTACAGCGGGCAGACGGCCGTCCTGCACGTGCGCGCCGCCGGCGACCTCGCGGCGCTTGGCACGACGCTCGAGCGGCGCGTGCGGGCCCTCGATCCGGATGTGCCGCTCTTCGATGTGGGCGCGCTCGAGGGCTTTGTGGGCGCCGCGACGTTCCAGCAGCGGCTGGCCGCGGACCTGCTGCTCGTCTTCGGCGGGCTGGCGCTGCTGCTGGCCGCGGTGGGCGCCTACGGCGTGCTCGCGTTCCTCGTCGGGCAGCGGCGGCGGGAGATCGGCATCCGCCTGGCGATCGGCGCGACGCGTGGCAGCGTCTTCGCCCTGGTGCTCCGGTACGGCGCCGGGCTCGTCGGCACCGGCGCGATTGCCGGGCTCGGCCTCTCCGTGCTGGCGGGCCTCGGTCTGCGGAGCCTGCTCATCGGCGTCGGGCCGTTCGACCCGGTCACCTACGGCGCGGTGCTCGGGCTGATCCTCGGCATCGCGGCCGTGGCCTGCCTGCTGCCGGCGCGCCGCGCCGCGTCGGTGGATCCCGTCGAGACGCTCCGCGCCGACTGATCACGGTCCGGCGTTCGTCCCAATCCTGTTGTGCCTGCTCCCGGCCCAACGTACCCTGCTGGCGTCTGACTGACCGACACCCGAAGGAGCGGGCATGCGCGACGGCATCTGGCAGGACGTGCGATTGGCGTGGAGGCTGATGGGACGGCAGAAGGCCTTCTCGGCCGCGGCCCTCCTCACCCTCGCGCTCGGCATCGGCGCCAATACCGCCATCTTCTCGATCGTGCACGGCGTCCTGTTGCGGCCCCTGCCGTATCCCGAGCCGGACCGGCTCGTGCAGGTATCTGAGGCGCACCCCGGCGCACATGCGCCGATTGCCGCCCCCCTCTTCAGCCACTTCACCTACAACGCCTGGCGCCAGGCGCCGACGACCGTGGAGGACGTGGGCGGGTTCACCAACCGCGCCTACATCGTGGAGGGCGCCGCGGGCCGCGTGCGGGGCGCGGCGCTGACCCCGCAGATCTTCGGGCTGCTGCGTTCCACGCCGCTGGCGGGCCGCCTGCTCGACGAGCAAGACGCGGTCGAAGGGGCCGAGCCTGTGGTCGTCCTGAGTCACGGGTTCTGGCAGGAGCGCTACGGTGGCGACCCCGCTGTCGTCGGACGCGTGCTCGACCTCGACGCCCAGGCGCACACGATCGTCGGCATCATGCCGGCCGGCTTCTACTTCCCGGAGCGCCAGCAGCGCCTCTGGACGGCGTACCGCGTCCCGCCATCGGCCGAGGTGCAGGGCATCGCGCTCTTCGGCGCGATCGCGCGGCTGCGCCCCGGCGTGACACCCGAACAGGCGGCCGCCGAGGCCACGGGCGTGGCGCGCGGCGCGGAGCGCAACGAGATGATCGCGAACCTGGTGTTCGGCGTCGGTGGTCCTGTCGCCGTCAGCGCGCGCACCCTGCTCGACCAGATGACGGCCGACGTGCGCCCCGCGCTCGTCCTGCTGCTGGCCGCCGTCGGCCTCGTGCTGCTCATCGCCTGCGCGAACGTCGCGAACCTGTTCCTGTCGCGCGGCGCGGCGCGCCAGCGCGAGATTGCCATTCGCGCCGCAGTCGGCGCCGGAAGTGGGCGGCTCGCCCGCCAACTGCTGACCGAGAGCCTGACGTATGCGGTCGTGGGGGGCGCCCTCGGCCTCGGATTCGGCTGGGCGCTCACGCGCCTGCTGCCGGCCCTGGCGCCGCAAGGGTTCCCGCGGCTCGACGACGTGGCGGTGGATGTGCGGGTGATGGCCTTTGCGGCGATCGTCTCGATCGTCGCGGGCCTGCTGGCGGGCGTCGTGCCGGCCTGGCGCGGCGCGCGGCCCGATCTCGTCCCGGCGCTGCGCGAGTCGGCCGGTGCGTCGGGTGGCCCCCGCGCGCGCCGCGTGCGGGCCGCGTTGCTGGTCGTGGAAGCCGCCCTCGCCGTGGTCCTGATCGTCGGGGCGGGCCTGCTGGCGCGGAGCTTCGTGGCGCTCATCCAGGTGGACGCCGGGTACGACCCGGACAATGTGCTCACCGCGCAGCTGCGCGTACCCGGGCCTGCCGGCGAGACGGCCGAGCGCGTCGGCGGCATCCTCGAGCCGCTGCTGGAGCGGTTGCGCGCCACGCCTGGGGTGGAGGCGGCGGGCGCCACCAACATGGCTCCCCTCGGCAGCTCGACCTCCATCATGGGGTTCAACATCCGTGAGGGCGACGGGGAGGAGCGCGAGGCGCGTGCGCTGGCGTACGTCGTCACGCCCGGCTACGCCGAGGCGCTGCAACTGCGGCTCAAGCAGGGGCGTCTGCTGACGGCCTCGGACGCCAGCCCGTCGCGGCCGGTGGTGGTCAACGAGGAGTTCGTACGCACCTATCTCAACGACGGCCGGCCGGTGGTCGGCCGGTCGCTCACGCTGCCCGCGCCCCCGGGTGAGCCCACGGTCGAGACCGAGATTGTCGGCGTGGTGGCCAACGTGCTGAAGGACGGGTTCGATCGCCGGCCGCAGCCGGAGATCTACCAGTTGCCACGGTCGGGCGCCCGGTACGCAGGCGATGTGAGCCTCGTGCTGAAGACGACAGGCGATCCCACTGCGCTCGTGCCCACCCTGCGGGCCATGCTCGACGAGATCGACGGGCGGGCGGTGCTCGATCCGGTAGCGACCCTGGCCAGCCAGGTCGATCGGTCGGTGTCGGAGCCGCGCTTTGCGGCACTCGTGCTGCTGTCGTTTGCCGGGCTTGCGCTGGTGCTGGCGGCGACGGGACTCTACGGCGTGCTGTCGCACGCCGTCATCCAGCGTCGGCGCGAGATGGGCGTGCGGCTCGCCATCGGCGCAACACGTCGCGACATCGTGCGCCTGATCGTCCGTCACGGCCTCGGCGTGACGGCGCTCGGCCTGGCGATCGGATTGCTGGCCGCCGTCGTCGTGACGCGGCTGATGACGGGCCTGCTGTTCGGCGTCGAGCCGCTCGATGCCGTGTCGTTCACGGTGGCGCCACTGCTCCTGCTGTTCGTGTCGCTCGTCGCGTGCCTGCTGCCGGCCCTGCGCGCGGCCAGGACCGATCCCGTGGAGGCGCTCCGCAACGAGTAGGGTGATCACGTACAAACACGAAGGTCACGACGGCCACGAAGACGCACAAAGTAATCTAGGGGTTGTGCGGACTTGAATGGGAGAACACCCGCGTGTCGGAACATAGAGCAACGATTCACTGGCGGATGGGGGAGGGCGCGTTCCTCAAGGGTCGGTACTCTCGCGAGCACACCTGGAGCTTCGATGGGGGCGTCACGGTACCGGCGTCGCCCTCACCCGCCGTCGTCCCGGCCCCGTACTCCAACGCGGCGCACGTCGATCCCGAGGAGGCATTCGTCGCTTCGATCGCCAGCTGCCATCCGCTGACATTCCTGCATCTGGCATTCAAGGCTGGATACGACATCGCCGGCTACGAAGACGACGCGACTGGGGAGATGACGCGCAACGAGCAGGGGAGGCTCTGGGTGAGCCGCATGACCCTGGCGCCGCGGATCGACTACGTGGGCGCCGCTCGTCCCGATGCGGCGGCCGAGTCCGCACTCCACCACGCCGCCCACGACGAGTGCTTCATCGCCAGTTCGGTCCGAACAGAAATCCTGGTCCGCCCGCCCGGCGTGGCATTGACCTGATGCAGTGCCTCGTGCGTCTTCGTGGCCTTCGTGTGCTTCGTGTTCGTGCGTGATCAGGGCTCGCGGGTAAACGGGCCGGCCTCGTAGAGCAGCCACGTGCCGGGATCGAGGATCACCGCGACGGGCTCCGCGTCGGCCGCGAATGAGAACGTGGCCTCGCGGTCATCCATCACGGCTCGCTCGACGCGCGGCGAGAGGGCGGTGCCGGTCTGCAGCCCGATCTCCAGCGAGAGCGCGTAGGGGGCGGAGGCGTGCGCCTGCGTCACCGTCACCTCCACCCGCCCGCGTGCCGCGTCATAGCGCCATCGACCCTCGAGACGCGGCACGCCCCCGCGCGTCAGCCACTGGGCGAAGAACACCCCCAGGTTCCTCCCCGACACTTCCTCCATGACGCGGCGCAGGTCGTCCGTCGAGGCATGGGCATCGCGATAGCGGCGGTAATACTCGCGCATGCCCTCCCAGAACCTTTCGGTACCCACCTCGTGCCGGAGCATGTGCAGCACCCAGCCGCCCTTCTGGTACACGAGCGCGTTCAGCACCCGGCTCATGTCGTCAAGGTTGCGGTGGATGACGGGCGTGTCTGGGAGCTTCAGTTCCGTGGCCAGCACGGTGGCGCGGCTGCGGCGCAGTCCGTCAACAAAGGCGTCGCGTCCCTGCGCGTGCTCGGTATACAGCAGCGTGAAGTATGTAGCGAAACCCTCGCTCAACCAGATGTCGTCCCAGTCGGGTTCCGTGACCGAGTTGCCCCACCACTGATGGGCGACTTCGTGCACCACCGGACCGGTCCCCGACGCCACGCCCTTCTCGCCGTAGAAGATGGCAGACGCGTACTCGACGCCGCCCCCCATGCCTGACGCCTGTATGTTGGCGAGCTTCTCATAGGGGTAGGGCCCGACGCGCTCGATGAAGAACGCCATCGCGCGGCGTGTCGTCTCTTCGAACAGCGCTCGGCCGGCTTCGCGGTCCTCCGGGAAGACCCACGTCTGCAGCGGGATGCCGTGCACGTCGCCGGCGTGATGCACCGAGAACG
>CAZNOC010000036.1:0-24173 GCA_964574545.1 uncultured Bifidobacteriaceae bacterium | reverse complement strand
GTGGCGTCCCCGACGGGATTCGAACCCGTGTTTCAGCCTTGAAAGGGCCGCGTCCTGGGCCTCTGGACGACGGGGACGGCGTGCGGCAAACAATTGAGTCTAGCACACAGGGGTCCACACCGGGCGGCGCGGAGTCCCAGGCGCACCGTCGTCCCCCGAGCGGGCGTTCGCGCGCGACCTCAAGGCGAAACCTCGTGCGACCCCATTCTCAGGCGGCTGAATGGGCGCGGTCACCGTGTGAAAGCCATAGTGCTCGATGAACTTACGCCGCGCCCCGTGGCCGCACACAAGAGCGCGGGCCTGAGCTGGAGCATTGTGTCTTTGAGAACAGCCGGAAGCGAGGGCATCTGCTACCGTGACTGTAGAGGGCGGAGCCGCGACGGCGCGCCGGAATTCTGGGAGAAGGCCATGGACCTCATCGTCATTCTGGTGATCCTTCTGCTGCTGTTCGGCGGGGGTGGCTTCTACATGGGTGGCCCCATGGTGGGCGGGAGTCTCGGCGGGATCATTCTGCTCATCCTGATCGTCATGCTCCTGACGGGCCGGCTGTAAGAGCGCGTTCCGCACCACGACGATTCGAGAGCGCGCTCCAGGCCGGGTGCCGGCGCAATCGGCAAGGTGCCTTGGCCTTGAGCACACCCTTGGCCCGTTTCGCGGCCTCTCCGTCGAAGCGGGGAACGGCCGTGCCTCGCCTCACGAGTGCAGAGCGGTACGAGGCGGAGCGTGCATCGGGCGCCAACGGCTACGGTGCGACGGTCAGCTGCCTCGCGGCCGCCTGGCAGTTGTCCTTCTCACCGCTCTCAGCCACCTTCCTGGTATCATGGGCACACACGAGCAGGTAGTACGTCTCCGAGGCTGTGGTTGGAGGTATCGACACCGTCACCGGGAGATCGTTGCTCGCTCGCGGAGGCTCATCGCGCGGTCTGAATCAAGTGCCGTGACCACGTCTGGCGCGGTGGATCGCCGGCATCCACCGCGCCACGTCGTGTGCCTTCAGTCGCCGATGTTCGGTGCGCCGTACACGACCAGCTTCGAGTCGGTGATGGCGTGCAGACGCTCGTCCCGGCCGCCGGCCGTGTAGTACACGCGTGCACTCACGCCGATCTCGGGCCACATGGACGACACGATCGCGCGGCCCTCGTCGAACGTCAGCTCCGGATTCGGCACGGCATTGGTCACCGTCAGCTCGCTCGGCAGGTGCCGTGACGCGAAGTCGATCGTGAACTGCGGCGGAATGGCGAACGCCGCCATCCCAATCGGAGAGGAATCGTCCGAGAACCCCTTGAAGAAGGTCACGAACACCCGATTGATCAGGCGGCTCTGGTTCGTCACTGAAACGACCGTGGCCGAACGCATCCCCTCGTTCGCGGTCTGCGAGTTCATGTAGGTGACGAGATAGCGCGGGACGCCCGGAATGCCCGGAACGCCCGGCAGGTGCTCCAGGGCGCCGGCTTCAACCGCCCGGCGCAGCCGCGTCAGCGCTCGTTCCTCGGTGGGGACGTTGGGACCCTTGCCCAGCAGATTCGATTCGCCCATGATGTGCTCCTTCTTGCGGCGAAGCCCCGTGCCGCGCGAGTGCGCTCGCCCTGCCCTTCAGGAACGGCGCGGGCGCGACGAGGTCGCGCTCGGGCTCCTCAACTAGTGTTCCGAAGCCCTCGGACGTTTCACGAACGGCTGCACGGAAACGCGGCTTGAGTTGCAACGTCGCGTCGAGTGTGAGATGACTGCTGCATGAGCGGTGGTTCCGGCCTCGAGTCCCAGCGCCAGGGCACCACCGTGTCGGTTCGGGGCAGCGTGATTGACGGACGCTTCCCCGCCGGTATCCCGGCCCTCGGCACGCGCCTCGAAGCCGGAGCGGATGGCGGCGTCGTGCTCGAAGTCGTCATGCACGTCGATCGACGGACGATTCGGGCGATCGCCTTGACGCCGACGCGAGGGTTGTCTCGGGGCGACACGCTCCGGGACACCGGTCACGCGCTCGATGTCCCCGTCGGGCGGGCGCTCCTCGGCCGCATGCTCAACGTCTTCGGCGACACGATCGATGGCGGCCCTGCGCTCGCGGGCGTCGAACGCCGTGCCATCTATCAGCCGGCCGTGCCGCTCACCGGGCAGGCCACCACTTCGGAGACGCTGGTCACCGGCATCAAAGCCATCGATTTGCTGGCGCCGCTCGAGCGCGGGGGCAAAGCCGGTCTCTTCGGCGGCGCGGGTGTGGGCAAGACGGTGCTGATCACCGAACTGATTCACAACATGGCCGGCCAGCACCAGGGCGTGAGCCTCTTCTGCGGCATCGGGGAGCGCTGCCGCGAGGCGGAAGAGCTGTACCGCGAGATGCGTGATTCGGGCGTGCTCGGCACGACGGTGATGGTGTTCAGCCAGATGAACGAGCCGCCGGGATCCCGCTTCCGCGTGGGCCACGCCGCCCTGACCATCGCCGAGCACTTCCGCGACCGGGAGCGGCAGGACGTGCTGCTGCTCGTGGACAACATCTTCCGCTTCATCCAGGCGGGCTCTGAAGTCTCCGGGCTGCTCGGGCGCATCCCCTCGCGCGTCGGCTATCAGCCCACGCTGGCCAGCGAGCTGGCCGAGTTGCAGGAGCGCATCAGCAACACCGACAGCGGGGCGATCACGTCGGTGCAGGCCGTCTACGTCCCGGCCGACGACTTCACGGACCCCGCGGCCGTCCACACGTTCGCCCACCTGTCGGCCTCGCTCGTCCTCTCGCGGCGGCGCGCCAGCGAGGGGCTCTACCCCGCGGTGGACCCGCTCGCGTCACGCTCGAAGATGCTGACGCCGACGGGCGTCGGCGCGCGCCACTACACCGTCGCCCAGGAGGTACGGCGCACGCTGGCCACCTACGAAGACCTGAAGGACATCATCGCGATGCTCGGCCTCGAGGAGCTCTCGCGCGAGGACCGGCTCGTCGTGCAGCGGGCGCGACGCATCGAGCGCTTCCTGACTCAGCCGTTCCACACCACCGAGCAGTTCACCAACCTGCCGGGCAAGACCGTGAGCCTCGGCGACACGCTGGACGGCTGCGAGCGCATCCTGAACGACGAGTTCTCCGATCGACCGGAGCGCGCGCTCTACATGATTGGCCCCATCACCGAGGCGCGAGACCGGTGACCCTGCGGCTCCGCATCCTGGTGCCGACGTCGGTGCTGCTCGACATCGCGGTGTCGAAGCTCACCGCGGATGGACATCACGGCAGCTTCACGATGCTGCCCCACCACGTGGACTTCGTGGCCGCTCTTGTCCCAGGCCTGCTGGCGTACGAGGCGCCGGGCGACCCGGAAGCGTTTGCCGCCGTGGACGAAGGGCTGCTCGTCAAGTGCGGCCCCGAGGTCACCATCGCCACGCGCCGGGCCGTCGTCGGCGGTGCCCTCGGCCGACTGCGTCAGACCGTGGACGAGGAGTTCACGAGACTCGACGAACGGGAGCGCGCTGCGCGCGGTGTGGTCGCGCGACTCGAGGCCGACTTCATCCGCCGGCTGATGGAGATTGGGGAGCGCGTCCATGGCTAGCCAGCATCCCGGAGAGGGGCTCGGCGGGCCGGTCGCACGCAAGGAATCCCGCAAGGTCCGCGCGCGCCGCCACCGAGGACGCGGCATGTGGTTCGGCCTGGGCGTCTACGGGCTTGTCGGCTGGTCGGTGGTGATTCCCACGCTCGGCGGCGTCGCAATCGGGCTGTGGATCGATCGCACGTGGCCGAGCCGGTTCTCGTGGACGCTGATGCTCATGGCCGCGGGCCTGCTCGTCGGCTGCTGGAACGCCTGGTACTGGGTGTCCCTCGAGCAGAAGGCCATCCTCGGCGAGACGCGGAACGACGACGAGGAGACGGCGCGTGGTGATTGAGTTGGTGATGATGTGGACGACGGCGGCACTCGCCGGCGGGACAACTGCCGCCGCATACTTCGGCGGCCTGCGATGGACGGTCCGGCGACTGCATGCGTCTCCACACCCGGTCCGGCTGGTCGTCGGCAGCTTTCTCATCCGCGCCGTCTGCGCCAGTGCGGCGCTCGTGGCGGTCGCTGATGGCGATCCCGTCCGGCTGCTCCTGGCCCTCGGTGGGTTCGTTGCCGTGCGTCAGTGGACCGTCCACAACACGCGCGCATGGCTGCGGCCCGCACCCATGGGGGGCGCATAGCGATGGACATCACCCCGGATCAGATCGTCTACTGGCAGTGGGGCGCCGTCACGCTGAACGCCACCATCGTCTGGACGTGGGTCATCATGGCGGTGCTCGCGCTCGGCTCGTGGGCCGTGACACGCAACCTGAGCGCGCAGGAGAGCATGGGGCGCGGCCAGAACGTGCTCGAGGCCATCGTCTCCCTCATCGAACGTCAGATCCGCGACGTCAGCGACCAGGATCCGAAGCCGTATCTACCGTTCGTCGGGACGCTCTTCCTGTTCATCTGCCTGTCGAACCTGCTGGGTATCGTGCCCGGATACCACCCACCCACCGGATCGCTCTCGACCACGGCGGCTCTCGCGGTGTGCGTGTTCGTCGCGGTGCCGGTCTTCGGGATCCGCCGCCAGGGTCTGCGCCGGTACCTCGGCCAGTACCTTCAACCTTCGATTGTCATGCTCCCGTTCACGATTATCGGGGAGCTGTCGCGCACGCTGGCGCTCGCCGTGCGCCTCTTCGGCAACGTGATGAGCGGCACGGTCATCGCCGCGCTTCTGCTGGGTGTGGCGCCCCTCATCTTTCCGGTCGTCGCCCAGATGTTCGGCCTGCTGATCGGCGTCATTCAGGCCTACATCTTCGCGATCCTGGCCATGGTCTATATCGCGTCGGCCACCCGTGCTCACGACGGGACGGACAAGGCCGGGGCTTCGGTACAGAAAGGCGGGCACTCACATGGATAACCTCGGGCTCATCGGCATGGCGTCCATCATCGCCGCGGGATTGACGATGGCGATTGGATCGATTGGACCGGCGCTCGGGCAGGGTCGGGCGGTGGCGCAGGCGCTCACGGCCATCGCCCAGCAGCCGGACGAAGCGAACAGCATCAGCCGGACGCTCTTCATCGGCCTGGCCATGGTGGAATCGACCGGCATCTACTGCTTCGTCATCGCCATCATCCTGCTCTTCGCCAACCCGTTCTGGACCGCGCTGCTCACGCGCGCCGCCCAGTAATCGGATGCTGACCGACCCGTTCACCGTCGTCGCCCAGATCCTGAACTTCCTGATTCTGGTCTGGCTGCTCCGCCGCCTGCTCTACGGGCCGATCACCCGCGCCATGGCGGAACGCGACGCGCGCATCCAGGCCGAGACCAACGAGGCACGACGTCTGCGCGAGGAAGCGGCCGCCGAGGGCGAGCGGCACCGCGCGCTCGTCGCCGCGTTCGAGACGGACCGCGAGGCGCGGCTCGCCCGGGCGCGCGAGGAACTCGAGGCCTGGCGGCAGACGCACACGCAGGAGGCCCGTGCGGAGATCGAAGCGCAGAGGCAGCGCTGGCAGCAGGCGCTCGAGCAGGAACAGCACGCCTTCCTCCTGGAGCTCCGCCGCCGTGCCGGTCGCGAGATTCTGACCGTGACCCGCAACGCGCTGCGCGACCTCGCCGACGAAGCCGTCGAAGCGCGGATCGTGACGCGATTCCTCGACCGCCTGGCGGAGATCGCACCGGCCGACCGCGACCGACTCGCCGCGGCGGCGAAGGCCGACGGCGCCACCGTCCACGTGCGATCGGCGTTCGCGCTCCCCGACCCCGAGCGGCGCCGTATCGGGAACGCCGTGAGCGGCGCCCTTGGACCGGACGTCGCTCTGACCTTCGAGACGGCTCCCGGCCTCGTCGGCGGCGTCGAGCTCAAGGCTGGCGGGTTCGCGATCGCCTGGTCGATTGACGATTACCTCACGTCACTCGAACGCGCGCTCACGGAGACGTTTGGCGCTGAACAGGAACAGGACGATGACGCCACCCAGCCGCCTGCAGAGTGACCTCGCCCGAACGATGGACCGGATGGCGCGGGTCGCCGAGGCGCACCGTCCGCGCCTCGCCATCCGCGAGGTGGGCACCGTGCGTTCGGTGGGTCCGGGCATCGCGCGCCTGTCCGGGTTGCCCGGTGTCAGCGCCGAGGAGCTCGTGGAGTTTCCCGGGGGCCTGCTGGGCCAGGCATTCAACCTCGACGAGGAAGAGGTCGGTGTGATCCTGCTGGGCGACAGCCGGCTGCTCGCGGCGGGCGACGAGGCGCGCCGCACGGGCCGTGTGACGGACGTGCCCGTCGGACATGCGCTCATGGGCCGCGTGATCGACCCGACGGGCCGCCCGCGCGATCGTCGCGGACCGCTTCAGGCGCCCCTGCGCTGGCCCATCGAGCGCGAGGCGCGCGCCATCATGGACCGCGCGCCGGTCAGCGTACCGCTCGAGACGGGTCTCAAGGTCGTGGACGCCCTCGTCCCGATCGGGCGCGGCCAGCGCGAGCTGATTCTCGGCGACCGGCAGACGGGCAAGTCGGCCATCGCGCTCGACGCGATCCTGCACCAGCGCGGCCGGGACGTGATCTGCGTGTATTGCGCGATCGGGCAGCGCAGCGCGGCCGTCGCGCACGTCATTGCCGAGCTCGTCCGGCACGACGCCCTGGAGTACTCCATCGTCGTGGTCGCCTCTGGCGACGAGTCTCCAGGACTGCAGTTCATCGCGCCGTATGCCGCGACCAGCATCGCCGAGTTCTTCATGGAAGAAGGGCGCGACGTCCTCGTCGTGTACGACGACCTGACCCGCCACGCCCAGGCGTATCGCGAGCTGTCGCTGCTGCTGCGCCGTCCGCCGGGGCGCGAGGCGTTCCCGGGCGACATCTTCTATATCCACTCGCGCCTGCTGGAACGCGCCACCCATTTGAAGGCGGAGTTCGGAGGCGGATCGATGACGGCGTTGCCGATCGTCGAGACCGAGGCGCAGAACCTGTCGGCCTACATCCCCACGAACCTCATCTCCATCACGGATGGCCAGATCTACCTGTCGCCGGAACTGTTTCAGAAGGGGGTGCTGCCGGCCGTCCACGTCGGCCTGTCGGTGTCCCGTGTGGGGGGCAAGACGCAGTTGCCGGCGTACCGCGCGGTGGCGGGCGAACTGCGACTCTCGTACAGCCAGTTCGAGGAGCTGGAGGCCTTCGCGCGCTTCGGCACGCGCCTCGACGAGGACACACGGCGGACGCTCGCCCGCGGCGAGCGCGTGCGCGAGGTGCTGAAGCAGCCACAGTCCGCCACCCTGCCGGCCGCCGAGCAGGTGGTGACGCTGATGGCCATGACCGCCGGGCTCTTCGACGCAATCGCGCTCGGGAGCATCGCCAGAGCGGAGGCGGTCATCCGCGAAGCCGTGGGTGCCGAACTGGCCGAGATCGCCCGGGCGATCGAGCGCGGAGATGCGTTGACCGATGCGCAGCGAGGCGCGGTCGAACAGGCCTGCCGCGCGCGGCTCGCCGCCGAGTTCGGAGGGTTCGACGATGCAGACACCTGACGCCGTCAAGCGCCGGCTCGAGACGTTCGAGGATCTGCGCTCCGTCGTGCGCACGATGAAGGCGCTCGCGGCCGTGAGCGTCCGGCAGTACGAGGAAGCGGTGGCCTCGCTCGGAGACTACGCGCGCACGGTCGAGCTCGGGCTGCAGGTGCTGCTGCGGGAGCGGCCAGAGACCACCGCCGGCCCTTCCGGACGGGGTCCGAGCCGCCACGCGGCCATCGTGCTCGGGTCGGACCAGGGCCTCTGCGGCGCGTTCAACGACCAGATCGCCGCGTTCTTCGTGGAGGCCCGCGCGGCGGGGGCCGCCGGGGTGACGCCGGGGCCGCTGCTGGCAGTCGGCGCCCGTGTCGCGGGCCGTCTGGAGGACGCGGGGCTCTCCCCGGCCTCGGTGCTGGGAATGCCCGTGTCGGCGCCGCTCATCACCTCGCTCGTGCAGAGCCTCCTCGCGTGGGTGGACGAGCGCCGTGCCGCCGGGGAATGCAACGGCGTCGACCTCTACTTCAACCGTCCGCGTTCCGGTGCCACCTCCCACCCGCACCATGTCCCACTGCTGCCTCTAGATCCCGCGTGGCTTCGGGAACTGCGCGCCTCGCCGTGGCCGTCGCGATCGCGACCCACCTTCCGGAGTCACTGGCAGGACCTCTTTGCCGCGTACGTGCGGCAGCATCTCTTCGTGACGCTGCATCGGGCCATTGCAGAGTCCCTTGTCAGCGAGAACGCCAGCCGCCTCGCCGCCATGCATGCCGCGGAACGCAACGTCGACGAGCGTCTCGGCGCGCTCCACACCGAGTTCCATCTGCAGCGCCAGACCGCCATCACCACCGAGCTGCTCGATATCGTCTCGGGGTTCGAGGTGCTGTCGTCGCCGTGAGGCTCCCGGGCATGAGGCGGCGCTCATGCCAGCACACGATCCGGCAGATACCGCCGGCAAAGCGATCGGCGCCGGGCCCTCGGGGAGCGTGTGCCTTCTCCGCGGATGCGCCCGTGCCAGGCCGGGCACGACGACCCCGCCACCTCGGCACGTCCCGGGCGTGCGGCTCGAGACGCATCAGCCCGGGGGCCGCGTAAGCCGTGACGCCAGACGCCTTTGCAGGCCCTCGTCCGCCACTTCATCGAACGGCGGCGCGGTGGCCCAGTCGTGCAGCCACACTGGTTGCGTCCGCCTGTCCGGCGCCTCGGACAGGTGGCGTGGAATCACGTGTGCGTGAAGCGCGGGCTCGACGTTGCCCAGAATCTCGTAGTTGATGCGTGCGGCGCCCGTCTCCGCGAGCACCGCGTCGCCAAGACGGGCCATGTCCTCCAGGAACCACCGGCGCGCGTCGCCTTCGAGCGCGTTGAGGTCAGGCACCACGGGGTCCGGCAAGAGCAGGCAGTAGCCTCGCGTGATCTGCGGGTCACCGAGCACGGCCCAGCCAGACGGCATCCGCGTGATGACGCGTGCCAGCGTTCCGCGGCGTGCGGACTCGACCTGCGCGTGAATCGCCGTCATGCCTGGGCCCCGCATTCACCGTCAACCGCTACGCTCACCACTCACTACCACCCGCGCGCGGCCACCCCGGGGCGCTGCCGTCGGCCGTCACTGTGGTCGTGATACGGAAGAGCTCGCCCTCCGCCGCTGCGACGATGTACGAGAAGCCCACGGCGGACGAACTCGACATCGTCTGCCACGCGCCGGTGGCGCGATCCAGGCGATCGATGGCGTAGGAGTACTGCTTCGGCGTGTACCAGGGTGCGATGCCGAGCCACTTCGACTGCAGGCGGACGACCAGCGCCTGCGCATCTCGGTAATCGCGGTTGGCGACGAGCACGTAGTCGCGTCCCTCGTCGTCTCGGAAGAGACCCGTGACGAACCCCGCCCGACCCTCTTCGGGGAGAGCCTGCACCCAGTGCTCTTTGGGAAAGCTCCGCGTCCCGGCGGGGAGGGGGACGGTGTGGAACACGTCCACCGACTCGAGCGGCGCGATCGCGCGCCCCAGCGCCAGGACCTCCGCGTTGATCGAGGCGACGTCGCGACCGGCGGGCGTCAGGGCGCCCGTGCCGGCCGTGAAGATCATGTCGGCGTGAAACCACGCGATGCCGGTCACGCCGTAGGCCATCGAGGTGTAGACGCTGTGGCGCAGCCTGCGTCCGTTGTCAGGCAGGTAGGTCTCGTCGCCCCATTCGATGCCGGGATGCGCCGACACCTCGAAGCAGGCCGCCAGCGGCACACCGGCGCGCACTGCGGCCTCGCGGAACTGCTCGAGCTTCTCGAAGTAGCGGTCGCTGCCCCACCACCACTGGTAGTAGTCGAAGCTCAGCAGCGAGGGACGCGCGACGGTCATGTAGCTCCGCAGGAACTCGCCCGTCGTCGAGAGCATGTTCACGTACGGTACGTGGCCTGGCGCAGCGCGCTCGAAGGCCCTGAACCGCTCGCCGATCGCGGGAAACACGGCTTCCGGGAAGGGCTCGTCGCCGAGGTGATAGCCCCAGACGGCGCGGTTTGATGCAAGACGCCCGGCCACCGATGGATCCAGCGTGTGAATCATGCCCTTCAGACCATGCCGCGCCAGGACCTCCAGTTCCTCCGGCTCGGCGTTGACCACCGTGAAGCCAGCCCCGGCCATGACCTGCGCCCGCGCTTCGACTTCGACTCTCGGCGTGCGCCAGGCGTAGATCCAGAAGTCACTGCCCACGCCTTCCGAGCCGGGCTGCCCGAGCGCCTGAAGCGACAGGGTCGAGACGACTGCCATCGTGACGAGTGCGCGCTGTCGGAACACCTGAACCTCCATGAAAAGCGGGGCCCCGCCTCATCGCGGCGTGCCAGGCCTGCTGCAGGGCCAGCAGCAGCAGCAACCAGATCATCGGGTCGACGTCAAAGCGGAAGCGCTGGTTCTCACTCCGTTCCATGAGGGCGCCGACGCCGATCACGAAGACGATGTTGCCGAGCATGTACGCGGTGACCACCCACCGCGCATCGACGGCACCTCGCGCGCGCCAGAGGCGAGCCCCCGCCGCCAGAAGCACGAGAGGCAGCAGCACCGGCCAGAGCCCCCGCGGGCCAAGCACGGGCGCCCAGCCCATCAGCGGTTCGTAGACACGCACCAGTGGGTCGATGCGTGCTCGCGCCGCCGCAAGCGGCAAGTAGGTGGACGCAGGCTGCAGCGTCTGGGAAAGATTCTCCCACACCGAGCGGACGTAGACCGCTGGACGTTCGCGGATCACTCCCAGCGAATCACGGGCCAGCTGCGCGCTGATGTCCACGTATGCACGATGATGGAAGTTGATCGAGCCGTCCGCTTTCCAGGGACGATCCAGCAGGGGCACCCCGGCAGGCGCGCTCTGCGGGGGCGGCGTGTAAGCGGTCAACGGTCTGAAGCCGCCGACGGCGGCCCAGCCGCTCAGGACACCGTCCTCGACGAGCGCGGCCCGCTCGACGGGATCCATCCGATCGAGTACGACGCGGCTCAGGTTCATGCCGCCGAAGGAACTGAGCGTCGCCTGCCCGAACAGGACGTGGTTCTTCGCGACCACCGCCCCGACGATCACCAAGGCCAGGAGCGCGGGACCGGCCACGGGACGGGCGCTCCCGCGAAGCCGCCGCGCTGCCCACGTCGCACCGGCGAGCACGAGCACAAGCCACGCGGGATGGTAGAGGGCACGGGTGAGGACAATGGCGAGGGCGAGGGCGACAAACACCCACCAGTCGCGCGGATTCCCGCGCTCGAGCGCCCGATGGAGCCTGACGGCGGACCATGTCAGCATCACGGCCACGGGGTAGGCGTACAGCAGGAAGTTCTCGTAGAGGAGGACCGCCGGCGATGTGCAGAAGATGATCGTGCCTATGGAAGCGGGCCACGGCGCGAGGCCGAGGGCGCGGCCGAGCCGAAGCATCTGGACGCAGAGCACGACCCCCAATGCCAGATAGGTGACGCCAAAGGCGAGCGGCAGCATCCCTCCGAAGATCTGGTGATACACGCCGAGCCAGGCGTTGAAGAGCGGGGGCTGGGCGTGCAGGTGCCACAGGCTCTCCCAAAGCCGCTCGCGCAGCAGGTCCGGCTCGATGAAGTGCCAGAACGCGGCGGCTTCGGATGCGTCGAAGCGAAGTCCGCGCGCATAGGCGAAGGCACGGACACCGACGAAGAGCCCGGCGACCATCGCGACCGAGGACACCGGCCTCCGCCGCCTCGAACGATTCGATGCGAGGCGTGACTCCGGCATGCGTGCGGACGCCTGGGGGGCTCGTTCCGGCGTGCTATCGCCCTGGCAACGTCGCGCCGAACGACGGCACGGCGTCCTGCCGGTTCTTCTGCCACTCGCGCCATTGCACGAGCGAGATGGAGAGTTGCAGCGAGTAGTCGAGCGCGATCCACTCGGCGCGCCCATCGGCGTACTGCGGGGCGTCGCCGAGGACGTTCACCGGGCCCGACGGTGTCTGGGCGGTCATGTTCACAGGCACCCCCGCGCCGGTGTTGAAGAAGTAGATGCGATCCGACGCGGCGAACGGGATGCCGTTCTTCACAGCGGCATGCGCACCGGCCGCGTCTACGCCGGTGTCCGGGTGCGACGGTGTGGGCGTGACGCACTCCGAGGTCACCCCGGGCGAGGGCTGGAACTGCGCGATGATCGGCGGCACCCGGCCCATGGCGTCGGGCACCGAAGCCGTCATGTGACACGACATGCACGAACTGTTGGCGTTGTCGGCGGGCCCGTTCAGGCGGCTGTTGCACCCCAGGTGGCCGGGACGCATCGGAAGCGTGTCTCCACCCGCCGCGTTCAGCATGTCCACAACGTCCCAGAAGATCACTTCCTCGGCGAAGCCGTGCTGCCGGGGTTCGACGGGATGAGCATGCGCGAGCTGCCCCTCGGGGGGCGTGTCGTTGCCCCACATCAAGCCGAGCGGCGAGATGCGGTTCCAAGGGCCGGACTCCCCCGCCTTGCGCTGGCCGTCCGCGACGAACGTGCCGAACACCCATTCCGTGCCAGGGGCGCGGCTGTCCTTGATCGCGATGTCGAACTGCAGCAGGTGCACGGGCGCCCACAGACGCGTGCTGCGCGGGCACTGTTCACTCTGTTCCTGCATCGTGCATCGCGCACCGTTCTGGCCGGTGCAGGCACAGAAGGCAGGGTCGGAGATGTTCGCCGTCCATGCGGGCACGTTCTCGAGGAAGGGCAGCTGCGCCGGAGACAGCGTGGTGAACAGCAGCTTGCCGACGACCGCCCCGTCGTCGAACGAGATGCTGTCGACGGGAGGGGTGGCGGTGCCGTCAGGCCGCCAGATCGTGCCCAACGTGTACGCCGCGGTCGGGTTGAAGAACCCTACGGCCCAGATCGTGGACGGCAGGGTCACGCTGGCCTCGGGATGATCGGGCGCTCGCATGTTGAACTTGACAGGCGCCTCACGAGTCAGTCCGTGCACGAACTCGCGGCCGCTCAGCACGTCGTAGGTCTGAAACGGGATGTGATACCACCCGCGTACAGGGTTGTTACACAGCGTCCAGTCCGTGTCGATCGAGCCGCTGTCGATGTTGCCTTCCTGGATATAGCGCATCACCGTCCAGGCGTACTCCTCGGCCAGCACCGTCTTGTCGGCCTGGCTCGTGGATGGGGCGAAGAGCGCATCAAACCGGGCCTCACGCCAGGGCTGCGCGTCCCGCTCGTCCGAAGGCTGCCCGGGGTACGCGTCACTCAACCGGAACACCGGACCGGTCCATCCGGAAGGCGGCGTATTGCTCTGGACCTGGCCGGCCCACATGGGGCCGAACGTCGGGGCTGGGTCCTGCCAGAAGCTCGGAAACGCCCCCGTACACGTGCCCGCCGCGGGGACAGGTTCCGGCGTTGGCGCGGGACCGCTGCGCGGCTGGCCGCAGGCGCCGACGGTGAGGAGAGCGAACGCAATCGCCGTGGTCTTCGCGGATACGGTCATACGTCTCCCTTTCCGGTCGGCGGCTGTCGTCGCTGGCTGCCCAGGTGGCGCGCCCGGAGCGGGCCCGTCCCTGCGACCGCCGCCATTCTGACCGACCGAGCGCCGCTCGCCAACTCGAAACCAGAGAACCCTCGCGGTTCGTGCGCAGGGGCGCATTGAGCCGCACCACTGGGTCATACAATGACTGACTTTAAGCGACAGAAGACGCCTTATGCGGCGACTTCAGACAAGTTCTGATTTGGTAAGTTGCTATCGCTGAACAATTTAGGTGTGATCGCAGTTCTGGCACGCGTGGTGCTAAAGGGATCCGTGTCGACGGCATTGCGCCGGACGACCACAGTTGGAGGCTGTTCCCGGTCCCATGATTCGACTTGTCACACTCGCCGTCGCCGCGCTCCTTACGCTGACCACTGCCGCCCAGGCGGCCACGATCAGCATCGTCGAAGTCACAGGGGCGAACCAGGGCGCGAAGCTGGCAGCGAAGGCCGCACTGCTTGCGGGTCTGGGCAGCTACACCCTCCTGGAGGACTTCGAATCGTTCGCCGCCTCGAAAGCTGTCGGACACACGACGCTCTCCACCGGCGCTGGCACGTTCTCGAGCGTTGGTGGTCTCGGCACCGGTGGCGCCTGCATCAAGCCCGGCGGCCCGTCGAATGCCACGTGCGACGCGCTCTACGTGCTGGACCAGGCGACGACGCCCTTCAGCGGGCGCTTCAACAGCACCGCAGGCGGCAGCCAGTGGCTCGACTCGAACGACCTCACCGGGATCGACCTGCAGCTCGGATCGAACCTCAACACGCTCTTCTTCTTCATGACCGACGTCAACGACCAGGGCGGCCGGCTCAAGGTGAAGGCCACTGACGCTGACGGCACGGCGACGGGTGTGTTCGGACCCGGCGCGAACGGGTCGGCGTTCGGGAACGGGAGCCTGTTCTTCGTCCTGATCACGTCCGCCAGCGGCATCTCCAACGTCCAGTGGATCAACAACCACTCCGGCGACGGCTGGGGCATCGACGACATCAGCACGCTCGACACGATCCCCGAACCGGGTCTGCTGGCGTTGATGGGCGTCGCTGCGGGCGCCGCGGCGTGGCGGCGGCGATCGTCGCGCAGGTAGGAAATCGTAATCGGACTGGTGAGATTTGGTACATCTCACCGATCGTCAGGGACGCGGGTCGCTGGAACACCCCGCAAAACGTCTCATTTGCGCCGCTTCTTCGCCTGGCCCTCATCGTGCGATCCGGATACCTGATCTGTCAGGACGCCCGAACCACGATGAGCCAGCCAGGGTAGAGGAATGAGCACCGCATCAGTCATGTCCTTCCCGCCTCACCAGCCTCAGGCGGGCACGCTGACATACGAGGCCTCCTTCGGCCTGAAGGAGAAGCCGTTCAGCCTCGACTCCGATCCACGGTTCCTCTACCGCAGCCCGTGCCACGCCGCCACGTTCGAGGGGTTGCTCGGCGGCATCCGCCGGCGCGAAGGCCTGCTGGTGCTCACCGGAGAGATCGGCACCGGCAAGACCACACTCTGCCGCGCCGTACTGCGCAGCCTGGGCCGCAAGACGTTCAGTTCGTTCGTGCCGGATCCGTTCGCCTCGCGGGAAGACCTGCTGAAGATGCTGCTGGTCGACTTCGGGGTGATCTCGATCCAGGATCTCACCACCGGTCCCGTGAAGCAGGCCTCGCGCGCCGAGCTCAGCTACCTGTTGTCCGAGTTCCTCACCTCACTCGATTCGCTCGACGCCTTCGCCGTGGCGGTCATCGATGAGGCACAGAACATGTCGCTGCCGATGATCGAGGAAACGCGCATCCTGGCGGACTCGTTCGGCAGCAAGGGGTGGCTGCAGGTCGTCTTCGTGGGGCAGCCGGAACTCCTCGCCAAGCTGAAGCTGCCGGAGATGCGGCAGGTGGATCAGCGGGTGTGCGGCTACACCCGGCTCGCACCCCTGGATCGCGAGGCCGTGGGGGGATATGTCCAGCATCGACTGCACGTCGCCGGAGGCCCTGAGGACCAGCAACTGTTCTCCGACGAGGTGCTCGACACCATCCATCGTCGATCGGGAGGCGTTCCGCGCCTCATCAATCGGATCTGTGACCGCGCCCTGCACCTGGCCCATCAGCGTCAGAGTCCGTGCATCGAACCCGAGGTGCTCGACGCCGCGCTGGCGGATGTGGGCGCCACCACGCTGACCCCGACGTGGGCGTCGATCGTGACCCCCGAGGCTCTGTCTCCGGAGGCGTCGGCCGAGGCACCACCGGCAGCCCCGGCGGCAGGACTGGCAGCGGCCACCGCCCCCGCCGCTCCCCCGAGGCCAGCGGCGCCCGTCGTGTTGACGGCGCCAGTCGTGCGGCAGGAACCCTTCTCCAGTCCCGTTGACGCCTGGCTGACCCAGGACCTCGCTCCGCCGGCTCGGGTCCTCACGCCGCTCCAGTTGTTCGAAAGCGAAGTACCTGACGTCCCGGCACCGCACCCGTCCCGAGGAAAGTCCTCGGCCTCACACTCGTCCGAGCCCGCGCACAAGCGGCCAACCACACGCCGGCGACGATTGATACGTCGCTGGGCAAAACGAGCCGCGGTCGCGGCGGCGTGCGTAGTAGCGGTCGGCGCAGCCGCGCCAGTCGCCTCTCAGGTCCCCGACGCGCTCATCGACCTCCTCGACACGCCCGCGTCGCTCCCGGCGCCACCCGCGCCGCTGGCCCTCGCGGTGCCGAACACTATGGTGCCGCCGGTGCCGCCCCTGGAGCCCGCTCCCTCTGTCGCTGCCGGCGACTATCTGGTGTCCGTCGGCCTGTACAGCAGCCGCGCGCGTGCCGAGCGGCTCGTTGAGGAGCTGATGCAGGTGGGCCTGCCAGCGGTCCAACGACCGCTGCAGCTTCGCACCCAACTCCTGCAACAGGTGGCACTCGGCCCATTCGTCACGCGCGCCGACGCCCTCACGGCTCTGGAGCGCCTCCGGCAGCTCGGCGGCCACGACGACGCCAGCATCGTCAGCCTGGACCCGCCCGCGGCGCCGTAGCGATTGCGGGGTCGGGATGAGTTTCAGTTTCTGCCATCCCATTCCTTCGCAGAAACTGAAACTCATCCCGACCCCGAGTTCCCCCGAGTTCGCCCCCCCCGAGTTCACTGGTTCCTGCGCTCCTTCAGCCCCCGCTCCGCGCGGACCTCTGCCAACGCGGGCGCGAACACTTGCCTCGATCGTGACGATCTCAGCGTTGGGAGACACTAGACTTAGCAGGTTGAGGGCGGTCCGGGGCAAACGACCACCCCGCGCGCCTCCGTACCGTCACGAGGTTCGCCCATGAGACCGACGTTACCCTGCCTTGCGTGGCTGATCGGCCTCGCGCTGGCCGTCGCTCCGCCGGCCGCCGCGCAGGAGCACACGCACCCCTCGTCCGTGACGGACGCCGATCCCTTGATGCGGGTGATGCTCGAAGGGCCGCACGTCGTCCTCGCCCACCACGGGTTCATCGCGCTCACGACGGCACAACTGGACGCCCTGCACGCGGCCAGGAGCCGGGTGTGCGCGGCAGCAGCCGCCTACGTCCACGATCTCACCGCCGCCCGCACCGAGCTGGCCAGGGTGCTCGCTGACGAGGACGAGGCGCGTGTGAGCGCGGTTGCCGGGCGGCTGGCGGGTGTGGAGGCCGAGTGGATCGTCGCGATCGTCCGGGCGCGCCGCGAGACGATGGCGACCCTCGGGCCCGGGGAGCGGGCGCAGGTCGTGCAGCTCGGACATCATTGGACGCGCGAAGCGAGCGCGATGATCGCCGCCACGACCCACCCGGGACACCGCGGCCATCCAGGCCTGCAGGTGCCGATCCGCGTCCCCGGGATGGTCGTCGCCGACACCACTCTGCTGCCCTTCTGCGAGACGCTGCATGGGCCGGCAGTGCACCTGAGCGTTCCTCCGCCAGGCGACGAGTAGCACACACGCGCTCGCCCCGAGGCGGAGGCCGAGAGCCGATCGCTCCAAAGCCGAGAGCTGAAAAGCCGAAGGCCGGTGCTACGGCGTCACCGTCACCCTGACGTACCCGTTGGTCCAGCAGCACTGGTGCCCGGGAGCGCTGTCGGTAATACCGAAGTTGTCCACCCGTACACGGAGCATGTACTCGCCGGGGGCGCTGAACTGGACCATGGTCGCCGCCTCCCCGCCGCCGGGTGCGGTCTTTGCCGTCCTCGGCTCGAACGTCACCGCTCCCGGCCCCTGGTACTTGAACCACGTCATGTTCGTGGGGATCAGGGTGCGCTCGCCGCGGTCCTCCATCCAGATCCGGATCTCGAGCGGCCGTCCCGAGGCTGTCGTCAGCGGCCCGACGGTGACCCCCTCCCGACCCTGTGACGGGGGTCCGTCAGGCGCGAAGCGGACGATGGGCATCAGGGATCCGGCGGCTTGAGGCGTGTAGGACAGCTCATAGGCGGACCCCCGTACCCGCCCGGGCACCGAGTAGGTGAAGCCATTGTGCGTGAGCGTCCACACGACGTCGCCGCGGAAGTCTTGCGGCACCCTGACCGCGAACGCGCCTCGCTCGCGGCGGCCGCCGAAGCCGGTGTAGCTGACGGGTGGGAAGTGGGTTGGCTGCTTCCCGTTGAACTCGGCGGGTTCGATGACGTTGTGTTCGCCGATCGGGATGTCCACGACCTCCTCGGTGTTGCGGTTCATGAACCCGAACGACAGCGTGACGCTGCCGTCGGGGTTCGCGTACCAGCCGTCGAAGTACGGCGCCACGCCGGCCCCTGTCGGGGCACCCGGGGAGAGCGGCAGCCGTGATTGCTGTCGCGCGTCGATCGGGGAGGCGGCGATGCCGATCGCCAGCAACGCGGCGACGGCCCCCGCGGCAATCCGGCCCTCCGTCATCGACGCTCACGCTCCCGTTCGCGCTCCGTCGTCAAGCGCTCGTAACCCTGGGAGTCGAGGTGCGTCACGGCAATCCAGGCGTGTGACATCTCGTCGGTCGTGCGATCTCCCACGCCCACCCACTGATCGGGATCGGGGTTGTAGCGGTTCCTGGCCGTGTTGTCGTACCAAGCTGTGTTGATGATGATTGACCCGGCGGGCAGGATGGGCGCGGCGTCAGGCTCGTACACGTGGCTGTGGTGCCACCCGGGGTTCCAGTTCGACACCATGCTGATGGTCTCGCGACGGCCGTCGGGATACAGCACCTCCAGGCGCTTCGCGACAAGGCGCAGGTGCCCGTGCGGCTGCCAACTGTCGATGCGCACGGGCGTGTCGAAGCGGCGATAGCCCTGCGTCATCAAGGTGCCGTGCGGCTCGATCTCGAAATCCCCCGTGCCGCTCTGCAGCGCATAGAGGCCCAGCGTCTGCCGGTAGCGTGTCTCGGGGGTGACCTCCCGGTCGTGAAACCAGATGCCCACTTCCACCTGGTCGTCCACGATCTCCACGCCATTGGGGTAGTAGTGGATGTCCCAGCGCACGTTCGAGTTCGCGGGCGCGATCCGGCATGCGTCAGATGGGATCACCTCGCCGATCTTGCCGAGCGCGTACTCCGACAGCCTGATGCTGCCAGGTCCGCTGCCACCGACGGCGTCCGGCTCGCGGGTGTGGCCGGCGGGTTCGAACGTGGAGTTGGCGTGGTGCGTCACCGATCGCCCAGCCACGGACGGCTTCGTTTCGATGGCCTTGATGCAGCGGTCCTCGGTGATGCCGCTCGGGACGGACGGTCGCCACCAGCGGTCCTGGCCGGATGCGGGCACGGTGTACGGCGCCGCCTTGATGACGACGTCCGGAGGGCCAAAGCGCTGCGCAAGGAGGTATTCGCCGGCGGGCGGGAAGGTGACCGGCGGCGGCAGATCGGCGGGGTCGCCCATGGGAGCACCGGCGTCCACCCAGCGTGCGATGGTCTGGATGTCCGCTTCCGACAGTCGCCAGTCACCCTGCAGCGCCTGGACGCCAACGTGCGTGTCGTAATGGTACGGCGGCATCTCGCGCTGCACCACGCGCGCCTTGATGACTGGAGCCCAGCGGCGGACGTCCTCGAACTCCATCAGGCGCATCGGACCGATCCCGCCCGGTTGGTGACAGTTCTGGCAACTCTTCTGCAGGATGGGGGCGACGTGGCGCGTGTAGGTGAGCTCGGGCTGCGCCTCGAGGCCGGACGCGTCCCGATCGTCACCGGTTCCGGCGGCGCGCAGCGTGTGCACGCCCACGAGGGTCAGGGTCGCGATCGTGAGGGCGGTGGCCCAGGTAACGCGCGAGGCCCAGCCGCGGGAACGGGTGCGTGCCATCAGTCGCCTCCAAGGTTCGCCAGCCAGATCGGCACAGTGTCCTCCAAGGCCGGACCGGCGTCAAGGCTCGGTGGTCTCCGAACCCAGCCGGTACGCGATCAGTTCGCCCGGGAACCCGGGGCCGCTGACCGACACCGTGATGTACTGCCGCCCGTCGAGTTCGTAGGTCATCGGCGACCCGGTCTGCGGCGCAGGCATATAGACGGCGCCCACTTCCTCCCCCGTCGCCTTGTCATAGGCCCGCAGCATCGCGCCGCGGCCGTGCGGTGTCGTGTTCATGCCACCTTCGCCAGCGATCACCAGCGTCCTGGTCGTGAGCACACCGATGCGACCCGGACGCCCCGTCCGCGGCAGCGTCAGCCCCTTCAGCGCCGGATGATCCCGGACGGCATCCGGTGTCTCGCCGTGCGCAATCTGCCACGCGAGCGTTCCCGCGTTCAGATCGAGGGCGGTGATGCGCCCGTAGGGGGGCTTGACGAGCGGCAGGCCCTGCACAGACAGGGTGGGAAACGACGGGCGCCCGCTCGCATCGGCGGGGTCGCTCGCGAAGCCTCGCACGTAGCGCATGTCCGACTTCGCCCGCTCGCCAGGCACCAGCGCCACCGCGGAGATTCCCGTGTTCGAGAAGATGTAGAAGTAGTTGGTCTCCGGGTCCAGGGATCCGCCCTGCCAGTTGGCGCCGCCGGTGATGTTCGGCAGCATCAAGGTGGCGAGCGGCCCCTCCCACCGGCTGACCACCGGCGGCGTGAACAGGGGGCCCAGCTTGAACCGCTCCACCAGCGTCACGGCCTCGGCCCGCAGTTCCGGCGTGAAGTCGATCAGGTCGTCGATCGACACCCCCTGCCGCTCGAAGGCCGGGGGCTTCGTCACGAACGGTTGCGTCGGCGAGTACCACTCCCCCGGCACGTCACCCCTCTCGACGGCCCGCTCCTCGATGGGCCACACCGGCTCGCCCGTCGCGCGGTCGAAGACATACACCCACCCCTGCTTGGTGGCCTGGGCCACGGCCTTCACCACTCGGCCGTCGATGTTCAGGTCGGCCAGGATCGGGGCGCACGGGATGTCGTGGTCCCAGATGCCGTGGTGCACGAGCTGGTAGTGCCAGCGTCGCTCGCCGGTGTTGAGATCCACCGCCACGAGGCTCTCGCTGAAGAGGTTGTTGCCGGGACGATGACCGCCGTAGTAGTCCCCCGTCGGCACCTCCACCGGCAGGTAGACCAGGCCCAGCTCCTCGTCCACCGTCATCTGCACCCACACACCCGTGTTGCCGGTGTAGTCCGCCGACCCGTCTTCCCAGGTGTCGTAGCCGAACTCGTCGGGCAACGGAATGGTCCTGAACATCCAGAGGCGCCGGCCCGTGCGCACGTCGTAGCCGCGGACGTAGCCCTTGATGTTCGACCTGCTGGGCGGCTGGCCACCCTCGGCGTGGGCGGCGCCGATGATGATGGTGTTTCCCGCCACGACCGGCGCCGAGTGCAGGCCGATGTCGCCGGTCACCGGATCGATCTCCTGGTCCATCCCCTGCTTCAGATCGACGATGCCGTCGGTGCCGAAGGTGGGGATGCGATGCCCCGTCGCTGCGTCGAGGGCGACGAGCTGGTACCCGGGCGTCACGTAGAGAATCCGCTCGCCGGTGGCGTCGCTCCAATACGCGAGGCCCCGGCCCGAGAGCCGCCTCGGCGCGCGCTGCCCGCGCGGCCCCTCGTCGAGGCTGTGCATCCACTTCAGCTCGCCTGTGGCGGCGTCGAGTGCCACCGCGGCTCGGCGAGACCCGGCGGTAAGGTACAGACGGCCATTCACCATCAGCGGCGTGGCTTGAAACAGGTACTCGGGCGCGGGCCCCAGGTTTTCGGTCCTGAATCGCCACGCGACCTCGAGCGTGTCGAAGTTGGAGGCGTCCACCTGCGCCAGCGGCGAATAGCGGCGGCTGGCGAGATCTCCACCGTAGGTGGGCCACTCGCCGTCGGCCGTCCCGCGGGAGATCGGGTTCGTGGACTGCCCTGTGAGGGGCAGGACGAGAGACACGCCCAGCATGATGGCGAGGCCCGACTGGAGAGCGAACACACGGGATCTCATGGCGAAGTCCGGCGCTATCGTAATGCATTCGGGACGCAGGCGGGGCGAGCTATAGTCTTCCCCATGCCCAGTGTCCCCCTCCGCCCGTGCCGGCGCAGCTCGCGCCTGTTTCTGGCTGTCCTTGCCGTCCTCTTCGCAGGCGGCTGCACGGTGCAGGGCCAGCCCCCCGCGTCCCGTGCTGTCGACGATCGGACAATCGAAACGCTACTCGCCGACTTCAACGTGCCAGGTGCCAGCATCGCTGTGATCCATGATTTCGACATCGCCTGGGCACGGGGCTACGGTGTCGCGGACGTCGCGACGGGCCGTCAGGTCGACACCGCCACACTGTTCCAGGCTGCTTCAATCAGCAAGCCGGTGACCGCGATGGCCGCCGTGCGCCTGGCGCAAGACGGCCGGCTGTCGCTGGACCGGGACGTCAACGAAGTCCTCTCATCCTGGAAGGTGCCCGCGTCCGTCCACACGGCGTCGGCGCCCGTCACGCCGCGCGCGTTGTACAGCCACACGTCCGGTGCGGACGACGGGTTCGGCTTTCCCGGCTACACGCCGGGAACGGCGCTGCCGAACCTCGTGCAGATTCTCAACGGCGAGCCCCCCTCAAACACCGGCCCCGTGCTCTTCGCACGCGCGCCCTTCCGTGCGCACAAGTACTCGGGCGGCTCGACCACGCTGATGCAGCTCGCGCTGATGGATCTCACCGGACAACCGTTCGACGCCTTCATGGAGGCGCACGTGCTCGCTCCGCTAGGCATGGCCGACAGCACGTACACGCAGCCGCTTCCCGAGCGCCTCCATGCATGGGCCGCGCACGCGCACGACAGTCGCGGCCGTGTTCGCGAGAGCCGCTGGCACGACTATCCCGAACAGGCGGCAGCCGGCCTCTGGACGACCGCCGGCGACCTGGCACGCGTGATCCTCGAGGTGCAGCGGGCACTGGCCGGCCGTGAGACCCGCTTCCTCTCGCACGCATCGGCCCGGACGATGACGACGCCGGTCGGGGTGGGTCCGTTTGCCGTGGGCTTCCAGATCGACATGCACGGCGAGGGCTGGTACTTCGGCCACGGCGGATCGAACTACGGATTTCAGGGGCTCATCCGCGGCCACGTGCGCCACGGCTACGGCGTGGCCATCCTGACCAACAGCGACAACGGCGGGCGCGCGGCCCGTGCCATCATGGAGCACGTGGCCGTCGCCTACGACTGGGACTCGCAGCACAAGCCGCTGCGGCGCTGAACCGCGCCGCTCTCACCCCAGACGTGCGGCCCGTCCGGCAGGCCCGCTCGTGCCGCGTGACAGCCCATCCCCCGTTTCCACGCATGGGTCCGGTCAGTATTTCGCATTCCTGATTCCGAATAGTGTGAAGTAGACTCTGCCGAGCCTGTCCAACCGCGCCGACTGCCGGCGCACAACCGAGCAAGGAGCGCCCGTGGGACTCGGAACTCTGGCCGTGCTGTCGGTCATGCCGATCGCGGTGGTGGCGGTCTTCCTCGTCATCCTCCGCTGGCCCGCCAGCAAGGCGATGCCGATCTCGTATGCGGTGGCGGTCGCGCTGGCGCTCGGTGTGTGGCAGGTCAGCACGGCCCAGGTGGCAGCCGCCAGCATCAACGGGCTCGTCACTGCCGCTTCTCTCGTCTACATCATCTTCGGCGCCATCCTGCTCCTGAACGTTCTGCAGGAAAGCGGCGGCCTCAAGGCGATCCGCCTCGGCTTCACCAACATCACGCCCGATCGTCGCGTGCAGGTGATCATCATCGCGTGGCTGTTCGGCAGCTTCATCGAGGGCTCCGCGGGCTTCGGCACGCCCGCCGCCGTCGCCGTCCCCCTGATGGTCGGCCTCGGCTTCCCCGGCATGGCGGCCGTCGTCGCCGGCATGGTCATCCAGAGCACGCCGGTCTCGTTTGGCGCCGTCGGGACCCCGATCATCGTCGGCGTCGGCACGGGGTTGAACGACGACGCGGTGCGCGCGTATGCGGCGTCCATTGGCTATACCGACTGGAACCAGTTCCTGGCGCTCATCGGGGCGAGGGTCGCCCTGATCCATGCTGCGGCCGGCACCCTGATTCCCCTGTTCGTCGTGGCGTTGATGACGCGGTTCTTCGGACCGAGCCGATCGTTCACCGACGGGCTGCGCGTGTGGCGGTTCGCGCTCTTCGCCGCGTTCGCGATGACGATCCCGTACGTGCTGCTGGCGAACTTCCTCGGACCCGAGTTCCCGTCGATGTTCGGCGGCCTCATTGGCCTGGCCATCGTCGTACCCGCGGCCAAACGCGGCTTCCTGATGCCGCGCGGCGACGACCACTGGGACTTCGCCCCACGCGCGCAGTGGGAGCCCGAGTGGACCGGCACGATCCGTCCCCGCGACGTCGATCACCGTGACGGGCCCATGCCGCTCGCGCTGGCATGGGCGCCGTACGTGCTCGTCGGTGTGCTGCTCGTGCTGACGCGCCTGCGCACGATTCCGATCGGGTCCACGCTGCAGTCGTGGACG
>CAZNOC010000035.1:0-24653 GCA_964574545.1 uncultured Bifidobacteriaceae bacterium | reverse complement strand
AGGATGCCGCGCGTGGCGAGATCTTCGCGAATCCGGTCCGCTTCGGCGAAGGCTCGACGGCTCCGAGCCGCGCGACGCGCCTCGATCAGCTCCAGAATCTCGGCTTCCGGCACCGGCGGCGCGGCCTCCTCGGCGCGCCGCAGCGACAGAACCCCCAGCACGTCGTCAAAGTGCGTGAAGGCCTCCCGGATCCGGGCCACATCCGGGGTGCCGATCTCCCCGCGATCGAACGCGGTGTTGCCGGCCCGGACGAGGTCGAACACCGCGGCGAGTCCGGCGGCCGTATTCAAGTCGTCACCGAGCGCGGCATCGAAGGCCCGAAGGGCCTCGTCCACGCGGGCGGCGAGCGCCTCGTGCGCGCCGGCGGCCGTCACACGATCCAGGCGCGCCAGAAAGTCGGTCATGCGCCGCAGTGCCTCTTCGGCCTGCTCCATGCCCGTCCAGGTGAAGTTGAGTTGCTTGCGGTAGTGCGACGACAAGAGCAGGTAGCGCAGGGCCGACGGCCGGTGGCCGCGGTCGGCAATGTCCTGCAGGCTGTAAACGTTACCAAGCGACTTCGACATCTTCTGGTCGTCCACCAGCAGATGCTCGACATGCACCCAGAACCGCGCGAACGGCTTCCCCGTCGCGCACTCGCTCTGCGCGATCTCGTTCTCGTGGTGCGGAAAGATCAGGTCGATGCCGCCGGCGTGGATGTCGATCGGCGGCTCGCCGAGCAGACGCAGCGCCATCGCGGAGCACTCGATGTGCCATCCAGGCCGGCCTGGGCCCACCCCGTAGTCCCACGTCGGCTCGCCCGGCTTGGTGGCCTTCCACAACACGAAGTCACGCGCGTCTTCCTTCTCGTAGGAATCCGCGTCCACGCGCGCCCCGGCCTGGATGCCCTCGTGGTCGAGGCGCGCCAGCCTGCCGTAGTCCGGCATCGACGCGATCTTGAAGTAGATGGATCCATCCGAACGATAGGTATGGCCGCGCGCCTCGAGCGCCTTGATGACATCGGCCATCGCCTGCAGGTTGGCCGGATCCGTGGCGCGCGGGTTCTCCTCGACCGCCTCGAGCCCCAGCAGCCCTGCATCCTCCGCGAACGCCTCGACATACCGATCGGTGTACGCGCGAAGGTCCATGCCCTCCCGCTGCGCGCCCGCGATCGTCTTGTCGTCCACGTCGGTGAAGTTGATCGCCTGGCGCACGTCATAGCCCGCCACGTGCCGGAGCGTGCGCCGAAGCACGTCGAGACACACGAACGTGCGGAAGTTGCCGATGTGACCGCGTGCGTACACGGTCAGCCCGCAGGCGTACATGCGGACGGTATTGTCGAGGGACGGCGCGAAGGGCTCCTGTTGGCGGGTCAGGGTGTTGTAGAGACGCATGGTGTCCGGTCGGCCTGGCATTCAGTCCAGGCGCTGGGTGATCAGGCACGTCTCGCGGGTGCCGTGCCGTGCGGTGTCCACCGTCAGGCCGTTGCCGGCGCTCGTCGGCCAGGCGGCCGCGCGCACCGCATCGCATCCGATCGAGACCGACAGCGTTTCGCCTGCCCGCAGGAAGCGGACATCCACGGGCGCATCCTCCGCACCGGACGCAGCGACCGCGACCTCGGTGGCCGCGGTGACCTGCGCCGCCAGCACGCTCGCGGCACCGGCCTCGAGCCTGGCATAGGAGGCGGCGTGCGCGGTGAGATCCCGGACCGCGTCCACCAGGCGCAGATCTCCCGGCATGCGCAGCGTGAACTCGAACGAGGTGGCATCCATTCGCTAATCGCTACTCGCCAATCGCCGTATCAGATCGACAGCCGGTCGAAGAGGCGCTTCGCACGGCGGACATCCGCCTCGATTTGCGACGTGAGCGCATCCACATCCGGAAAGGCGCGCTCCTCGCGCAAGCGCTGAACGAAGCTCAACCGCATCGGCCTGCCGTACAGATCCCACTCCAATCCGAGCACGTGCGTCTCGACCGTCGGCGGCCCCGACGCGCCAAACGTGGGCCGCACGCCGATGTTCGTCACACCCGGGTACACGACGCCGTCGAGCGTCACCGTCGTGGCGTACACGCCGTTCGGCGGCAGCAGCTCGTTGGCCGTCTCCAGATTGGCGGTCGGATATCCGATGATCCGCCCTCGCCCCGCGCCCGGCACCACAGTACCGTCGATGGCATAGTGATGGCCGAGCAGCGCTCCCGCTTCGTCCATCCGTCCATCGCTGACCAGCCGGCGGATTCGCGTGCTCGACACCACGAAGTCCTTGTAGCGTACCGGATCGATCTTCTCGACGCGAAATCCGTGCTGCGCGCCGAGCGTCCGCAGCAACGAGAAGTTGCCGGACCGGTCGCGGCCGAACAGGAAATCGGCGCCGACCCAGACCTCGGCCACCCGCAGCCAGTCCACGAGCACCGCGCGCACGAACTGTTCGGGCTCCCACCGAGACAGCTCGAGCGTAAAGCGGACCACGGCCACGCCCTGAATGCCGGCGCGTCCGAGCGCCTCGACCTTCTGCGCCTGCGTCATCAGGAGCGGCGGCGCTTTGTCGGGGCGCACCACACGGGGCGGGTGGGGATCAAAGGTCAGCACCACCGGCGTGCCGCCCCGTTCGGTGGCCCCGCGCCTCACCCGCTCGATGATCTTGACGTGCCCGCGATGCAGCCCGTCGAAGTTGCCGAGCGCGAGCACCACGTGATGCCAGCGCGGCGGCCGCGGGTCGCCGGGAAAATGCGCTACTTCCACGGCGCCCCCGCGTCGATCTCCAAGACGAGCCCATCATATGCCAGTTCCACCGATTCCGGCAGGATGCGGCCCGTCTCGGCGTGCGGCAGATCGTGGCAGATGTGCGTGAGGTACGTCCGGGCGGCGCCGATGCGCGCCGCGGCCTCCACGGCCTCGGCCACCGTGAAGTGCGTCGGGTGCGGCCGGTGACGGAGGGCGTCGAGGACGAGCACGTCGAGGCCCTCGAGCAGCGGCCAGGCCTCGTCGGGAATCCGGTTGCAGTCAGTGAGGTACGCAAAGCGTCCGAAGCGGAATCCGAGGATCGGCCGAGCGCCGTGAAAGAGCGGCACCGGCTGCACGCGCAGCGCGCCGATGGAGAACGTCCCCTCGATCTCGGCGAGCCCGATCTGCGGGACGCCTCCCCCACGCTCGTCCGGAGGATCGAAGACGTAGGCGAACATCCGCCGCAGGTCGCCGGCGGTGGCGGCATCGGCCCACGCGCGAATCGGTCCGCCCTGCATCACGTTGAACCGGCGCACCTCGTCGAGACCGAGGACGTGATCCGCGTGGCTGTGCGTGAAGAGAATGGCGTCCACGCGTGACACGCCGAACCGCAGTGCCTGCTGGCGCAGGTCCGTCGCCGTATCCACCAGCACGGCGGGCCCGTCGTCGACTTGCAGGTAGATGGACGGCCGCATCCGGCGATCGCGCGGATCGGTGGACAGGCACACGGCACACCTGCAGCCGATCATCGGCACCCCGTGCGAGGTTCCCGTGCCGAGAAACGTGACGCGGGCGGGCAACGTCAAGGCTGAATGATGGGACTGCGGCTCGTCGTCGCGGCCACGTACCGCATGCGCAGCTCGTAGAGCACCTGCTCGAGGAACTGGCGCTCCTCTGGCGTCAGGTTGCCGCGCGTCTTCTGATCCAGCATCTCGAGCAGCGCGATGACGTGCTGCGCGGCGTCAAGGTTCGGCGGGCGCGTCTCCGTGGCCCCAGGCTCGGGTACGTCGCCGAAGTGCACGGCGGCGTTCGACGCGAGAGTGTAGACGAACGTCACGAAGTTGACGGAGGTCTCAGGGTGTGAAGTGGTCACGACAACACGATGCTCCCAAACCCTGCGATGGTAGCATAGCGCGCGGAGTGCCCTCCCCCATGCCCGACCCCGGTGGCTCTTTCCTGCGGCTTCTTTCGATCATGCGTGCGCTGCGCGCGCCCGGAGGCTGCCCGTGGGATCGCGAGCAGACGCTCGCCACGCTCCGTCCCTTCGTCCTCGAGGAGACCTACGAACTGCTCGAGGCCATCGACCGCGACGACATGGAAGCGCTCCGCGAAGAACTGGGCGACTACCTCTACGAAGCCGTGTTCCTCGCGCAGATCGCCGAAGAGGCCGGGCATTTCTCGATCGCCGACGCGGTCAACGGGATCGCCGACAAGCTGGTGCGCCGCCATCCCCACGTCTTCTCGCCCGAGGGCACGCCGCTCGCGGAGGCTGGGGGCGCGATGACCTCTGGCGATGTGATTCGCACGTGGGAGGACCTGAAGGCGGGGGAGCGCAGGGCGGCGGGCAGTGGCGAAGGCACCATCCTCGGAGGCGTTCCCAGGACGCTTCCCTCGCTGCTCCGCGCCTACGAGCTCAGCGCGCGGGCCGCCGCAGTGGGGTTCGACTGGGTCGCACCGGGGCAGGTGCTCGACAAGATCGACGAGGAGCTCGCCGAGCTGCGCGAGGCCGTGCAGACCCACGGCGCCGGCTCGGCGCGCGCCGAGGACGAGCTCGGCGACCTGTTCTTCGCGCTCGCCAACCTGGCGAGGAAGCTGGGGCACGAACCGGAAGCGGCGCTCAGGATGGCGAACGAGAAGTTCCACCGGCGCTTCAACTGGATGGAGCGCACGGCCCGGGCCGAGGACCAGTCGCTCAAGGACCTGACGCTGGACGAACTCGAGGCACTCTGGCAGCGGGCGAAGCACGCTGAGACGATCGTCGACGGGTGATCACGCACAAACACGAAGGCCACGAAGGCCACGAAGACGCCATTCAGAACACCACTCGTCGGATCCCGTCTTTCATCCATCTCACATTGAAATTCATCAGCAGACCCACTCGAAGGTCGGTCGCCTTCAGATACGACACAACCTGGCTGACGTGCACCGGCAGGAGACGCTCGACCGCCTTCAGTTCCAGGAGCACGCACTCCTCGACCACGAGGTCCAGCCGCTGGCCGTGAATCGCTCGGTTCTTGTAGCTGATCTTCACCGGTTGTTCACACGTATAGCGCAAGCCTCGCAACTCCAGCTCGATTCGAAAGGCGCGCTTGTAGACGCTCTCCATGTAGCCGGGACCGAGATGCGTGTGGACTTCGATGGCGCACCCGATGGCGTCCTTGACCGCACACTCCGTGTCGGCCGGCAATGAAGACTGGGCTCTATCAAGCATGGCTTCCTCCCTATTGACCCTTCGTGGCCTTCGTGATCTTCGTGTTTGTACGCGGCTGCGTCCGCTGCACAAACGTGGACGTCTCGATCGTGCGGCCGTCGGTGGTGATGTCGATCTGGCCGTGGCGGTCCGTCCGAAGAACGGGGATGCGGCGCGCTCGGTAGCGGGCCAGGACCGCCGGCGCGGGGTGGCCGAAGTGGTTGTTCCTTCCCGCCCCCACGATGGCGACGGCCGGCCCGAGATGGTCCAGGAAGCTCTCGTCGCTCGAAGTCACACTCCCGTGATGCGCCATCTTCAGGGCCACGATCCGAGCGGGATCGATCAGGGGTATCACCTCCCGCTCCACCTGGCGGCCGATGTCACCCGTAAGCACGAACGCCACGTCGCCGTACGTGATCTCGAGCACGACCGAGTCGTCATTCCTCACCTGCTGCCGCTCCCAATCCGGCAGCGGTGGATGCAGCACCCGCACGCGGACGCCGTCGATGCTGATCTCGTCGCCCCGCTGCACCTGGCGCCACGGCACGCCCGCGCGGGCAGCGGCCGCGCGCAGGTCCTGTGTCAGTACGTCGCGCGGTACCGGCACGCCTTCCCAGACCTCCCGCACACCGAAGTCGCGGACGAGGCGGCCGGCGCCGCCGGCGTGATCGGGGTGGCCGTGTGAGATGGCGAGGTACTCAAGACGCCGTATGCCCCGCGCGCGAAGGGCCGGCCCCATGACGCGTTCGCCGATGTCGAATGCCCCTCCAGTCGCGAGGCCGCCGGCATCCACGAGCAGGCGCGTGCCACGGGGAAACGTGACGAGCATCGCGTCCCCCTGCCCCACGTCGAACATCGTCAGGTGCAAGCGGCCGTCGCCGCCGGAACGCCAGGCCCCGGGCGCCAGGACGACCCAGGCGCCAAGGACGGCAACCGTCAGTGCGGACGTGGCGCGCCTCTTCCCTCCGGGATGCCCGCGCGCCTCCGGCCTGCAGCTCCAGACGAACCACCCGAGGGTCGCGTAGTACGAAGCGAGGAGCCACGGCGACGGCGCAGGGACGCGCCACGACAGCCACGGCCACCACTCCACGAGCCTGGCGCTGTCGAGCAGGCCGCGCGCAGCCCAGTGAGTCGCCACCGCCGCCACGTCCGCCGCACGGCCCCAGACGAGGTCGAGCGCGACAACGGCCATCGCGCCGATCTGCACCGCCGTCATGCAGGGGATCGCGATGAAGTTGAGCGCAAGGCCGGCGATGGTCACGCGTTCGAAGACCGCGGCTCCAATCGGCGTGAGAGCCAGCTCCGAGCAGATGGACGCCAGCAGCAGGCCCGCAGGTGCGGCGATCCACCAGCGTGAGGGCCAGCGCACCCATGCCGCCCCAAGCACGATGGCGGTGGTCGCGCCGAACGTCAGCCAGAAGCCCACATCGAAGATGGTGAGCGGCGCGGCGAGCAGCAGCAGGATGGCTGTGAGCACGATGGCGTTCAGCGCGGCGGTGCGCTGGTCGATCAGGCGTACCGCGAGGTAGAGGACGGCCATGGCCGTGGCCCGCGTCACCGACGGACCGCCGCCGGTCAGGAAGGCATACGCCACGAGGCCGGCGATCGTCGTCACCGTGGCCACTCGTCCCCGTAGTCCGGCAAGGCCCAGCACGCCGAACACCAGGCCCGCCAGGATCGCGATGTTGCCGCCCGAGATCGCGATGACGTGGTACGTGCCCGCCTCCTGCAGTCGCCGGGAGGTGTCCGCATCCAGGCCCGCACGGTCGCCGATCAGAATGGCGGCCGCCACGGCTCGCGTCAGTGGCTCGTCGCTGCCCCATCCGACTCGAAGGAACGCACGGCGGCTCCGCGCGCGGATCCGCGCGGCCGCCTCCTCGAGCCAGTTCCCCGGAGCCAGCACGTCCACGAGGTGCCCGCTCTTGACGCTGCCCACGAGCGCGAGGCCCCGTCGCGCGAGCCGGCGCTCCTGATCCGGCATGCCGTCGTTCAGGTACGTGGCCGGCCGTCGCAGGAGCACCGGCATCCGGATGGTGCGCCCCGCCGTCCACTCGCCCATCAGGGATTCGGCCTCGGTGCCGGCCACCGTCACCGCGACCCCGCCCTCGACCGGTTCCGGACACGTCCCCGGCCAGAGCCGTGTGGACTCGAGCCGAAGCTGCACCCCGGACTCCGACGCCGAGGCATCGAACGTCAGGCGTCCCTCGAGCAGCATCGGCTCGGTCAGACGGCGCGGGTGCGTGCCGATGGCGAAGCCGCCGAACCGTTCGTCGAGCAGCGCGCGAATGGGCGGATGAAGCGCCCGCCGCGACTGGTCGGCGCCGAGGAGCCAACCGGCAGCAAGCGCCGCGACAACGGCGCTCGCGAGCATCGCTCGGGCGGCGCCCGCCCTGAACGCGACCGCCCCGCCCGCCCAGGCCCCGACGAGCAGCATCCACGCAGGCCAGGACCTAGCCGGCCCGAGGAGCGCGCCAGCCGCCAAGCCGGCGACCAGCGCGAGGAGTGGTGGAAGAAGAACCGTGCCCATGCACGCACTCGTGCAAGGCGCGGGACATCGGGTTTGGCCGAGGGTCAGGCGTGTTCAGCCCGCGTCAGCAAGCAGAACATGCGTACACGACCGAGGCCCAGTACGCAGGAGTTGCCCATGATCACGGACAAACACAAAGGTCACGAAGAGACGAAGGACGCACGAAGAACATCAGTGGGATCACGTTGCTCAAGCAGATCCAATCAATGGTTCTTCGTGCGTCCTTCGTTTCCTCGTGTCCTTCGTGTTTGTACGTCTCAGGTGCCTGTGCGTCTCACGTCGTCGGCGCGCCGACTTCGGCGTAGTAGTCCTGCAGGGCGCGAACGCCGAGGCCTTCGTCCCTCAACGCGCGAATCGCGGCGACCGCGGCCGCGGCGCCGGTGATGGTCGTGATGCAGGGGACGCCGGTCATCATGGCGGCTCGGCGCACGGCCTTGTCGTCGAAGAACGACTCGCGGCCAAGCGGCGTGTTGATGACCATCGCGATCCGCTTGTTGACGATCTCGTCCGACAGGCTTGGACGGCCCTCGTTCACCTTGAAGATCACCTCGCACGCGATGCCATGCGCGCGCAGGTAGGCGGCCGTGCCCCGCGTGCCGACGATCTCGAAGCCGAGCGCCTCGAGATCCCGCGCGATCGGCAGCACGTCCGGCTTGTCGTCGTTGTTCACGCTCAGGCACACGGCGCCGCTCTCCGGCAGGCGTTGGCCCACGCCGAGCATCGCCTTGGCGAACGCGTGGCCGAAGCTGCGCGCGCCACCCATCACCTCGCCCGTGGACTTCATCTCGGGGCCGAGGATGGTATCGACACCGGGGAACCGGACGAACGGGAACACCGGGCTCTTCACGAACACGCCGGCAGGCGTCAGATCCTCCACGAGCCCCAGGTCGGCAAGCGTGCGGCCCGTCATGACCCGTGCGGCGACCTGCGCCAACGGCACACCGGTCGCCTTGGCGAGATACGGCACCGTACGTGACGCGCGGGGGTTGACCTCGAGCACGTACACCGTGTCGTCCTTGATGGCGTACTGCGCGTTCATCAGCCCCACCACCTTCAGCGCCCGCGCTATCCGGCGGGTGTAGTCCCGAATCGTCGCGAGATGCCGCTCGGAGACCCCGGCGGGCGGGACGACGCAGGAGCTGTCGCCGGAGTGGATGCCGGCTTCTTCGATGTGCTCCATGATGCCGCCGATCACGACGGCGCCCGTGGCGTCGGCCACGCAGTCCACGTCGAGTTCCTTGGCGTGCTCGAGAAACCGGTCGATCAGGATCGGCCGGTCGTGGGACACGTCCACGGCGCCGGCCATGTAGCGGTCGAGCGTCGCGACGTCGTACACGATCGCCATGGCGCGTCCCCCGAGAACGTAAGAGGGACGCACCACCACCGGGAAGCCCACCTTGGCGGCCACGGCCCGCGCTTCGTCGCGGGTGACGGCCACCCCGCTGGCCGGCTGGGGGATGCCGAGATCCCACAGCAGCTGCGCGAAGCGTTCCCGATCCTCGGCGAGGTCGATCGAGTCGGGCGAGGTCCCCAGGATCTGAACTCCGGCCGCCTGCAGGGGCAGCGCGAGCTTCAGGGGCGTCTGACCGCCGAACTGAACGATCACCGGCACGTGCGCATGCCCCTGCCGCTCGCGGTCGATCACCGCCATCACGTCCTCGAATGTCAGCGGCTCGAAGTACAAACGGTCGGCCGTGTCGTAGTCGGTGGACACGGTCTCCGGGTTGCAGTAGTCGAACTCGATGCCCTGACCGATGCGATTCGGGCCGCTCCCGAGGATGATCACCTTCCGCGTGCCGGTCGGCTCCGCCTCGCAGACCTCCTCGTAGCTGCTGTACATGTAGGGCGTGAACGATTCGAATTCCGCCGCGCAGGTATCGATGCGCTTGTAGATCGGCCTGATGCCGTATTCCTCTCGCTTCTCGCGCACGGCCGACTCGCCGGTGCCGAGCGTGTGCCCGAGTTCGCCATCCCCGAACCCGGCGCGCTTCAGCGTGCGCAGCAGATCGGAGGACATGTCGCGCAAGCCCACCATCTCGGCCGTCCGGCGCAGTTCCACGAGATCGGCGAACTGGTCCAGGAACCACGGGTCGATCTTCGTCAAGTCGTGGATGCGCTCGGGGCTCCATCCCCGCCCGAGCGCCTCGAACACCGCCCACATCCGCCGATCGGTGGGCACGACAAGCGCGCGGCGCAACGCCGCTTCCGCCTCTTCCGGATCGACCTCGGCCTCCTCACGCGCGTCGGTGCCCGCCGGCGCGAACAGCATCCCCTGCCGGCCCAACTCGAGCGAGCGGAACCCCTTCAGGAATGCCTCCTTGAAGGTGCGGCCGATCGCCATGGCCTCGCCTACCGACTTCATCTGGGTGGTCAGGGTCGGATCGGCCTGGGGAAACTTCTCGAAGTTCCACCGGGGTATCTTGACGACCACGTAGTCGATGGTGGGTTCAAACGACGCGGGCGTCAGCCGCGTGATGTCGTTGGGGATCTCGTCCAGGTGATAGCCGAGAGCGAGCTTGGCGGCGATCTTCGCGATCGGAAACCCCGTGGCCTTCGACGCCAGCGCCGAACTCCGCGACACCCGCGGATTCATCTCGATGGCCACCATGCGGCCGTCGGCGGGATTCACCGCGAACTGGATGTTCGAGCCGCCCGTTTCGACGCCCACGCGGCGGATGATGCGGCGCGCCGCATTGCGCATCCGCTGGTATTCCTTGTCGGTCAGCGTCTGGGCGGGCGCCACGGTGATGCTGTCGCCGGTGTGGACGCCCATCGGGTCCACGTTCTCGATCGAGCAGATGACCACGAAGTTGTCGGCGACATCGCGCATCACCTCGAGCTCGAACTCCTTCCAGCCGATGATCGACTCTTCGACGAGCACCTCGTGGACGGGGCTCAGTTCGAGGCCGCGCGTGCAGATATCCTTGAACTCCTCGAGGTTGTAGGCGATGCCGCCGCCGACACCGCCCATCGTGAACGACGGCCGGATGATGGCCGGAAACCCCGTCCGCTCCACAAGGGCCAGCGCTTCGTCGAACGACTTCGCGACGCCGCTGTCCGGCACCTCGACACCGATCTCCTTCATGGCGTCGCGGAACAACTGGCGGTCCTCGGCGACGTTGATCGCGGCGATCGACGCGCCGATGAGCTCCACGCCGTGCCGCTTGAGCACGCCGGCGCGGTCGAGATCGATGGCCAGATTGAGGGCCGTCTGTCCGCCCACGGTCGGCAGGATCGCGTCGGGTTTCTCCCGGGCGATGATCTGCTCCACCGCGTCAACGGTGAGCGGCTCGACGTAGGTCCGATCGGCCAGCTCGGGATCGGTCATGATCGTGGCCGGGTTGCTGTTGACGAGGACGACCTCGAGGCCTTCGGCCTTGAGCGCCTTGATGGCCTGCGTGCCCGAGTAATCGAACTCGCACGCCTGGCCGATCACGATCGGGCCCGACCCGATCACGAGCACACGATGAATGTCTGTACGCTTGGGCATGAAACGCTTTTCGCTCTTCGCTTTTCGCTCTTCGCCTTCGCTCGCCACCTCTCGCTGCTGCGAACGTCGGCGAGACAGGCACCACGCCGTCTACTTCTTTTCCATCACATCCAGAAACTGCCGGAACAGGTAGTCGGCGTCGTGCGGACCCGGCGAGGCTTCGGGATGGTACTGCACCGAGAAGACCGGTTTCGACTCGTGCCGCAAGCCCTCCACCGTCCCGTCGTAGAGGTTCGTGTGCGTCACCTCGACCCCATCGGGCAGCGACTCCGGGTCCACGGCGAAGCCGTGGTTCTGGGAGGTAATCTCGATCTGTCCCGTGGCCAGCTGCTTCACGGGGTGGTTCGCGCCCCGATGGCCGAACTTGAGCTTGTAGGTGCGCGCGCCGAGCCCGAGCGCGAGCAGCTGGTGGCCGAGGCAGATGCCGAACACCGGCGTGCCGCTGTCCACGAGCGTGCGCACGCTGTCGATCGCGTAGCCCACCGCGGCCGGATCCCCGGGACCGTTGCTCAGGAACACGCCGTCCGGCCGCCACTCCATCACCGCCTCGGCGGATGTGGAGGCAGGAAACACCCGCACCTCGCACCCGTGGGCCGCCAGCCGACGGAGGATGTTGAGCTTGATGCCGAAGTCGTACGCCGCCACGCGCAGCGGCCGCGCCGCACGGCGTTCGGGCGGGGGCGCGAACGACGTCTCCGCCACCGTGTCGCCGAGCGACATCGAGAAGTCCCAGGCCTCGGCGCAGGTGACGTCCTTGACCAGGTCGGCGCCTTCCATGCGCGGGAGCTGGCGGGCCTTCTCGACGAGGTTCGCGGGATCGACGGCGCCCGTGGCGATGATGCCGCGCATGACGCCTGCCGATCGCAGCTTCCGCGTCAACGCACGCGTGTCGATGTCGGCGATCGCGACGATCCCGTGCTCGACGAGGTAGTCACGAAGCGTGCCCTGGGATCGCCAGTTGCTGGCGATGGGCGACTGCTCCCGCACGACGAACCCTGCCACCTTCGGCGCGCCCGACTCGGTATCCGCGGCCGCCACGCCGTAGTTGCCGATCTGGGACACCGTCATCGTGACGACCTGTCCCGCATACGACGGGTCCGTGAGGACTTCCTGGTACCCGGTCATGCTGGTGTTGAACACCACCTCGCCGCCGGTCTCGCCATGCGCGCCGGCCGCGCTTCCCTGAAACCACGTGCCGTCCTCGAGCGCCAGAACCGCATTCATTCTTCGAACCTTCCTCCGACGAGCGACGCGGCCACCCGCGCGCGTTCTCCAGCCACGACGCGCACCGTCGTGGTCCACGTCTGATATCCGTCGCGGGCGATCGTGACCCGGTAACTGCCCGGCGCAAGCGCCGGCATGGTCAACGGGGTCGTTCCCACGTCGCGATCGTCGATGCGCACCGCGGCGCCGGCAGGGCGCGACTCCACGCTCAGGCTGCCCGTCGCCGTGGCGGGAGCCGCCGGACGCGGGGCCGGCGCCGCCACGGCCGCGGTGAGCTCCACGTCGAGCGACCGCGACGGCCGCGCCTCGGTCAACGCGATGCGGTGCTCCGACGGCTGCGACCCCTCGCCGGTGACGATCACGATGTGCGTGCCCAGCCGCAGGCCCCGCAAGGTCAGCGGCGTGGTGCCTCGCAGATCCCCGTCCACCCGCACCTGCGCACCCGAGGGCGTCGATCTGATCAGCAGCCGGCCAGGCAGTTCCTCCGGGGCCGGAGGGGGCGCCGGCGCGGCCGCCGGCGCGGACGCGACAGGTTCGCCAAGAATCGGTACTTCGGCCACTTCGACCGGCGGTGGCGTCGAGGCCAGCGGCGCCTCGCCGGTCGCCGGCTGGTCGGCGCCTGCGCCCGGCGCCGCCGATTCCGGGCCCCCAGGGATCCCGCTCGCAGAGGCGGCATCGGCGTCAATCGCCACCGCACTGGCCTGCTGGCGAAGAGCCAGCCCGTACCCCGCCGCGATGCCCAGCATCAGCCCAAGCAGCAACGCGCCCACCACGGCACCTGCCCCGAAGGCGCCGCGAGACGGCTCCGGTGTGTAGTCCGCGGCCACGCCGGGGAGTCCCCGCCACTCGGCGGCCGCATCCCGGGGGAGCGTGACGTCCACCACGGGTACCGGCGCTTCGCTGATGAACATCGAGTCATCGTCAACCGGGTCCATCGTGAGCCGGTCGCGTTGGAGATCACCCACGAGGGGGAGTTCTGCCTCGGGCGCGATCTCGATCGGGTGATCGAGCGGGTCGTCTTCGGCATCGAACGTCTCGAAGCGGACCGGTTCGAGAGGGAGGACCGGCGCGTCAGCCGGATGCTTCGTCCGCCGTTGCGCTGCGCGGGTCAGGCTCTCGATCCCGGCCTCGTGCCGGTCCGTGATCGAGCGCTCCAGCGCCTCCACGAAGCCGGCCGCCGACGGGAACCGCGCGTCCGGATCCACAGCCAGGCCCACGCTGAACGCGTCGGCCATGCTCTGCCGGTTGACGCCCGGCAGTTGGGGCACGCTCAACGAGCCGTCCGCGGGTCCGGCAATGCGCCGGCCAAACAGCCACTCGTGCGCGATCGCCGCGAGCGCAAACTGATCAGCCCGTGGGCTGCTCGGGTGTCCTTCGATCTGCTCTGGCGACGTGTAGGGCCGTCGCGCCGGACACCGGACGCCGAATCGTTCGAGGACCGGAGCGACACCAAGGCCAAGGAGCAGCGTGTCATCGTCCGACACCATGATGTCGCGCGGATGGAGTGCGCCATGCCAGACATCGTTGGCGGCGGCGCGGTCGAGCGCCTGGGCGAGGATGGCGAGCCGCGGCAGGGCGTCGGCGGCCGCAGCCGGACCGAACTCACGCAGGGCCACATCCAGGGTGGTTCCCTGCACCAGCGGCCAGACGATGTACGGAGCGAGGTCGTGGATCCCGACGTCGATCGGGGCGACGATGGCGGGATCCTGTGGAAGGCGCGCGGCCAGTTCCGCAAGCGCATCGGCCACGTGCCGACAGCGGTCGGGCGGCACATCGACGTTCAGCGACTTGATGGCGACCTGAACGCCGCGACCGGGATCGTCGCCACGAAATACGGGGCCGAGGCTGCCTGCGCCAAGCTGGTGCAGCACCCGGAAGCGGCCGAATGCCGCTGGTGGAACGTCGAAGAGTGAGCCGTCCCCGGTCAGTGGATCTACTCCTGGACGAGCGGGCAGCGTCCGGACATCCGGAAGATTATACCGCCGTGCCTGCCCGGCCGCGGCGGATTCCTGGTGCGATGCAGTGACGTATCGCCTTCTCGGCCTTGGTTCCTCCATCATCTGTTCGGGCCATTGACACGTTGCTCACGCGTCTGAGACAGTAGCGACCGGTGTCATCTCAACCCTCTTCAACGTCGACCGCCACCGCGATCCCGGTCGATATCCGCCGCTTTCCCTGGATCCGCCGTCTCGCCGCCGACTACGCGTTCGCGTACGAACAGGTCAGCCCGTTCTTCGCCGGCAATCCCTCGACGCCGGGCGCCTGGGCCGAGGCCATCGCCCGTACGCAGGCTCATCTGCGCGCGCCGGCGGAGCTCGCGCGCGTCCTGGCCGCCCAGCAGGAGCGCCGCAAGGCGCCACCCGCCGCGCGGGAGGCCGCGGCGCACCTGGCCCATCCGCAGACGGTGACCATCGTCACGGGACAGCAGGCCGGCCTCTTCGGAGGCCCGCTGTTCACGCTGCTCAAGGCGCTCACCGCGCTGAAGCTCGCGCGCGAGGTCTCTCGCGATCACGGCGTTCAGGTGGTGCCGATCTTCTGGATTGACGCGGAGGATCACGATTGGGCCGAGGTCAGCGGCTGCACGGTGCTCGGACAGGAACTCGAGCCGCGCACGATCCGGCTCGCCGATCTCGAGGGCGCCGGAGACCTGCCTATCGCGCGGCTGACGCTCGACGACGGCATCGAGGTCGCGCACGCGGCGCTCTCCGAGGCGCTGCCCGAAACCGAGTTCACGGGACACCTGCTTGACGCCCTCCGGACGGCGTATCGACCGGGCGCCGGCATGGCCGAGGCCTTCGGGCGGCTGCTCGAGCAGGTGCTCGGCGCGCACGGCCTGGTCGTGTACGACTCGTCGGACCCCGCCTCGAAGCCCCTCGCACAGGACGTGTTTGCCCGCGAGATTGCCAACGCGGGAACGACGGCGCACCTGGCCGCACGCGCCGGCCAGGCGCTGGAAGGGCGAGGCTACCACTCGCAGGTCACGCCTGGTGACGGCAGCCTGTCGCTCTTCTATCTCAACGGCGGCCGCGAGTCGGTGAAGTTCCAGGGGACCACGGCCCTGGTCGGGGACCGATCGGTCCCGCTGCTCAGCCTCATCGAAGAAGCGCGGACGTCGCCGGCGCACTTCAGCCCGAACGTCCTGCTCCGCCCGATCGTGCAGGACACGATCTTTCCCACCATCTGTTACATCGCCGGCCCGAACGAGCTGGCGTACCTCGGACAGCTCCGCGAGGTGTACGATCATTTCGGCGTGCCGATGCCGCTCATGTACCAGCGCGCCACCGCCACGATCGTGGACTCGGCGACGACGCGCTTTCTGGCGAAGTACCCGGTCGCGCTCGAATCGCTCCAGCGCCAGGACGAGTCGGTCCTGAACCAGCTGCTCGAGGATCAACTGCCGCCGTCGGTCGAACAGGCGCTCACCGAGGCCGCTGATGTCATGCGACGGCAGATGGCGGCGGTGGCCGCCGTCGTGCCCCAGATCGATCCGACGCTCGAGGGCGCCGTCCGCTCCACCGAGAGCCGCATCGAGCACGACCTCGGTACGCTGCACGGGAAGGTCATCCAGGCGGCGAAACGCCGTGACGAGACCCTGCGCCGTCAGTTCCGTCGCGCGCAGCTCCAGGCCTTTCCGCTGGGGCACCCGCAGGAGCGGGAAGTGGGCATGATCTGGTTCCTGAACCGGTACGGTCCGGCCGTGGTGGATCGGCTCATGGACACCCTGCCGCTCGAAATGGGACGGCACTGGGTGCTGACGATCTGATGTCTCCGCGCAAGCGGAAGGCCCGCACGGCCCGCAGCCGTCGCTGGCGCCGGGTGCGCCTGGGGCTGCTCGTCCTCCTCTCCCTTCCGCTGGTCGCCGGCGCCGCGGCCCTGGCCTACTATTACCCCCGCTTTGCCGCCGTCATCGACGAGCGGCTGCACGGCGAGCGCGACCGTGTCATCCCCCGTGTGTTCGCGCGCCCGCTCACGCTGCACACGGGCCAACACTTGACCGAAGCGGATCTCATCCAGCGTCTGAACGACCTCGGCTACGCCGAGCGCCCCCGCGCGGGGCGCGCAGGCGAGTTCGCCATCGAGTCCTCCGGCATCGTCCTCGTGCCACGCGGCGGCGACCGCGCGGGTGCCGTGGTCCGGGTGCGCTTCGAGGCACCGGCCGTGGCGGCGCGGCGGGTCTCGACGGCCGGCGCTCCAGCCCCGCCCGAGCGCATCACCCACCTCGACGCGGATGACCGCCCCCAGACAACGATCACGCTCGACGCGCCGATGCTGACAGCGCTCGTCGGCAGCTCACGTGAGAAGCGCCGCCGCGTGGCGCTCGATGTCATGCCGGCACACGTCAAGGAAGCGGTGCTCGCCATCGAGGACCGGCGCTTCTACCACCACCCCGGCATCGATCCGGTCCGCATCGCGGGGGCCGTTGTCACCAACGTCCGCGGCGACCTGCCGTACTTGGTTGGCGCCAGCACGATCACGCAGCAGCTGGCGCGCAACTTCTTCCTGACCGACGAGATGGCCGTCGAGCAGCAGACGCGGCAACGGTCGTTCCGGCGCAAGCTCCTGGAGCAGTTCATGGCCGTCGTCCTCGAGACGCGCGCCACCAAGGAGGAGATCCTCGAGCTGTACCTCAACGAGGTGTACCTCGGACACCGCGGGTCGTTCGCCCTCCACGGTGTCGCGGAAGCGTCACGGATGTTCTTCGGGAAGGACCTGACGAACCTCAGCCTGGCCGAGGCCGCCCTGATCGCCGGCGTGATCCAGTCGCCGTGGAACCACTCCCCGTTCAATGACGTCGAGCGCGCGCGCGACCGGCGCAATGTGGTCCTCCGCGCGATGGTCGAGGCCGGGTATCTGAGCGACGACGCGGCCGCGCGCGTGCGCACCGAACCGGTGACCGTCGTCGCCCGTGCGCTCGACTTCGAGGCCCCCTACTTCATCGACTACCTCGGGCAGATCCTCCAGGACCAGTATCCGGGGCTGACCGCTCGCCCAGGCGCGCTCGACGTGCACACCACCCTGGACCTCAACCTGCAGCGCTACGCGCAGGCGGCGGTCCGCGATGGGCTCGCGCGCGTGGACGGGGTGCTGCAGCGGCGCCGGCCTGGCGTGCGCGCCCAGGCCGCACTCGTCGCGGTCGATCCCCGCACAGGGGAGGTGCTCGCGCTCGAGGGCGGCCGTTCGTACAACCAGTCGCAGTTCAATCGGGCCATCAACGGGCGCCGTCAGCCGGGGTCCATCTTTAAGCCCTTCGTATATCTCGCGGCGTTCGAGCGTGCCGCCGCGGACGGCCGTGCCGACGTGACACCGGCGACGCTCGTGTGGGACGAGCCCACCACCTGGACCTTCGACGATCAGGAGTGGTCGCCCCGCAACTACGAAGACTCGTACGACGGCCAGATCACCCTCCGCCGGGCCCTGGCGTTGTCCAAGAACATCGCGGCCATCAAGGTGGCGGAGCAGACGGGCTTCGACGAGGTCGTGAAGCTCTGGAAGCGCATGGGCGTCGGCCGCAGCGCGCCGGAGCCCTACCCGTCGATTGCCCTGGGCGTCTTCGAACTGACGCCGTTCGAGGTGGCCGAGGTCTACACGCTGTTCGCCAACGAAGGCCGGACGCGCACCCTGACGGGGATCGACCACATCGTGAGCGGCGACGACACGCTCCTGCCGGAGTCGATCGAGCCGCACGAGGTGGCGCGTCCGGCCACGACGTATCTCGTGACGCAGATGATGCGCAGCGTGCTGAACGAAGGCTCCGCCGCGTCGGCACGCGCCAGCGGGTTCTCTCTCGACGCGGCCGGCAAGACCGGCACGACCAATGATCTCCGCGACGCCTGGTTCGTTGGTTTCACGCCGGAGCTGCTGACGGTCGTGTGGGTGGGCTTCGACGACAACCAGCCGCTCGGGATGAGCGGATCGCAGGCGGCTCTGCCCATCTGGACCGACTTCATGCGGCGGGCCCTCGAAGGCCGCCGGAACGTTCCGTTCGCCCCTCCCGACGGCATCAGTGCAGTCGAGATCGACCGAGACACGGGCCTGTTGGCGCTGCCCACTTGCCCGCGTGTCGTCACCGAGAGCTTCATGGCCGGCACCGAGCCGCTCGAGTACTGCCGGCTGCATGGGTGGTAGGCTGCGTGAGTTTCCAGTTATCAGTTTCCAGTTCAAAAGGAGGGTTGGCCGGGGCGGGCTTGCGGCCGGCTACCGAGCCGCCCGCCTTTTTGAACTGACAACTGGGAACTGGGAACTCTCGCTATAATCGACCCGTGAACCACGAAGTCTTTGCGGCCCTCGGCGAAGCGCTCAAGCGGGGCGAGGACGTGGCGCTCGTCACGATCGTCAGCGCCAGTGGATCGACGCCGCAGCGCGTTGGCGCGAAGATGCTCGTCTTCGCGGACGGCCGCACGGTCGGGACGATCGGAGGCGGCTGCTACGAGAACGACGCGTTCCGGAAGGCACGAGAGGTGTTGAAGGACCGGCGGGCCGTCACGGAGCGGTACGAACTCGCGGACGATTTCGCTGAAGAGACCGGCCTGATTTGCGGCGGTCAGATGGAAGTGTTCATCGAGCCGATCGAACCGGCCCCCGCCTTGTATATCTTCGGCGGCGGTCACGTCGGCTACTATCTCGCGCGGATGGCGCACGAGGCCGGCTTCGAGGTTCACGTGGTGGACGACCGCGAGAAGTTCGCCAACAGGGAGCGTTTTCCGGACGCGGTCGAAGTGGTGGTGGACGATATCCCGACCTGGCTGGCGCGTGCGGCGATCCCGTCGTCGGCCTACGCCGTGGTCGTCACACGCGGCCATCGCCACGACCTCGACGCGCTGCGCTCGCTTGCGCCCCGTGACCTCCGCTACCTGGGCCTCATCGGCAGCCGCGCCAAGGTGGCCCGCATCTACGATGCGGTGCTCGAGGAGCGGTCGGTCACGGCCGACGGCCTCCGCAGAGTCCATGCCCCCATCGGCCTCGACATCGGCGCCGTCACCCCGCAGGAGATCGCCGTCGCGATTCTGGCCGAACTGATCGCCGTACGCCGCGGCAAGGCCGAGTCGCTCGCCGCCGCATCCCTCCAGTGGATGCCTCCGGCCCGCGCGCTCAGGTAGATCGGCGGATCGCGAGATCGCCCCATCCGAACATCCATCAAGAGATCACCACATCAGAAGCTCACCAGATCTGCTCATTCGCAATGCCACCCTGGTGACGATGAACGATGCCTTCGACGTCATCGAGGGCGACGTGCTGGTCCGCGAGGGGCGCATCGCGGCGGTCGGGGACGTGCCGGACACGCGCCCGGCCCGCGTCATCGATGCGGCGGGGGCGTTCCTGCTGCCGGGATTCGTGCAGACGCACGTCCATCTCTGCCAGACGATCTTCCGTGGCTACGCGGACGATCTGGCTCTGCTCGACTGGCTCCGCACGCGCATCTGGCCACTCGAAGCGGCCCACACCCCGGCGTCGCTCAAGGCGGCGACCCGGCTGGCCGCCACCGAACTCCTCCTCGGGGGTACGACGACCGTGCTGACGATGGAGACCGTCCACGACACCGACGCGGTGTTCGAGGCGCTGGAACCGACGGGCCTGCGCGCCATCGTCGGCAAGTGCCTGATGGACGACGACGACCTTGCGCCGTCGCGGCTCATCGAGCGCCCGTCGGACGCGATCGACGAGAGCCTCGCGCTGGCCGCCCGCTGGCATGGCCGCGCCCACGGCCGGCTTCACGCGGCATTCGCGCCCCGCTTCGCCGTGTCCTGTTCCCAGGCGCTGCTCGAGGCGATCGCGGCGCTCTCCACGGAGCGCGGCCTGCTCGTGCACACCCACGCCTCCGAGAACCGGGATGAGGCGGCCCTCATCCAGGCGCGCACGGGCCGGGCCAACGTGCAGTACCTCGCCGACACGGGGCTGGCGACCAGCCGGCTTTGCGTCGCGCACTGCGTCTGGGTGAACGATCACGAGCAGGACCTGATGGCCGAGCGTGACGTGAAGGTGCTGCACTGCCCCGGATCCAATCTGAAGCTCGGCTCGGGCCTGGCGCCCGTCGCCGAGATGCGCAGCCGCGGCATCTCGGTGTCCCTGGGCGCCGACGGGGCGGCCTGCAACAACCATCTCGACATGTTCGAGGAAATGCGCCTGGCCGCACTAATCCAGTCGGTGCGGCACGGCCCGGGCAGCCTGACGGCGCGAGACGCCCTGTGGATGGCCACGCGCGAGGGCGCCCGGGCGCTCGGCCTCTCGGCGCAGATCGGCTCGATCGAGGTAGGCAAGCAGGCGGACCTCATCGTCGTGGAAGGCGATCGCCTCCACCAGGCGCCAGGAGGCGACCCCTACGCGACGATCGTCTACGCGGCTCGCAGCACCGATGTCCGGGCCACCATCGTGGACGGTGAAGTCCTCGTGGACGAGTTCGTCCCCACGCGTGTCGATCCCGCCGACGTCGCGCGGATCGCGCGGCACGAGGCCGCCCGCCTCGCCGCGCGCGCAGGGATTTGAGCGCCGATCGCGATCCGAGGCGCGGCGTAGGCTCGCCCGGCCGGAGAATGCTATACTTAGCACTCGAACTCTTCGACTGCTAAGTCATGACTTCCCAGGCCTTGTCCGAACGGCCCCGCCGGATTCTCGCCACGCTGGTGCGCGAGTACATCGAAACGGGGGAACCGGTCGCATCGGCGACCGTCCTGCGCCGATCCGGCCTGTCGGTGTCGTCCGCCACGATTCGCAACGTCCTCTCGCAGCTCGAGGAAATGGGCTTCGTCTCGCAGCCCCACACCTCGGCGGGCCGCGTGCCTACCGATTTGGGCTACCGCTACTACGTGGACATGCTGCTCGAGGGGCGCCGCCTGACGCGTGACGTCTCGGGCGTGGAGGCCCGGTTGCGGCAGGAGGCGGGCCAGACGCCGCTCATCGACGAACTGCTCTCGAGCGTGTCGCACGTCCTGTCCGAATCGTCCCGCCATGTGGGCTTCGCGATCGGGCCGGCCAACGAACAGGCCATCTTCCAGCGAATCGAGTTCGTTCCCATTGGCGGCTCACGCATTCTCGTCGTGCTCGTCACGCGCGGGAAGCAGGTATCGCAGAAGACCGTGGACATCGGCGAATCGGTCGAGATGCCGGAGCTCGTGCAGGCGGCGAACTACCTCAACTCCGAGTTTGCCGGCCGGCCGCTCGCCGAGGTCCGTGACGGCGTCGTCGAGCGGCTGCGCGAGGAGCGAACGTTGTACGACCAGCTGCTCGGGCTGGCGTTGCGGCTCGCCACGACCTCGCTCGACGGCCTCGACCAGCCGACCGCGGTCTTCATCGATGGCACATCGACGCTCCTCGAGGCGGTGATCAACGCCAGCGGCCTGCCGACATCGACGCTTCGTGCGTTGATGCAGATGGTCGAGGAGAAGCAGCGGCTGGTGCGGCTGCTGAATGAATACATCGATGGGCCGGGGCTGACCGTGGTGATCGGCAACGAGCACAGCGAGCCCGACTTTCGTCCGTTCAGCCTGATCGCCTCGACCTACTTCGACGGACACAGCACCGGGACGGTCGGCGTCATCGGGCCCACGCGCATGCGCTACTCGAAGGCGATCAACATGGTCGATGGGGCGGCCCAGGCCGTCGCGCGCGTGCTGCGCGACCCGAGCTAGTCGGGCCGGGGGCGGCCGGCCGGTGCGGCTCGCGCCTGGCGGACCTCGCCTTGCCGGCACCGACATCCACCACCAGCGGCTGGGCGCACAGGCACCGCCGCGCATCCTAGAATGGGGTTCGTGAACCACATGACGGAATCAGAGATTGACGATGGGGGCACGCCGGCGGCTGAGGCGCCGGCCGGGACAGAGCCTGCCGCATCCGATCTGACGGCGGCCGATGCGACGGCCCTGCAGCAGGAGCGGGACGAGCTCCTGGATCGACTGCTTCGGAAGACGGCGGAGTTCGACAACTACCGCAAGCGCGTGGACCGGGAACGGCGCGAGCAGGCCGAGTGGGCGGCGTCCGACGTCCTGGCCGACGTGCTGGCGATCGTGGACGACTTCGAGCGCGCGCTGGCCGCCGACGCGCCTCCGGAAGTCGAGGCGTGGAGGTCCGGCGTCGAGCTGATCCATCGGCAGCTGCAGGACCTCCTCAGGAAGCGCGGCGTGACGGCGATCGAGGCCGTTGGGGCCGACTTCGATCCGCACTTGCATCAGGCCGTCGCCTACGATGAGACACCCGGCGCCCGCGAGGGTGAGGTTGTGGCCGAGTTGCGGCGCGGCTACCGGTTGGGTGAGCGGCTGCTCCGCCCGTCCATGGTGAAGGTGGCGAAGGCGTCGTGAGCAAGCGCGACTACTACGAGGTGCTCGGCGTGGACCGGTCGGCGGGCGACCAGGCGATCAAGAGCGCCTACCGCAAGCTCGCCCTGAAGCACCACCCGGATCGCAACCCCGGCGACAAGGCGGCCGAGGAGAAGTTCAAGGAAGCCGCCGAGGCCTACGCGGTGCTCGCCGACGCCGACAAGCGCGCGCGCTACGACCGGTTCGGACACGCCGGCATCGGCGGGGCCGCCGGCGGGCCGGGCGGCTTCGACCCCACCGTCTTCACCGGCTTCGAGGACATCCTGGGCGGGCTCGGCGACATCTTCGGCTTCGGAGACGTGTTCGGCGGCGGCAGGCGGCGAGGGCCGCAGCGCGGCGCGGACCTTCGGTACGACCTCGAGATCACCTTCGAGCAATCGGCCACCGGGACCGAAACCACGATCCAGATCCCGCGCCAGGAAGGGTGCGAACCGTGTCACGGTACCGGCGCCGCCCCCGGCTCGGCGCCATCGACGTGCGCGCAGTGTCGCGGTGCAGGACAGCTGCGGTACCAGCAGGGCTTCTTCACCGTCGCCCGCACCTGCGGCCAGTGCCGGGGGTCGGGAAAGATTATCTCGAAGCCGTGCACGACTTGCCGTGGTGCCGGACTGGTCGAACAGCAGCGCAAGCTCACGGTGAAGATCCCGGCCGGCATCGCCACCGGCCAGCGAATGCGCCTTCACGGCGAAGGCGAGGGTGGCGCCCAGGGCGGGCCGGCCGGCGACCTCTACGTGGTCATTCGCGTCCAGGAGCACGCCTTCTTCCAGCGGGACGGCAACGACCTGCACTGCGAGATCCCGCTCAACTTCACGACGCTCGCGCTCGGCGGCGAGATCACGGTGCCGCTGGTGAACGGCACCGAGACGCTCAAGGTTCCCGACGGCACGCAGACGGGAACCGTGTTCCGCCTGCGTGGCAAGGGCATGCCGGATGTCGGCGGTCGCGGCCGAGGCGACCTGCTCGTCACCGTGAAGTCCGTGACCCCGCGCAAGCTGACCAAGGAGCAGCGCCGCCTGCTCGAGGAGCTTTCGAGGGCCTTGCCGGCGCAGAAGTTCGAGCCGACGTCACGAGAGGAAAGCGAGGAAGGGCGAGGCCTCTTCGACAAGGTCAAGGACATCTTTGGCTGACCTGCGCACCTGGCCGGCGCTCCTGATCGAAGCACCCGACATCGATACCGATGGCGATCGCGAGGGCCGCCTGGCGGCCCTCCTCGACGACTTCGCGCCGGCCGCGATAGAGGACCTGGCGGTGCTGCCGCTGCCCCCGGGGGGTCTCTGGGATCCCTCGTTCCCCCCGATCCCTTCCCCGCCGCTCACTCCCCTTCGCTGGCGGGTGTTCTTCGCCTCCCCGGAGGCGCGCGTCCTCGCGCAGGACGCCGTGACCCGCCAGCTCCCGGACCTCGCGACCACGCTCGAGGACGTGCCGGACGAGGACTGGGCGGCGCGCTCGCAGCGTGAGCTCCGCGCGGTCGTCGCGGGTCCGTTCATCGTCGCACCGCCCTGGGACCAGCCCTCGGACGTCCCGCCAGGCTCGACGCTGATCGTCATCGAGCCATCCATGGGGTTCGGTACCGGCCACCACCCGACGACGCGCCTTTGCCTGAAGCTGCTGGCCACGTTCGACGTGCATGGCGCCCGGGTCGTGGATATCGGGACCGGCTCCGGGGTGCTCGCCATGGCGGCCGTGCTCCGCGGCGCCGCGGACGTGGCCGGACTGGACATCGATCCCGATGCCGTGCGGTGCGCCGAGTCGGGCGCCTCGTTGAACGGGCTGCGAGAGCTCGTCACTTTCGTCGAGGCAGACTTTCGCACGACGCCGCCTCCGCCTGCCGACCTCGTCTTCGCGAACCTCACGGGCGGGATGATCGTCACCAGCGCCGTGGCGCTCGCCACGCTCGTCAGGCCGGGAGGGCACCTGCTGCTCAGCGGGTTTACGCGCGAGGAGCGACCGGCAGTGTTCGAGGCCATGCGCGAGCTGTCACTCGTCCGCTCGGAGAC
>CAZNOC010000034.1:6223-24776 GCA_964574545.1 uncultured Bifidobacteriaceae bacterium | reverse complement strand
ACCGTGTAGGCGATCGATCGGGCATCGAGCGACCACGTGATGTAGTACGGCACGTCGCCGGGCGGCATCATCCCCTCGATCGCGCGCGTGCCCGCCTGCGCGATGACGAGACCGAGCGGTACGCTGGCGAGCGCGAGGACCACCCCTTCCGCGAGAAGCTGACGCATGATCCTCGCACGCCCCGCACCGATCGCCAGGCGGATGGCGAACTCGCGGCCCCGTGTGGTCGCCCGGGCCAGCAGGAGGTTGGCGACGTTCGAGCAGGCGATGAGCAGCACGAACGTCACGCCGACCATCATCAGTGACAGCACGACGGGGACCTCCGACGGCAGGAACGCTTCGCGGAGCGTCTCGACCTCGGCGGTCCAGCCGGCGTTGGTGGCGGGGTAGTCGTTCGCCAGGCGGCGCGAAATCGCCCGCAGCTCTTCGAGGCCCTGTTCGCGGGACACGCCGTCCCGCACCCGGCCGAGCGTGAACAGCGACCGCGACGCCCGCTGCGGGTCGGCGACCCCTGGCTCGACCGGCACCCAGAGCCGCTGGTTGAACGGGAACGCGAAGTCGGGCGGCATCACGCCGATGACGGTGTGCGGGCGTCCGTCGAGCAGCAGCGACTGCCCCAGGATGCCCGCATCCTGCTGATACCTCGTCGTCCACAGCATGTGGCTGAGCAGGACGACGCCTGCGGCGTTCGGCTGGTCCTCCGCCGCCGTGAACCCGCGACCGAGGACGGGTTCGACCCCGAGCATCGGGAAAAGATCCCACGAGACGAGGGCCCCGAGATGGCGCTCGGGCTCTCCGCCCGCACCGGCGATGGCGATCGACCGGGCCTGCGCCCCGGCGATGGTCTCGAAGCTGGTGGCCGCCTCCTTCCAGTCGCGGAGGTCAGGGAGGGACAGCGCCTGCTGGGAGTCGCCGTCCTGATGGCGGACGCCCAGCACGAGGAGCCGGTCCGGATCGCGGTAGGGATACGGCTTCAGCAGCACGCCATCGACGATGCTGAAGATGGTGGTGCTCAGCCCGATGCCGATGCTCAGGCAGAGGATGGCGACGGCGGCGAAGCCCCTGGCGTGCCAGAGGCCGCGCGCCGCATAGTGGAGGTCCCCGAACAGCATGGCGATCGATGTGACTCGAAGTTCAGCGTGCTTCGGGCTGGCGCGGGGCGAGGCCTGATCGGCTCAACGCCCCGGCGGCGGCTTCTGCGCGTCCGGCTTCGGAAAGACTTTCGGTTTCCCGCTCGCGCCCTTGTGGTCGCTCAGGCCGCAGAAGGCCAGAACGGTGTAGCCCTTCTCTTCCAGCAACGCCGCGGCACGCGCGGCGCGTCCTCCACCGTTTCAAGCGGTGACGATGGGCTTGTCCTTCGGGATCTCGGCAAGCCGCTTCTCGATCTCGCCGAGCGGGATGTTGACGTAGCCCTCCAGCGTGCCGAGTTCTGTCAGTTCCTTCGGCTCCCGAACGTCGAGGAAGAAGATCTCGCCCTTCTCCAGCATCTTCTCCACATCGTCGCTGGCCATCCGTTCGGCCTTGGGGGCCGCCGGGGCCGCCGGCGGCTGAGCCGCCTGCGCGAACGACAACGCGGGAACGAGGAGCAGGGCGCCGAACGCAATTGTCAGTCGCATGGCACCTCCCTCGTGGCATCCTACACCAGTGCTCCTGCTGCGCGCATTCACGGCGGCGGTGCTGTTGCCGATCGCGCTCCCGGGCTGCGCGGCTGCCGTCCGCGCTCCCGAGCAGCCGGCGGAGACACGGGTGATCCTGGCGCTCGGCCATGAAGACGCCGTCTGGCGCTTCATCCCGATGGACGTGCTGCCAGGCGCGGCGGAGGTCGAACTCGACCCTCCGCCACCGCCCCCGCCCGTTACGCGATGACCACGGTCCGCGGGTGCTGGGAGTTGTCCTCGAGGAAGGTCTTCTTGCTGGCGAGGTCCTCCAGGGTCGGCTGCACCTGACCGTTCGCGTCCGTCACCCGCGAGACGAGCGTGTGCTCGCCGGGCGAGGCGCCCTTCCACTCGTAGGTGAAGAGCTTCCACGAGTACTTGTCGCTCGTCGCCGGATCGAGCGTGGCCGCCTGCCACGGCCCGTCGTCCACCTTGACTTCGACGGACCTGATCGGCGTTCCGTCGTTCAACACGACGCCGCGGACGCGGTGGTTGCCGCCGGTGGCGGTCACGCGCGCGATGAATGACTTGAGCTGCATGCGCGTGATCGGCTTCTCGACCCACTTCATCTCGCCATTGATCGTCTCGCCCCGGAGCGTCCGGTACCAACGGGCCTGGAACTTGCCGAGGTACGCCACGTCCTGCGCGTGGATCTCGGCCAGCCACTTCACGTTCGGCGCGCCATACCAGCCCGGCACGAGCAGCCGCAGCGGCGATCCCTGGTGTCGGGAGAGCGGGTCGCCGTTCATCGCATACGCGAGGAGCGCGCCGGTGGATGTCGCCTGGCCGCGCGTCATGCTGCGGCCGTACTGCTGTTCGACCTCGAACTTCTGCGTGCGGAATTCCACGTCCTCGGGGCCGCGGTCCGCGCCGAAGAACACCACTTCGTGGGCGTCGGCCTTCAGGCCGGCGCGATCGAGCACGGCCTGCAAGGGGACACCCGTCCAGCGCGCGTTGCTCGACAGGCCCTGCAGCGGACGACGGTTGCCCGAGCACTCGAAACCGGCCACGACGTCAGTCGGGCCGAGGGCGCGCAGGTCGTCGAGCGACAGCGACAGCTCGCGATCGACCATCCCCGAAACCCGAAGCCGGAAGGTGGCGGGATCGATGACGGGATGGCCGTAGTGCTGGGTGGTGAAGAACTGGTCGGCCGGCGTGATGGGGCCCGTGATCGTGCGGACGTCCAGCAGACGGCGATCGGCGGCGGGATTCGTGTTGAAGTTCTCGGGCCATTCGGTGAATGGCACGACGACTTCCCCTTGCGCGAGCGCCGGCAGTGCCCATTCGGGCAGGCCGAGCATCGACAGGCCTGCGACGGCCAGGCTTCCCTTCAGGACTTCGCGGCGGCTGTGGCCTCTGCTCATACTCCCCCCTCTGCTGGGGGGATAGTAGCGCAGATTGGGGCGGTGGGAGGCGGGGTTGACAGGTTCGGTCTGGTTCGGTCTGGTTCGGTCAGGTTTGGTCTGGTTGGGTCTGGTTCGAGGGGGGTTCGGTCTGGATTGTGGGGAGCGGCTTAGGGACAGGCGCGAGCCACGGGGACATCTCCTGTCCCCATGGTCCCGTGTTGTGCGATCGCCTCCCGACCTTACCGCTTCGGGACGCCGAGCTTCTCGAGCGTGGCCACGATGTCCGGGCCGGCCGTAGATGCGCTGACCTTGTTGTCGACGTGGAGGATCTTCCCGTCGGCGCCGATGTAGAACGTCCAGCGATTCGCCAGGCCCCGGCCGCTCAGTACGCCGTATGCCTCCGCGACCTCGCGCGTCGGGTTGCTCAGGATCGGGTAGTCGGCCTCGTGCATCGCCGCGAACTTCGCGTTGTCCTCGGGGGTATCGACGCTGATCATGAAGTAGGCGACGTTGTACTGCCGGATGAGTTCGCCGCTCTCACGGAGCGACTTGCATTCGGCCGTTCAACCAGCGGTGAACGCCTTGGGGAACCATGCGAGCACGACCGCGCTCTTCCCCTTGAAGTCGGCCAGGCTGTAGGTCTTGCCATCGGATCCCGGGAGCGAGAAGTTGGGTGCGGCCGCGCCGGCCTGGAGCGTCGGCACCTGTGCCGGCGCCTGCGCCGGCGCCTGTGCGTGGGCACCTGCCCCGAAAAGCAGGGCGACCCCCGCCGTGAGTATCGACCGTAGCGTCATTGAGCACATCCTCCGGCACCAATCGTAGCGCAAAATGGACAAATGCCCCGCCTGCCAGCCCAACCGGCCCTGACAGTTTAGGATCAAGGAGTGAGCGTCAGAATGCGTCGGGCGGCGGCCATCTCGGCCGTGGGGCTGCTTGCAGCCCTCGTCCTCGCCATCCTCATCGTCCAGTCCTCGCTGGTCCGCCGGCCCCTCCTCGAGTGGGTCGCGGGCTACCTCGCCCGCGAAGCGAGCCTGAGCCTGACAGTCGAGGAGTACCGCTACAACCTGCTCACGCGAAGAGTGACGGCCCGGGGCGTGACCCTGACGGCCCTCGACCACGAGACGCCCATCTTCACAGCCAGTGAGGTCGAGGTGCGGCTGCCATGGAGCGCCTACCTCGGGCGCATCTGGTTGCAGGTGGCCTCGCTCGACGACGCCCGCGTGTCGATCGTCACCGACGCCAACGGCCTCAGCAACCTGCCGCCCGGAGATGACGACGCCGTGACGCCGGAGACGCCGCGACGGGTCGACATTCGCGGCATGACGATTCGCAACCTCGACTTCGAGTACCTCAACGCCGAGACCGATGTGGACGTGCGCCTGGGCGGGTTGAACGCCAGTCTCGTGGGCCGTGCGGCCCAGGCGTTTACCGGTTCGATTGGCGCCATCACGATCGACCGCGGCGTGGCTGTCCGCGTAGGCGACAAGACCACGACGAGCGCGCCGGTCGAGGGCCAGCTCGGGTTCGACGGCAGCACGGTCTCGCTTCAGGATCTGCGGCTCTCGTTCCCCGAAGCCGACGTGGTGCTGTCGGGCCGCGTGCTCCGGGCGCTCGACACCAGCGAACTCGAGCTTCGGTACGAGGGTGTTGCGCAAGCCGCTCCGTCAGCGGCATGGGGCCCCTCGCCGATCGCCGTTGGTGGAACGGCAAGGCTGGAGGGCTCCATCACCGGCCCGCTCGATGCAGTGGTCGTCGAGAGCGCATTCATCAGCGACGACCTGGCCGTCGGCGCGGCTCGTGATCTGCGCGTCGAGGGTGTTGCGCGGGTGACGAACGACGCGGTCACCATCTCACCGCTGACCCTCGCGGCCGGTCAGGGTCAGGCGGAGGCAACGGTTGTCGTACCGCTCGACGACGACCTGGGGACCACGGTCAACGCGGAGTGGAACGACCTGCCGCTCGAGACCGTGCTGGCGATCGCCGAACAGGACGCGCTGCCCGTGGCGGCACTTCTCACCGGCACGCTCGCGATGGATCTCGGCGCCGGTGCCGCCCCGCAACTCACTGCCGATCTGGTGCTGCGCACACGGGGTGTCGCACGGCCCGGCGCACTGCCCCTCGATGGCCGGATCACGGCGCGCGTCTCCGGCGGACGCTGGCGCGCGGATGTCGATCAGCAGGTCCTCGGGGCGGCACGGGCGGTGGCCGAGATCGAGGGCGCCTACGACGAGGACGAGGCCGCGCGGTCGACGCTGGCCGGCCCGCTGGACGTCCGCATCACCGATGTGCCCGCGCTGTCGCGTGCCCTCGCGAACGCCGGCATCGAGTTGCCGGACATCGTCGCGACCTCCACGGGCGAGATGTCCGCCGCGCTTCAACTTGGCGGCCGCATCGGCGCGCCCGAGGCCACAGGCACCGTGGCGAGCGAGGGCCTCGTGCTGGCTGACGTCGGGCCCGCGCGTCTGAACCTCTCGCTGTCGGCGTCACCCGAGTTGATTCGAATCGAAGACTTGAGGCTCGTCGCTTCCGAGACGACGGTGGATGCCGATGTGCGCATGGACCTGGTCTCCGGCGCGATCGACGGAGACTTCCGCTTCGAGGCGCCCGAGTTGCAGCAGGCCCTGGCCATGCTGCCAGAGGAGTGGCGCCCGGCGGGAAGCGCGTCGGGGACAGGGACGCTTGGCGGCACGCTGGAGGTTCCCGCGGCGACCGCCACCGTGACCACCGGCAGGCTGACCGTGGGCGTCCAGCACGTCGATGCGATCGAGGCGGAGTTGCGGGTGTCGGCCGACGCGGTGCAGTTCGACCGCATCGAGGTCGCCCAGGGCGACGGACGGCTCGAGGCGACGGGACGCTACGCGTGGGAGAGCGGCGCGTATGCCGTCCGCATCGACGGACGCAGTCTCGTCGTCGAGGATGCACTCGGAGCCGATGGCGGGACGCGCGCACGCCTGGACGTGACGTTCGAAGGCGAGGGCACCGTGGAGGCGCCGTTCGGCGACGGCCGCGCCACGATCGATCTCGAGGGCGGGACCGCCGGCGAACTGGTGGGTCGCACGACCGTCGGCGTGAGGCTCGACGGGGAGCTGGCACGGTTCAACGCGCATGCGCCGGGCCTCGGCTCGCTCGTGAGCGGCACCATCTCCCCTCAGGCCCCCTACGACTATCGAGCCGTGGTCGCCGTCAATCGCGTCGATCTCGCGCCCTTTGCGCTTCTGGGAGGCGCGCGCGAGGGTGCGGTCGCGGGGACGCTCAGCCTGAGCGCCCTCGTCACCGGCGCGGCCCGCGACCCGGAGAGTCTCGAAGCGGCGATCAACCTGCAGGGACTTGATGTGCAGGCGAATGGCGTACCGGTGACGCTGGCGGGACCCGCGCGGTTGCGGTGGGCGACAGCCGGGCTCGAAGCGGACGACCTGCGGGTTCAGGTCGGCAGCGGCGAGCTGCGCGCGTCGGGCCGCTTCGCCGACGAAGTCGCCAGCGAATGGCGCATGGCCCTCGAGGCCGACGCGGCAGAACTCGTGACGATGGCCCAGTCGTTCGCGGCGGTGCCGGCTGCGCTCGCGGCGCGAGGCGCGGTGCTCCTGGACTGGACATCGACGGGTGGAACGGCCGCGACCGACGGCACGCTCACGCTGAGCGCGGGCGAGCTGACGTGGGGGGACCTGCCTCCGGTCGAAGCCGTGACCGTGCGCGCCACGTTCGATGGCGCCATCGTTGACGTGCCTGAGATGACCGGTACCTGGCAGGGTGGCGGCATCGACGCGTCGGCGCGGCTGCCGCGCGCGCTCTTCGAGGAGGGTGCGACCGCGGGTGGTGATGGGCAGGGGTTCGTGAAGGCCCGGCTGTCGGGCCTGGCCCCGGGCGCGCTCGCGCCGTGGATGGACGAGGCGACCGTGGCCCGGATGACGGGGCGGCTGTCCGCGACGCTTGACGCGGTTGTCGAGGCGCCCACGCTGTCCGGCCTGCGTGGCACGCTGCTGCTCGACGAAGCCACCCTGACCGTGGACGGTGTGCCAATCGAACAGCGTCAGCCCTCGCGGCTCACCCTGGCCGGGGGCGAGTTGCGGATGGCCGACGTGCAGTGGATCGCCGGAGGCAGCCCCCTGCAGCTCACCGGCGCCGTGGATCTCAACGCCGACGATCCGGCGCTGGATCTCGAGCTGACGGGACGTGCCGACCTCAGGATCGCCTCTGCCTTCGATCCGACGATCGCCACCGACGGCGGCGCCGACCTCGACGTGCGCATTGGCGGCACGGCGAGCGTGCCGCTGCTCGAGGGTCGTGTCACCCTCGACGGCGTCGAGATGGCCATGCGCGACCCGCAGATCATCCTCTCGGACGTGCGCGGCGTCATCGACCTGGCGGGCGACCGCATCGTGTTTCAGGAGGTCACCGGGGAGGCCAACGGCGGCCGGATGGTGCTCGTGGGAGGGCTCGTCCACAGCGGCTTCGAGCTGACGGGCGGCACGATGGTGCTGCAGCTGCAGGGCGCCGCCATCGAGTACCCGGAGGGACTGCAGAGCGAGGCTGACGCGCTGCTCCAGTTCTCGCCGGGCCCGGGCGATCCGCGCCTCTTCGGCGACGTCCGGATTCTGCGCAGCGGCTATCTCGCGCCGATCAGCCTGCCGGCGCTCGTCGCGGCCAACCGCGCACAGGCCCGCCCGATACGCGCCGAGCCGTCCTACATCGACACCATCCGCTTGAACATCGCGCTCGAAACGGTCACCGACATGGTCGTTGACAACAACTACGGCCGTTTCGAGGCCGGCGCCCAGGTACGGGTCGTGGGCACCATGCTCACGCCCGGCCTCGTCGGTCGCGCCGAGCTGCGCGAGGGGGGACAGATGTTCCTCGCCGGAAACACGTTCCGCATCGAACGCGGCAGCATCTCGTTCATCGGCCAGTCCACCATCGAGCCCGACTTCGACATCGAAGTGCGGACGATGGCATCGGGGCAGGACGTGACCGTCACGCTGAGCGGCACGCTCGACCGCCTGGAGACCGACGTCCGGTCGTCGAACCCGGATGTCGCGACCGACGAGCTCGTGTCGCTGCTGCTCGGCGGCACGGGCGCGGGATTTGGCGGCACCGATGCCCTTCGCCTGTTCTCGGCCGAACTGCTGGGCGCGACCGGCCGCGCCTTCGGCCTCGACAGCCTGCGGCTCGAGCGCGGGTTGGCGGACGAGGAGCTGCGTGCCGACCCCGGTCAGATCTCGGACCAGACGGATCCGTCGGCCCGGTTGACGCTGTCGAAACGGCTGCGTCCGGACGTCGAGGTGATCCTCTCGCAGAACCTCCGCGAGGCCGGCCTGTCGGCAATCCTCAGCTACCGACCGCGGCGCAACGTGGAACTCCGCGGCATCTCGCGCGACAACCAGGACCGGTCCTACTCGCTGCGCCACGAGATCACCTTCGGGGGCGGCGGCATCGTCAGCGGAGCCGAGGCGGTGCCGGAAGCGCGCGTGTCGGCGGTGAACGTGACCGGCGGCCGAGCGGGGGAGGCGGACCTTCGCGAGCGCCTCCGCCTCGGCGAGGGCGACCGCTTCAACTTCCACACCTGGCAGCGGGACATCGATACGCTGCGGACGCGCTTCCAGGAGGCGGGGCGTCTCGAAGTGCGCGTGCGCGCCACGCGCCAGGAGGACGAGAACGCCGGCACGGTTGCCTTGAACTACCGGGTCGAACCGGGTCCACGCACGACGCTCGCGTTTGTCGGCTACGAGGTGCCCGACCGGTTGCGGCGTGAGCTGGAGGAGGCCTGGGCGCGGGCCGTGTTCGACCAGTTCCTGATTCAGGATCTCGAACTGCGCGTGAGGCGCCACCTGATCGAACGGGGGTTCTTCGGGGGGGCGGTGGACGTCGCCATCGAGACGCCGGAGGAGGACCTCAAGGTCGTGCGCCTGACGATCGATCCGGGCACGCAGGTCTCGGATCACGAGATCCGATTCGAGGGCCGCGAGGCGATCGACGAGGGCCTGCTGCGCGCCGCGATCGAGGCTGCAGACCTCGAGACGGAGGCCTGGATCACCCCGGCACGCCTCCGCCAGCCTCTCGAGGACACCTACGCGGTCGAGGGCTTCCTCGACGCGCAAGTGCAGGTGGGATCACCCGAGCGCGAGGGCGACCGCGCGGTGCTGCGCGTGGCGATCGACGAGGGACCCAGGTATAGCGTCGGCTCGGTGTCCTTCGAAGGCGTGGCCGACCAGCGGCTCGCGATGGTGCAGGCCGACGCGCGCCTCGACGAGGAGGATCCCTATACCTCCGACGTCATCGAGCGGGCCCGGCGCCGCGTGGAGGACGGCTACCTGCGTTTCGGCTTCAACGCCGTGCGCATCGACGTCCGTCCCGTACTCGACGAAACGAACGCGCGCGTCGAGGTGGCCTTCCTTGTCGAGGAGGGGCCGCAGCAGGTGCTGGCAGAGGTCACGACGTCCGGAGCCACACGAACGCGCGAGGGCGTCGTCGAGCGCGCCTTGCGGCTGCGTGTGGGCGAACCCGTGGATCTGAACGAGTGGGCGCTCGGCCGCAAGCGGCTCTACGACACGAACGTCTTCCGCCAGGTGGATCTGCAGGCGCAGCCGATCGGGGATCCGGTGGATGGCATCGAGCAGGTGCGTGCCCAGGTCACCGTGCAGGAATGGCCCGCGTGGCGGTTCCGGTACGGCCTGCAGTGGAACGACGAGCGGGTCTCGGACGAGGAAGAATCGTTCCGCGCCATCGAGGAGGCCGGCGGCCGCAAGCAGACGATCGGCGTCGTCGGCGACCTGCGGAGCCAGAACCTGTTCGGCCGCGCCCTCGGCGCGGGCGTCACGGGCCGCGTCGAGCCGAGCCGCCAACTGGCGAGCACTTACGTGTCGGTACCGTCGTTCTTCCGGCTTCCGGTCACGACCAACCTGTTCGTGTTCGGAGAGCGGCAGACCTATGACGTCGCCGACACGCTCTCGTTCCTCAACGATCGCACGGGCGCGAGCCTCGAACAGCGCTGGCGGCGCACCCGCGCGACACAGGTGGCGTGGAGCTATCGGTTCGAACGCAGCCACACCTACGATCCCGACCCCGACCCGAACGACGAGTTTCCCCTCGACTTCATGGCAGATGTCGCGCGGCTGAGCCTGACGGCCCTCGTCGATCGTCGTGACGACCCCTTCAACTCGCGTCGCGGCTGGTTTTCGTCGGTGGCGTTCGAATACGCCGCACCGGAGATCGGATCGGACCTGCGGCTGGCCAAGCTGTTCGCGCAGCAGAAGCTGTTCCGGCCCGTGGGGCCCGTCGTGCTCGCCGGCGCGTTGCAGGTCGGCGCCGCGTTTGCCGCCGACCTGATTCCATCGGAGCGCTTCCGCGCGGGAGGCGGCTACACGGTGCGTGGCTTTGCGGAGGACGGTCTCGGGCCTCTCGACTTCCTGGGGCGGCCGCGGGGCGGCAACGCCCTGCTCGTCGTCAATCAGGAGGTGCGGTTCCCGGTGTTCAGATGGGTGCGCGGCGTCGCGTTCTTCGACATGGGCAACGTGTTTGCCGGCCGCGAGGATCTGTCGTTCAACAACCTGAAGGTGGGGTACGGCTTCGGCCTGCGCCTCGACACGCCCTTTGCCCTGGTGCGGATCGACTACGGGATTCCCACGGACCGCCGCCCCGGGGATCCCCATGGCCGGTGGTACTTCGGGATTGGGCAGGTGTTCTAGGGTCCCACGACGCGCGAAGCGCCGAGCCTGCTATCCCCGAATGCTCCGCATCACCACCATGACCTGCGTGCGCTCCGGGGCGTTCGGGGCGAGCTGCAGGAACTGCTCGAAGTACGTGGCGGTGCGGTTCAGGTTCCTCACGCGCTGGAACGACAACCCGGCGTAGTAGTGGGCGTAGGCGAACGACGGCATCAGTTCCGCGGCGCGCGCGAACGCGTTTGCGGCCGCCTCGTGGTTGTCACGGCGCACGTGGACGAGACCGAGCTGGTAGTGCGCGAACCCGAGGCCGGCCTCGAGGCCGACGGCCTCGCCGCCCGCGCCCTGCGCCTGGTCGAGGTCGCCGCGTTCGAGCGCGGCGCCCGCGCGGCCGAGCGCCGCCCACGCCGGGTTGTCGCTCGACGCCAACCGCTCGTACTCCTCCACCACGCGGCCACCCTGGTTCAGGCGCCGCGCCGCCTGGGCGGCGATGAAGGCGGACTCCAGCGACTGGTTTCCACCGGCGCGTTCGGCATCCACGCGGGCCAGGACGGCGTCGTACTGGCCGGCCTCGTAGAGCTGCTGAGGGGACTGATCCTGGGCGGCGTCCGCGAGAGACAGCGTCAGCAGCCCCGTCAGCGAGATCGAGAGGACTGCCCTCCCGAGGTGACGGTAGACAGGCATTCTGGTCATCATGCAAGTCTACCGAGCAAAGGCGGTGCCAGACCTGCTATACTGCACCTGTCTCCACACGGGGCCCTTGCCCTCGGTCCTTGACGGACCCAGGCGTACGAGCCCTGCAGCCGCTTCTTTCGCGGTTTGCTTCCCGGTCAGGCGCGTTCCGACGGTCACGACGAGCGCCATGTCGAGTGTGTGTGGATGACGCGACGGCCTTGCCCGACCGTGCAGGCGCCGCGTAATTCGTTCCCAGTGTTGTATCGACTTCCTACGGCTCAGCCAGATCAGGGGGCGCCCTGCGCCCTTGCGGCCGCGGTGTGCGCGGCAGGCGGGCCAGGACGTGCATTCGGGGCGGGAGCCCCAGAGAGAAAGCTGACGTGACCTCTATGTCAGAGACCAGACTCAAGCTGGCCGTGTTCATCGATTTCGACAACGTCGAAATCGGGGTGAAGACCACCCTCGGCCTGAACTTCGACATCGGCGCCGTCCTTGAGGCCATCAAGGAGCGCGGCGAAGTCGTGACCAAGGTCGCTTACGGCGACTGGAAGCGCGGCGACTACGGCCGCGCGATGTCCAACCACGCGGTGCGCCTCGTGCAGCGCGTCATGACACCCGGCGGCGACAAGAACGGCGCCGACATCAACCTCGCGCTCGACGCGCTCGAGATGGCGTTCACGCACAGCCACATCAACGCCTTCGTGATCGTCGGCGGCGACAGCGACTTCATCACGCTCGTCGAGAAGCTGAAGCAGTACGACCGCAAGGTCTTCGTCGTCGGCGGGCGCGCGTTCACGAGCCAGGTGATGCAGAAGAACTGCACCGAGTTCATCGCCTACGAGAACGTCGCGGGCACGAAGGGCGGCGGCCGCAGCGCCGAACGCGGAAAGCCGATCGGGCAGTCGATGAAGCTCGATCAGGTGGTGCCGCTCGTCAAGCGCGCGCTCAAGGTGCTCGTCGACCGCGAGGTCACGCCGCAGCTCGGGCTGCTCAAGAGCACGCTCCTGCAGCTCGACTCGTCGTTCTCCGAGCGTGACTACGGCATCAGCACCTTCCGTGATTTCGCCGAGAAGCTGGCCGAACGCGGTGTGGTGGTGCTGAAGCACACGGGCCGCAGCACTCTGGTCGAGCTCGCGGACTCGGGCGCGGCTGCCGATGCGGCGCCGGTCGAGACCGAAGCCGCCGAACCTCGGGTGGGCGAAAGCGCCGATGCCGCGGTGGAACCCGCGCGCGCGATGTCGGGCGAGTCTGCCCGGCCCTCGTCGGGCGACGCCGTGCGCGCGCCCGCAGCGCCGCCCGCGGATCCGGCCGTGCTTGCCGAAGGCGTGGCTCTCGTGCGCCGTGCGGTGGAGGATCCGCCGCAGCCGCCCCGCTGGCCGATGTATCTCCGCCAGATGAAGCAGCTGCTTCGCTCGGTGGACAGCTCATTCGACGAGCGGAAGTACGGGTCGATCGTGGAGTTGATGCGCGCGTGCCAGAAGGAAGGGCTCGTGCGGCTCGAGCGCGATCGGCAGGGCGGCCTCCGCGTCTTCTCGGAGATGGCGTCACCCGGGCTGTCGGTGCCCGCACCGGTGTCTGCGCCGACCGGACAACCGTATCGGCCGAAGACGGTGCCGCTCGGCTGGGTGTTGTCGGGCGACGACCGCGAGGAGTCCGGCGAGGGCCCCGAGGCCGAACCCGTGGTCGTGATCCAGGAGGAAGCCGTGCCCGCCGCTCCCACGGCGGAAGCCGCGGAGGCTTCGCCGGAAGATGCGGCGGCTGAGGCCCCGGTCCAGAAGAAGCCGGCTCGCGCGGCCCGGTCGCGCAAGACGGCGTCGGCGGAGACGCCGGAGAAGCCGAAGCGCGCCCGGAAGGCGCCGGCCGCGAAGAAGACGACGACGCGAGCCAAGAAGACGGCGTAGCCGGCGGCTCTCGCCCTACTGCCCTTCGTAGTTCGTCTCCACGTAGTCGCTCGCGGGCGTCCACTGGATACGACGGGGGGGAAGCAGATCCGGGCGGCCGGGGCGATGAAAGTAGATCATCACCTCGGCGTACCGGAACTTGATCGGGTCTGCGACCTGCTTGGCGATGCCCATCGCCTCGTCCAGATAGCGGGTCTCGATGTGCACGATCAGCACGTTGTGCGCCGACAGCGACTGCGTCACCGACCAGCGCGCCCAGGGGTTGGCCTGCTGCCGCGCCAGCGGCAGCTTGGCCCCCTGCGTGGGCGGGACGGAGCGCTGCACCTGAACGGTGTAGATCAGAAACACCACGGCGCCCACCACCGTCAGCGACACTCCCCACACGACCGCCAGCGCAATTCGCTCGAGCATCTCCCTCACACGATATCAGCTCGACGCCTCACCTGTGCCCGGTGCCAGGCCGCCGGACGTCTCACGCCGGTATAATTGCCCCCACCGCCGCATGTCCACCTACACCGCCAAAGACATCACCGTACTCGAAGGGCTCGAGCCCGTTCGCAAGCGTCCCGGCATGTACATCGGGGGCGTTGGCGCCGCCGGGCTGCATCATCTCGTCTGGGAGATTCTCGACAACTCCATCGACGAGGCCATGAACGGCTATGCGTCGAACATCCACGTCACGCTGCACGAGGACGGCTCCTCGATCACGATCAGTGACGATGGGCGTGGCATCCCGGTGGATGCGCACGCCAAGACGAAGAAGAGCGCGCTCGAGGTGATCTTCACGGTGCTCCATGCGGGCGGGAAGTTCGAGTCTGGCAACTACAAGACGGCCGGCGGCCTCCACGGCGTCGGCGCCAGCGTCGTCAACGCGCTGTCGCGGGAGTTGAAGGCGACCGTCAGGCGCGACGGGCAGCAGTGGGAGCTCGGCTTCAGGCAGGGCAAGCCCTCGGGCGCGCTGAAGAAGGTCGGCCCCGCCCGCGGCACCGGCACGACGGTGTTCTTCAGGCCCGACCCGACCATCTTCCCGAAGGTCGAGTTCGAACCCGAGACGATTCGCGAGCGGCTCGAAGTGGCGAGCTTCCTGCACAAGGGCGTGAAGGTCGTTTTCGACGATCAGGTGTCGGCGCAGAAGCACACGTTCCAGCACGAGAACGGGCTTGTTGATTTCCTGCGGAAGATCGTCGGCGAGCGCGGGAGCAGGCCCGTTCACGAGGCGCCGTTCGTGCTGTCGCGCGAGAACGGACTGAGGCTCGAGCTGGTGTTGCAGTGGACCGAATCCACCGACGAGCACCTGCGCAGCTTCGTCAACGGCATTCCGACCGGATCGGGCGGTACGCACGAGAACGGATTCCGCGCGGGCCTCGGCAAGGCCGTCCGCAACTACATCGAGACCCACAGCCTCTCGCCGAAGGGCGTCACGCTGACGGCTGAGGACATCCGAGAGGGGCTCACCGGCGTGCTGTCGGCGTTCATCCAGGAACCCCAGTTCCAGGGACAGACGAAGGACAGGCTGAACAACCCGGAGATCACCTCGTCTGTGGACGGCCTCGTCCGCCCTGCGCTCGAACACTGGTTGAACCACAACCAGTCCGTCGCCGAGGCCATCGTCGCGCGCATCATCCTGTCGGCGCGCGCGCGCGAGGCCAGCCGCGCGGCGCAGGCCGAGGTCGTGCGCAAGGGCCCCACGGCCGGCCGCGTCAACCTGCCCGGCAAGCTCTCCGACTGCACGACGCCGGGCTCCATCACGAGCGAGCTCTTTGTCGTGGAGGGCGATTCGGCAGGCGGGTCGGCGAAGCAGGGTCGCGATCGGGCCCGGCAGGCCATCCTGCCCCTGCGCGGCAAGGTGTTGAACACCGAGGGCATCTCGACGGCGAAGGTGCTCGAGAACAAGGAGCTGGCGGATCTCGTGACCGCCCTCGGGTGCGGCGTGGGCAAGGGCTTCGATCTCGGCCGCCTGCGCTACGGCAAGCTCATCATCCTGGCCGATGCCGACTCCGACGGCCACCACATCGCGACCTTGCTCCTGACGTTCATCTACCGGCACATGCCGCAGCTCATCGCGCACGGCAAGGTGTACCTGGCACAGCCGCCGCTGTACCGCATCGACATCGGCAAGGAGACGTTCTGGGCGCTCGACGAGGCACACAAGGAGCAGATTCTCCGTCAGAGAACCGGCCGCGCCACGCCCGAGATCACGCGGTTCAAGGGGCTCGGCGAGATGATGCCCAAAGTGCTGTGGGAGACGACGCTCAACCCGCGTACGCGGCGCCTGCTGCGCGTGGACGTGTCGGACCAACTCGTGACCGACCGCGTGATCAACGAGCTGATGGGGAAGGACGCCTCCGCGCGGTTCCGCTTCATCATGGAGCGGGCGGAGGATGTGGTGGAGCTGGACGTCTGACGGGGAGTGATCAGTTATCAGTAATCAGTTCAAAGTCGGGGTGAGCCGGCCGCTTACGAGTTGGCTCCCTTCCACTTTGAATCGATCACTGACAATTGATCACTTCTTCCCGCTGTCCTTGCGGCCAGGAATGCGGCGCCGCCGACGAGCGCCGCGGTCCAGACGGTGACAGTGCCGCGCCACGAGCCGAGGCCGGTCGTCATTGGCATCGCAAGCAGCACGAAGTGCGTGGCGAGCGCGGCGGCGCTCGCCAGCAGGCCCAGCCGCAGGATCACCGAGACGAAGATCGCGGTGATGATGCCGCCCAGGGCGAGGTCGAGGATCGGCGTGCCCGGCATGAACATGCCGGCCAGCACGACCGGCGTGAACGTCAGAACCGCGGCCGTCGCCGCTGCCCACACCCGCTTCAGCCACAGCAGCAGGAGCACGATGCCCGTCGTGCCGATCATGGCCGACTGGAGCGCAGAAGCGGTCTGGAAGAGCGTGAGACCCACCGTCTCGCGCAGGCCGTGGAGCGCCGTCAGGCTGCGCGCGATCGGAATGGGCGGCGGCTGTCCGGCGAGCGGCGGCAGCAGGTTGTGCGCCGCGAAGACCAGCGTCATGGCGAGGCCCGCGCATACGCCGGCCAGCACGTCGCGTCCGACCCGAGGGTCGCGCCAGTGGCCCGTCGTCAGCCGGCTCCAGCCGATGAGGCTGTCGGGGAACGTGCGCCGGACGAACGGCTCGACCGCGAGGTACGCGAGCCCGAGGACGGCGGATGAGAAGAGCGCGCCGCCGATGGCTTCGAACACGCGCTGCACTTCGAGCCCGACGTCGGCGACGTGCGTGGCCGTGAGCATCCAGCCGGCCACCTGCAGCGTGAACATCGCCGTAGCCGACTCGGTCGCGCCGCGCCAGTCACCGCGGCCCAGTCTGATGTTCCGGCGCGCCAGCAGCGCGGCGCCGGCGATCAGCGCGGGCATGATCAGCCCCGCGAGCGAGGCGATCACCGCGTCGAAGGTGGACGTGGCTGCTGCCTGCTGGCGCGTCGGCCGCGACCAGGGTGCGACAAGGAGGAAGTGTACGGGGCGGCCGCGGTAGGCCCCGGCCTCCACGCGTACGGGGATGCCGGTATCGGGATGGATGCCGGTCCACGCGCGGCGCTCGTCCGCGAAGACGCGTGGCACCCATTCCGGCTCGACCGGGGTGAAGGCGTCGATCGAGAGCCCGGCCGCGGTGAAGAGCGCGTCCCACGCCATCGGCGCGGGCGAGGCGGCCGGTTCCTCCACCTGAGGCGGCACGACGTGCAGTTCGGCGAGCCGGCCGGCCGGATCGGTCAGCAGCGTCACCTGGCCGGAGAACGCGAGCGGCGGGTTCGCTGCACTCATCCGCGGGTCGCTGCCGAGCGGCACCAGATAGCGCGGGCTCGTGCGATACCAGAAGTAGACGGGCGCGGGCCACGGACGCTGGAGTGACGCCCAGCGATCGGCGGCGGACGACGAGGCCGCGACGTGCAGGAGATGGTCGGTGGGTGACAGCCCGAAGCCCCAGGCCACCGCGTGGTCCGTCGCCGGGTAGCCGAGGCCGGTGACCAGCGCCTGCGCTCGGTCGGCAAGGACGGCGGGCGCGCGGTCGAGCGGCACCTGGTTGACGAGCAGCACGCGCTCGTAGGCGAGCGTGATGACGAGCAGGCTCGCGGCCACGAACGCGAGCGCGAGGCCCGCGGTCCTCGTCGAGATGATACCGCTCGTTCCGGCAGCTGCGACCATCTCCGGCGACGGCGTCTCGCCGGCCGCGAGCGCCGCGGCAAGCGGGTCGCCCCCGGGCAGCGCGGCGGCCACCGCGCGCGCCGAGGCCGGACGCGCCTTCGGGTCGCGGTGCAGGCACCGCATCACGGCACGGTCCACTTCGGGGCTCAGGTTGCTGACGAGCGCCGAGGGCGGAGGGAGGCCGTCGCCCTCGTGCAGCGCGACCAGCTCGGCGACGTTCGCGGCGCTGAGCGCGCGACGGCCCGTGAAGAGCTCGTACATCACCAGTCCCAGCGCGTAGACGTCGCTCGCGGCCGTGACCTCGCCTCCCGCGAGCTGCTCCGGCGCCATGTAGGCCGGCGTGCCCGCGCGCAGCGTCTCGCCGGCCACCCCAGCCAGCCCGAAATCCGCTACGCGCACCTGCCCCTGGCCGTCGATCATCACGTTGGCGGGCTTCAGGTCGCGGTGGATGACGCCGCGCTCGTGCGCCGCGGCGATGCCCGCGCAGATCTGCCGCGCGATCTCCACGGCCCGTTCTTCCGGCACGCGGCCGATGCGCCGGAGCAGCGACGCGAGGTTCTCGCCGTCGACGAACTCCATCGACAGGAACGTGTGGCCGTCGACCTCGTCGATGTCGTAGACGCGGCAGACGTTCGGATGTGCGACCTGGCGCGCCATGCGCACTTCGGTGTGGAGCTGCATCAGGCGCGCGGGATCGCGGTCGAGGTCGGGCGGCAGGAACTTCAGCGCGACGGGCTGGCCCAACTTGAGGTCGTCGGCGCGGTAGACCTCGCCCATGCCGCCCTGGCCAAGCCGGCCGATGACGCGGTAGCGCCCGCCGAGCACGGTGCCTGGCGCGAAGCGGCCGTGGGAGATCGCATCCGACGAGGACAGCCACCCCGAGCCGCCCGACTGCGGCGACCCGGTGTGGGGAGGGGCCGCGGCCGGTCGCGGCCGCGTGTCGGCCCCGGCCGCATCGGGCGCGAACGTCGCCGCCGTGTCCGGCAGGCGCGTGTGGTCCGCGTCGGTGTTCACCGGCCGGCCGCACTCGAGGCAGACCTCGGCCGTCGGGTCGAGTGGCGAGGCACAGTGCGGGCAGGCCGAGCCAGTTGGCATGGGGCGCTGATTCTATCCGGTCGTGCTGGATAGGACGGAAATGGAGGCAGGGAAGTTGAGTGGAGAGTGATCAG